>NZ_JBYOJS010000026.1:0-75212 GCF_057798895.1 Cupriavidus sp. 22TCCZM04-2
CGGCGTGTGTCAAGGTAGTTGTCGCGTCCGCCGCTATGCTGCTTTCCGGTACTCCTTAGGCTCCAGCTCAGCCCGCTCGGGGTTCAGGTAGACCACTGGATCCAGCTTCCAATTCCGGATTCCCCGCGACCAGCGCTGCGGGTGCCGGGCGCGCGCAGCCTGATACACCACCATTCGTCGCGCCAGCAGGGGTATCGCTTCCCCGCGGTGCCGCTGGTTCGGCGTGACATACTTCAGCCCGCTGTGACGGTGCTCCTCGTTGTACCAACGCACGAACCGATGCACCCATTCACGCGCCTGTTCCAGCGTATCGAATGGCCTCTCGGGCCACAGCGGGCAGTACTTGGCCGTACGGAACAACGCTTCGGCATAGGCGTTGTCGTTGCTCACGCGTGGGCGGCTGTATGACGGCACCACGCCCAGATCCTGCATCGCAGCGCGCATGCTCAGCCCCTTCATGACGCTGCCATTATCAGAGTGCAGCACCAGCGGCCGCCCAGCCGTTTGCTCGCGCAGACAGCCCAGTTCGAGCAGCCGGCGGGCATGCTCCACCGACTCGCTCTCGTGCACTTCATTGACCACCAGCTTGCGGCTGTAGATGTCCTGCATCATGTACCAGTAGAAGAAGCGACCCTTCACCGTAGTGGGCATCCACGTGATGTCCCAGCACCACACCTGATTGGCACCGTCTGCACGATGCGTGGTCGGCGCGCGGGGCTTGGCATTGTGACTGCGTCCACGTCGCCGGCTCTGCCCTGCAGCCCGAAGCACACGGTAGAACGTCGATTCCGACGCCAGGTAGCGGCCCTCGTCGGCCAACTTCGGCACGATCTGGTGCGGCGTCAGGCTCTCGTAGCCAGGCTGGTTGGCCGCTGCCAGCACGGCCTGCCGTTCTGCCTCGCTGAGCTTGTTCGCCGGCACCGGGCGCTGCGCTCCCGGGCGGCCATCCTCTGGCGCATGGCGCCAGCGCTGCAAGGTGCGCTCACTCAAGTCCAGTTCCTCGCAGGCCCTGGACTGGCGTGCACCGCTCTTTACCGCTTCATCGATCAACGCAATGGCATCGCGGCGATCCGAGACGTTGATCAGTCTTCCTCGTCCCTTCCCCAGATCGCCTCGGCTTTTTTTCTCAGCACCAGCAGCGCTGCTGTCTCAGCCAGCGCCGCATCCTTGCGCTTGAGTTCGCGCTCAAGATCCCGGATCCGCTTCTGAGCCGCCTGTTCCTCGCGGCGCTGCGCCAGGTCAGGCTTGTCTGGTGTCTTGGCATTGGCCTGCTCGCACGCGGCCCGCCACGCCCGGATCTGTTCCGGCTGAATACCCTTCCTGCGGCAGTATTCGGACAGCTCCGCCTCACTCAGGGGCGCCGTCTCCAGCACCACTCGGAACTTGTCCGCACTGGACCACTTATCACTTTGTTTGCCGTTGCCTGGCACAACCTTTCCTTGCTCTCGGGCCGCGTTGCGCCAGTTGCGCAGGCACACCGTTGTAATGCCTGTCTCCCTGGCCAACTCCGCCACCGACCGGTTCAAGGGCGGCTTCATCTGCTCGACCACCCATTCTTTGTACTCCGCCGGATAAGGCTTCATCTTCCAACCGTTACCGCCCCCCATTGTCCTTCATCGAAAGGCAGCGAGGCGACAACTATCCTGACATGGAGGGGAGCGACAAAAGAGTAAGCAGAAAAACGCGTCGCTTACCCTAGCGGGCGAATATTGATCGTAGTGTGCCGAGGGCGTTGTACGGGTATTCGCTTCAGGATCTGCCCGGCTGCCTGCCGCGTGGGGCGCGCCCGTATGCAGGCTCTCCGGCAATGATTGAACGAGCCCCGAAACTGTCCGTGGCCCGACACTGCCCGCGATATCGCATCATCGCCTACGGCTGCGCTGCGCGCGGCTCAGTGAAGACCAAGAAGCGGTGGAGAAAGGAATCAAAGCATGCGGGCCTTCTCCCGGCGTAGCCGAAAGTCCGGCCACGCCAGAAGCCATCCCCCGTCAATGCACCTGCAATTCCCCAGCCATTACCAGTCCTAGTCGCGCCCGTACCAGCTCAAGCAGGCAGAACGCACTGAAGCATTCCTCCGACCGCTCACACTGCGGCTCCAGCAGGCGAAGCACACCCTCGATTCCTGCGCTGACTTTTTCAAGGCTGGAATCCGCTGCTGCTACATCGATGATCGACATATGACCTCCATCGTTTATGGAAAGCCTGCCGCAAGAAGTTAGGGAGGCGGCGGGCCTGACGACGAGGGTGGAAGACCGGTGCAGTGATCGGTAAGCCTTGCGGCTGCCTCGTGTCCGCCCGCCATGGAAGCGGATAATTCGCGAACTCGAATCGAACGGCCCCTTCAGGGCCGTTCGATCACTGCTCTCGGGCTTCCACACCCGGTCACCGCTGCGCGATGACAGCCTCAAGTATTCCGCGATGCCGATGGCGATTCGATAGGACAGTTCGCATTTCCGTGCGAACCCGCGCATCCTGCATCAGCAGTGCTGGCCATAAAATGGCGTTGTGCCTAGACCAATCACGGAAATTTCCGATTCCCTGTACCGGTTAACTTGCCTCGCCAAAATCGAGCAATACCTTGCAGCTCTCGCGCGGGTTGCGTCCGGCCAGGTCGAATGCGCCGGTGACTTCCCGGAAGTCGACCGTATGCGTGACGATATGTCCGGGGTCCACCAATCCGCGCGAGATCCAGTCGATCACGGTTGGGAACATCGCGCAGTTGAGGCGCGACGCATACAGCGTCAGCTCCTTCCGCGTCAGCTCTTGCTGCGGGATGGCCGACGGTGTCGCGGAAAAGCCTAGAACACCGATCCGACCCGCCGGCGCCGCAATGCGCACCGCTTCTTCGAGAATCGAAGGGTGGCAGACGGCGTCATAGATCAGCGTCGGGCCGCCTTCCACGCCGCGCAGAGCAAGCGTCTGTTCCAGCGGCGCATGCAAGGTGTTGATGATCTCGTCCTCTTCGGCGCCGCAGGCGCGCGCCAGCGCAAGGCGTTCATCGACGTGATCGGTAATGAAAGTCCGCACGCCATGCACGCGCTTGAGCACTTGCAGCAAGTTGAGGCCGACCGGCCCGGCGCCATAAATCAGCGCGATGTCTTCCGGCAGCACGCCGGTGCGGCAGGCCACGTTGGCCGCCACGGCAAACGGTTCGATCACTGCCGCGCTGGTGGCCGGCAGGCCATCCGGCACCACGTAGGCATTGCGCGCCGGCACGCACGCGTATTCGCTGAAGCCGCCGTCGCGGTGCACGCCTATCACTTGCAGGCCGCTGCAAACGTTCTGCCGGCCGATCCGGCACGCGTGGCACTGGCCGCAGCTGATCACCGGATCCACCACCACCCGCTGGCCGATGCGCGCTGCGCTGACGCCCGCGCCCACCGCGTCGATATGGCCACCGAACTCGTGGCCGATGATGCGCGGATAGGCCGCGAACGGGTTCTTGCCATGGAAGATATGCAAGTCGGAGCCGCAGATGCCGGCGTAGCGCACGCGCACGCGAACCTCGCCCGCGGCGGGATCGGGAGTCGGCCGTTCGCACACGGCCATGCTGTTCGGTTTGTCGACGACCACGCTCAACATGCTGGATCCTTGTTCTGGCTTACCAGTTCCACATTGCACCGTCGCGC
This sequence comes from Cupriavidus sp. 22TCCZM04-2, assembly GCF_057798895.1. Lineage (NCBI taxonomy): Bacteria > Pseudomonadati > Pseudomonadota > Betaproteobacteria > Burkholderiales > Burkholderiaceae > Cupriavidus > Cupriavidus sp. 22TCCZM04-2. The sequence goes on from NZ_JBYOJS010000026.1 coordinate 3,630, forward strand.
AAGCGCGCAACCGGCAGGCAGGCGCGCTCGTACGGATACTTCGCAGCCAGCGTTTCGTCGATCTCGACGCCGAGGCCCGGCACTTCATCCATGACGAGGTGGCCGTCTTCAAAGCGGTAGTTGTGCGGAAACACTTCGTCGGTCAGGGCGCTATGCGGCATCAGTTCCTGGATGCCGAAGTTCGGCGCCCATAGCCCGAAATTGACCGCGGCGGCCATGCATACCGGAGACAGGTCGGTGGCGCCGTGGAAGCCCGTGCGCACCTGGTACATGGCCGCGAAGTCCGCGATGCGCCGCACATGCGTGATGCCGCCCGCGTGCACGATGGTGGCGCGGATGTAGTCGATCAGCTGGTTGCTGATCAGGTCCTTGCAGTCCCAAATGGAATTGAAGATCTCGCCCACGGCCAGCGGCGTGGTGGTGTGCTGGCGGATGAGGCGGAAGGCATCCTGGTTCTCGGCCGGCGTGGCGTCCTCAAGCCAGAACAGGCCGAACGGTTCGAGTTCCTTGCCGAGGCGGGCCGCTTCGATGGGTGTCAGCCGGTGGTGCGCATCATGCAGCAGATGGTGCGCGAAGCCGACCGCCTCGCGCACCTTGCGGAACAGTTCCGGTGTGTGATGCAGGTAGAGCGACGTATCCCACGGCTCCTCCGGGGGCAGGCCTTTCTCCGCCGGTTCGTAATGGCCTTGTTGCCTGCCCACGCCGTACACCTTCGACAGGCCCGGCACGCCGGATTGCACGCGGATGGCCTTGTAGCCTTCCTCGATATGCCTGTGCACGGCATCGATGGCTTCGCTGTGGTCGCGGCCATTGGCATGGCCGTACACCATCAGCCCGTGGCGGCTCTTGCCGCCCAGCAACTGGTACACCGGCATGCCGGCCAGCTTGCCCTTGATGTCCCACAGCGCCATGTCGATGGCCGCGATGGCGGTCATCGTGACCGGCCCGCGCCGCCAGTAGGCGCCGCGGTAGAGGTACTGCCAGATGTCCTCGATGTTGCGCGGGTCGCGCCCCGCCAGGCAGGGAATCACGTGCTCGTCGAGGTAAGCCACGACAGCCAGTTCCCTGCCGTTGAGCGTGGCGTCGCCCAGCCCGTACACGCCTTGGTCAGTCGTCACTCTGACCGTCACAAAGTTGCGATCGGGGCAGGTGACGATGGTCTGTATGTGTTCGATCTTCAAGGCGCGCGCTCCGGTCGGATCAGTCAGTGAGGGTGCTTTCCGTACAACGATGCTACGTCGTGGAGCGCCAGGAAAAATAGGGCAGGGTCTGCAGAAAATGCGGCAATTTCTGCTTAGAGCAGCGGAATTGGAGAACATTGGAGCGCCCATCCGCGATGCTACGCTCGCAGTCATGTGCAAATTTCGGGCGGCGAATGTGGCAAGGCGGACGATCGAGGTACCGAGATGATGGAACTGGGGCAGCACACGCTTTCCAGTATCGACACGGGCGAGACCGGTATCCAACTGCCCGGCTACCATCCCGGCTGCCTGGCCCGCGGCATCGTCCACCTCGGCCTGGGTGCGTTTCACCGCGCGCACCAGGCGCTCTATACGGAGGCCGCCATCCGGCAAGGCGACAAGCGATGGGGCATCCTCGGCGTCAGCCTGCGGGATCCGCGCACGGTACAGGCGCTGGAGAGCCAGGATCACCTCTACTCCGTCACCGAACGCGAAGGCGATGCGGCTACGACGCGCGTCGTGGGCGCCGTGGTGCAGGCCCTGTATGCGCCGCAGGCCTTGCAGCAGGTCATCGCGGCGCTGGCTGACCCGGCCGTCACGGTCGTCACCTGCACCGTGACGGAGAAGGGCTACAGCCAGAACCCGTCCACGTCGGACCTCGATATCGATGATGCGGACATCCGGCACGACCTCTGCCATCCAGCCGCGCCAGCCAGCACGCTCGGTGTGCTGGCCGCGGGTCTCCGCAGGCGGCCAGCGGGAGCGCCGCTCAGCATCGTGTGTTGCGACAACATGTCTGACAACGGCGATACGCTGCGCAAACTGCTGACGCAATACGCCGGGCTAATCGATCCGGCGCTTGCGCGGCGCATCCGGGACGAGATCGCGCTGCCCAATTCCGTGGTGGACCGGATCGTGCCAGCCGCCACGCCAGCATCGCTGGACTGGGTTCAGGAACGCCTCGGCGTGCGCGACGAGGCGGCCATTGTTTGCGAGCGGTTCTCGCAGTGGGTCATCGAAGACTGCTTCGCGGGGCCCCGGCCAGCGTGGGAAGCGGGCGGCGCCGTGCTGACGGGCGATGTGCGCCCCTACCAGGCGATGAAGCTGCGCCTGCTCAATGGCACGCATTCTGCCATCGCCTATGCGGGGCAACTGTGCGGCTTCGACAGCGTAGCCGCGGCCATGGCTGACCCCGTCGTCGGCGCCTTTGCCCATGGCGTGATGCAAGACTTGCGGGATACCGTCGACGCGCCGGCCGCCTTCGACGTTGGCCGCTACTGCGGCGAGCTGTTGCGGCGCTTCGCCAATCCCGCGCTCGCGCACCGCACCGCACAGATCGCGAGGGACGGTACGCAGAAGGTTCCGGTGCGCTGGCTTCCGGCCTTGCGCGAAAGTGCAAGTGCCGGCATCGAACGGCCATGCCTCGAACGCGCGCTCGCCGCCTGGCTGCACTACCTGCGCAGCGATGCCTGTGACAGCGGCGAGCCGCTGGCCGTCCGTGACCCCGGTGCGCCCGCGCTCGCGGTCCGCCTGCGCGTAGCGGCCAGCGACCTCGAAGCCGCAAGGCTGGCGCTCGGCCATGCCGCCGTTTTCGGCGGCGCACCGTGGCCGCCATCGTTCGCGGTACGGCTCGCCCGTTATCTGGCGGTGCTGCGGGAGCGCGGCGCGGCCGTGCTGCTGTCGTCCTGAGCCAGCCGCCATCCAAGCTCAACGCAAGAGGAGACATCCCAAGTCATGGCTACTGCATTGACCCGGCGCCGGTTCGGCGCGCTCACCGTCGGCGGCCTCGCCCTGACGCTGCCCACCTGCCGGGCGTTTGCCCAGGCCGGCAGCATCAAGCTGAAGTACGGCACTGCGTTTCCGGCGGACCATCCGGGCACGCTGCGCATCCAGGAGGCCGCGCAAGCCATCCGCAAAGACACCGGCGGCAAGGTGGACCTGCTGGTCTATCCGACCAGCCAGCTCGGCAGCGAACCGGACATGATTTCGCAAGTCCGAGCCGGCGCCATCGATTTCATGTCCACGGCCGGCACCAACCTGCAGACGCTGGTGCCGACCGCCGGCATCAACGGCGTGGCCTTCGCCTTCAAGGACTACGCCACGGTGTGGGCCGCCATGGATGGCGAACTTGGTGCCTACGTGCGGGCCGCGCTCGGCAAGGCCAACCTGCATGGGTTCGAGCGGTGCCTGGACAACGGTTACCGCAACATCACCACGGCCAGCCGGGCGGTCAACACGCCGGACGACCTGAAGGGGCTCAAGCTCCGGGTACCCGGCATTCCGCTCTGGATTTCGATGTTCAGGGCCTTGGGTGCGTCGCCAACCGCCGTCCCGTTCGGCGAACTGTATTCAGCGCTGCAGACCCGCGTGGTCGATGGTCAGGAGAACCCGCTGGCCCTGATCCGCAGCGCCAAGCTCTATGAAGTGCAGAAGTTCTGCTCGCTGACCGGCCACACGTGGGATGGCCATTTCATCTTCGGCAACGCCAAGAAATTCCAGGCGCTGCCGCGTGAAGCGCAGGCGTCGATCACCGCCAACTTCACCGCTGCGGCGCTGAAGCAGCGCGAGGACATTGCGCGCCTGAATGTCGATGCGCAGGCCGAGCTGACGCGGCTAGGCATCACGTTCAACCGACCCGATCCGGCGCCGTTCCGCAAGCTGCTGCAAAGCGCCGGCTTCTACAAGGAGTGGAAGAGAAAGTATGGCGACGAAGCGTGGGCGAAGCTGGAGAAATACTCCGGCCCGCTCGCATGACGCCAGGCGCAACCGACAAAAACAAGAAGGAGGAGATTGTCATGGAGCACGCCGCCGAAACCTTTGTCCACCCCTCACATGCATCTTCGGCGGCCATGGTGCTCTGGGGCCGGATCATGGCGTGCCTCGTGGAGGTACCTGCCGCGCTGATCGTGCTTGCCGAAATCGTGATCCTTGGTGGCGGTGCCTTCGCGCGGTACGTGCTGCATGACCCCATTCCATGGACGGATGAACTGGCCGGCATCCTGTTTCTCTGGCTGGCGATGCTCGGCGCCATCATTGCGCTGCATCGCAGTGCGCACATGCAGCTGACCACGTTCGTCAAGAACGTGTCGCCGGCCAGGCGCGTCTGGCTCGATGCATTCGGCATGTGGCTGGTGGTGGCGTTCCTGCTGCTGCTGGTCGGGCCAGCCTGGGAGCACCTGACCGAACACCTGGAAGTCACGACACCGACGCTGGAGGTCAGCGAAGGCTATCGGGCCGCAGCCGTATTTGTCGGCGTGGTGCTGATGCTGGTGACCGCCGCCATGCGCTTGCTGGACCGCGCAAGCTGGAGGCCGGTCATCTTGAGCGGCTTGCTGGTCGCCGCCGGCGGCGGCGCGCTCTGGCTGTTGTCGCCCACGCTGATGGAACTGGGCAATGCCAACCTGGTGATCTTCTTCCTGCTGATGCTCGTCACCTGTGTGGTCATCGGCGTTCCTATCGCCTTTGCCTTCGGCCTTGCGACGCTGTCGTATCTGGCGCTGTCCACGGCCACGCCGCTTTCCATCATCCCGAACCGCATGCAGGAAGGGATGTCCCACCTGATCCTGCTGGCGGTGCCGCTGTTCGTCTTCCTGGGGGGGCTGATCGAGATGACGGGGCTGGCGCGGGCGATGATCAACTTTCTGGTCAGCCTGATCGGCCATCTGCGTGGCGGCCTGCAATATGTGTTGCTGGGGGCGATGTACATCGTCTCGGGCATCTCGGGCGCCAAGGCCGCCGACATGGCCGCCGTGGCGCCGGCGCTGTTTCCCGAGATGAAGAAGCGCGGCGCCAGGGATGGCGACCTGATCGGGCTGCTGTCGGCGTCGGGGGCCATGTCGGAAACCATTCCGCCTAGCATCGTGCTGATCACGGTTGGATCGGTGACCGGTGTGTCGATCACCGCGCTGTTCGTCGGCGGTTTGATGCCCGCAGTCGTTGGCCTGGTAATGATGTCTTTCGTGGTCTGGTTCCAGACGCGCAAGGAAGACATGAGCGGCGCCGGGCGGCCCTCGCGCAAGGAAATCCTCAGGTTGCTGCTGATTGCGTTGCCTGCGTTGGCCCTGCCGGTCATCATCCGCACCGCGGTGGTGGAGGGCGTGGCCACGGCCACCGAGGTATCGACCATCGGCATCTTCTACACCGTGCTGGCAGGCGTGCTGATCTACCGCCAGTTCGACTGGCGGAGGGTCTATCCGATGCTGCTGGACACGGCGGCGCTGTCGGGAGCGATCCTGCTGATCGTTGGCTGCGCCACCACGATGGCGTGGGCGCTGACACAGTCGGGTTTTGCGCTGGACCTGGTGAAGATCATGTCGGCCGTGCCCGGCGGCAAGATTGGCTTCCTGCTCGTCTCGGCGCTGGCCTTTGTCGTCCTGGGCAGCCTGCTGGAGGGCATTCCCGCCATCGTGCTGTTCGGCCCGCTGCTGTTCCCGATTGCGAAGCTGATCGGGGTGCACGAGGTGCATTACGCCATGGTGGTGATCTTCGCGATGGGCCTGGGCCTGTTTGCGCCGCCGTTCGGCGTGGGCTTCTATGCGGCCTGCGCCATCGGGCGGGTTTCGCCCGATGTGGCGATGCCCCGGGTCTGGCCCCACATTGCCGCGTTGTTCATAGCCCTGTTGCTGCTGACACTGGTGCCGTGGTTCTCAATCGGCTTCTTGTAGAGCTGCCGTTGCGGCATGCCGGGCTAGAGTTCGCGCGACGCCAGCCACAGCCGCGTGTCGAATTCGAGCTGGTGGTAGTGCGGCTCCATGTGCTCGCACAGGCGATAGAACGCCTTGTTGTGGTCACTCTCCTTGAGGTGGGAGAGCTCGTGCACGACGATCATGCGCAGGAATTCGGGCGGCGCTTCCTTGAACAGCGAGGCCACGCGGATTTCCTTCTTGGCCTTGAGCTTGCCGCCCTGCACGCGTGAAATCGCGGTATGCAGGCCGAGCGCCTTGTGGGCCGTGTCGAGGCGGGCGTCGTAGCCGACCTTGTGCAGCGGCGGCGCGCTGCGCAGGAATTCCTGCTTCAGTTCGGACGCGTAGTCATACAGTGCGCGGTCGGACTGCACGCCGTGCTGGCCCGGGTAGCGGCGCGCGATGTGCTCGCCAAGCTTGCCGGCCGCGGCCAGTTCGCGCACCTGGTCGAGCACGCCTGGCGGGTATCCGCCCAGGAAGCGCATCGGGTCCTTCGCGGACGGCTGCCAGGTGTTTGCGTTCACGGCGCGCGGATCAGTGGTGGTGGTGATGGTGGTGCATCCAGCTGTTGTCCATCGAATTGACGAAGGACTCCACGGCGTCCTTGTCGCCGGTGGCGTGGCGCATCAGCTCGCCGCATTTGCAGAAGCCCTGGTACGGCGTGATATGCGAGCAGGCCGAAGTCTTCTGCAGGTACAGCGTGACGGGCTTCGTGCACTTCTTGCACTTGAACTTAAGGGTCAGGGCAGGTTTGCTCATGGGCGAATGAAATCAATGGGTTAGCGCTACAGCGAACTCTGGATTGTACCGGGCGCGCCGGCATTTCGCCGACCGGCGGGCACGTGCTTTGTTAAACTCCGCCCATTCCCAAATTCCCCGCACAGCACGGACACCGCACTCCATGGCTCAGTACGTTTTCACCATGAACCGCGTGGGCAAGATCGTTCCGCCCAAGCGTCACATCCTGAAGGACATCTCGCTGTCCTTTTTCCCCGGCGCCAAGATCGGCGTGCTTGGCCTGAACGGCTCGGGCAAGTCCACGGTGCTGAAGATCATGGCTGGCCTGGACAAGGAGATCGAAGGCGAAGCCACGCCGATGCCGAACCTGAACATCGGCTACCTGCCGCAGGAACCGCAGCTGGATCCCGAGCAAACCGTGCGGGAATCGGTGGAAGAAGCGCTCGGTGGCGTATTCGAGGCGCGCAAGAAGCTCGACGAGATCTACGCCGCCTATGCCGAGCCGGATGCGGACTTTGACGCACTCGCCGCCGACCAGGCCAAGTACGAGGCGATCCTGGCCGCCAGCGATGGCAACAACGCCGAGCTGCAGCTCGAAATTGCCGCCGATGCGCTGCGACTGCCGCCGTGGGACGCCAAGGTCGGCCACCTGTCCGGTGGCGAGAAGCGCCGCGTGGCGTTGTGCCGCCTGCTGCTGTCGCGCCCCGACATGCTGCTGCTCGACGAACCGACCAACCACCTGGACGCCGAGTCGGTGGACTGGCTGGAACAGTTCCTGACGCGCTTCCCGGGCACCGTGGTGGCCGTGACCCACGACCGCTACTTCCTCGACAATGCCGCCGAGTGGATCCTGGAACTGGACCGCGGCCAGGGCATTCCCTGGAAGGGCAACTACAGCTCGTGGCTGGACCAGAAGGAAAACCGCCTCAAGCAGGAGGAAGCCAGCGAATCGGCCCGCCAGAAGGCGCTGCACAAGGAACTGGAGTGGGTGCGCCAGAACCCGAAGGGCCGACAGGCCAAGTCCAAGGCGCGTCTGGCCCGTTTCGACGAGCTGAACAGCCAGGAATACCAGAAGCGCAACGAAACCCAGGAAATCTTCATCCCCGTGGGTGAACGCCTGGGCAACGAGGTGATCGAGTTCGACAACGTCAGCAAGGGGTTTGGCGACCGCATGCTGATCGAGAACCTGAGCTTCAAGGTGCCGCCGGGCGCCATTGTCGGCATCATCGGCCCGAACGGCGCCGGCAAGTCGACCTTCTTCAAGATGCTCACGGGCCAGGAACAGCCGGACAGCGGCGAGATCAAGATCGGGCCGACCGTGAAGATGGCCTTCGTCGACCAGAGTCGCGACGCGCTGGATGGCAGCAAGACCGTGTTCGAGGAGATTTCGGGCGGCGCCGACATCCTGACCGTGGGCCGGTACGAAACGCCGTCACGCGCCTACATCGGCCGCTTCAACTTCAAGGGCGGCGACCAGCAGAAGCAGGTCGGCACGCTGTCGGGCGGTGAACGCGGCCGCCTGCACATGGCCAAGACGCTGATCGCCGGCGGCAACGTCCTGCTGCTGGACGAACCGTCGAACGACCTGGACGTGGAAACGCTGCGTGCGCTGGAAGATGCGCTGCTGGAGTTCGCCGGCTCCGTGATGGTGATCTCGCACGATCGCTGGTTCCTGGACCGGATCGCCACGCACATCCTGGCCTTTGAAGGCGATTCGCACGTGGAATTTTTCCCGGGCAACTACCAGGAATACGAGGCGGACAAGAAGCGCCGCCTGGGTGAGGAAGGCGCCAAGCCGAAGCGGATCCGCTACAAGCCGATTTCGCGCTGATTGGTGCGGCCTTAAAGCTAACGCCCCTTCAATTGAAGGGGCGTTTTGCATATCAGCGGTGACCGAGGATCACGGCACATGTTGCCTTTCCTGGCTCAATGATCACAGTGCTCTCCCTGGCGTATGTGTATCTATTGGCATCTGCCAATAGGCTTGCGTCGGCAAGCAAGCTCGTCGACGCATTTCAGCCTTACGCTCGCACCAGCCTCACCCGCGTAATCTCCGACGGCGCCCCAAACCGCTTGGGTGGCCCCCAATATCCCGTCCCCCGGCTGACATAGACCCACATCGCCCCATGCCGCGCCAAGCCTGCGGTGAACGGCTGCTGCATCGGCACGAACAGGTTCCATGGCCAGAACTGGCCGCCATGGGTGTGGCCTGACAACTGGAGGTCGAAGCCGGCCTCGACCGCGGCAGGCGCCGTGCGCGGCTGGTGGGCCAGCAGCACGCGTGCGCCGGCGCGTGGCGCGCCTTGCAGCGCGCGCGTCGGGTCGCTGCGGTGGTGCTCGTGGAAGCGGCCAGCCGAGTAATCGGTCACGCCGGCCAGTACCAGGACGTCGCCGCCATGATCGAGCGCCACGTGCTCGTTCATCAGCACGCGCAGGCCAAGCCGGCTTAGTTCGGCGATCCACGGTTCGGCGCCGGAGTAATACTCATGGTTGCCAGTGACGAAGTACACCCCGTGGCGTGCCTGCAGCCGCGCTAGCGGAGCGGTGTGGGCGGACAGCTCGCGCACGGTGCCGTCGACCAGGTCGCCGGTGATGGCCACCGCATCGGCCTGCAGGCTGTTGACGCGGTCGACGATGCGGTCCAGGTAAGGCCGCTTGATCGTCGGGCCGACGTGGATGTCGCTGATCTGGGCGATCGTGAAGCCATGCAGCGCCTCGGGCAGGCCGCTGACCGGCACGTCGACTTCGACCACCCGGGCGAGCCGCCGAGCATTCACGTAGCCGGCCAGCGTCACCAGCAGCGCCAGCGCCGGCACTGCGGCGGCGCTATAGGCGTACAGCCCGACGGGTTGCCAGCCCGCCAGCCAGGCCACGACCAGCACGATGTCGCGAGCAACCGTCAGCACCAGCAGCGTGGAGAAGAAGCCCATCGCCAGCATGCCGATCCAGGACACCGCGTCCGACCACGGCTGGCTCACGCGGCGCGCCAGCAGGCCGGCCGGCAGCAGCGCGCATGACAGCGCCAGCCAGGCGCCGCCCAGCAACTTGACCAGCAGGGGCAGCGGCAGGTCAGGCAGCAGGCGCAAGCCGATATAGGCGTGCAACAGTGCCGTGATGGTACCGGCGGTCAGGATGGTGATCCTTGGGGTCATGGGGGCGGATTTGGGCGAGCGTCCGGAAAAGGTGGGGCCAGCGCGGCGCAGGTTCAAGGGCGTACACGCTGCCGGCGTGGCTGCAATGTGCCATTGACGGTCGTGGCAGGGATTTACCGCCGGTCTTCCGGGATCGAATCGAAATCGGCATGTGACGCAGCCGACGCGCTTCACGCGTGCCGAGGTTAGTGATCTGAGCCTTTTGCGGTCTCGTGCTGAATGTTTTTGAAACGGATTGTCCGCCCTTGCAGGCTCATCTAGATTCGCACAAAGACGGGTCGGTTGTGCCGCATCGTGCCCAGCGTTCGTCTGTTATGCCTGCACGGCGGTCAGCCCAAGCCGGAGATATTCCATGTCGTTTCGCCTTAAGCACGCCAGCGCGCTGGCGGTTGCCGTCTGCATCGCGCTGTCGCCGGTCGCGCCACAAGCGGCAACACCGCCCAAGACGGTTACCCCGCTTACCTGGCCCCGGAATTTCGACGCGGCCAGCGAGCATGTCGAGTTGTACCAGCCGGAGATCGAGAAGTGGGAAGGCAACCGCATGTCAGGCCGTGCCGCGGTGGCAGTCGGCGCGAAGGACGGGTCGCCGACGTATGGCGTGGTCCATTTCTCGGCCATCGCCGATATCGACAAGCCATCGGCACTGGTCCAACTGACCCAGATCACCATTGAAAGCGTCGAGGTGCCGACGCGCCCCGACGCCGCCGACCAGGTGCGCAATGCCCTCCTGGCCCGGCTTCCGCCCGCCGGCCTGACGGTGCCGCTGGACGAACTCCAGGCCAGCTACGCCGTTTCGCGCCAGCTGGCCAGCGCGGCGCGGGTGACGGTGAAGAACGATGCTCCGCAGATTGTCTTTGCCACCACGCCGACCCTGCTCGTGTTGGTGGACGGTGACCCGGCCTGGCGCGCCGTGCCGGGGACCGGCTACGAACGCGCGCTGAACAGCCGGGCCATGCTGCTGCGCGAGCCCGGCGGCGAGTTGTACCTTCAGGCGGCAGGGTATTGGTATCGGTCCGAGTCCGCAGGCGGCTCCTGGGAAGTGATGGCGACCGTGCCAAAGAGCCTGCAGTACGCCGCCACCAAGGCCGCCGCGTCCTTGAAGCCCGACGCGATGCTGCCGGCGGACGGCAAGCGCCCCGCGCGCGGGCCCGACATCGTGCTGGCGACGCGGCCGACCGAACTCGTGGTGACCAGCGGCGCGCCACAGATGAAGCCGGTGGGTGGCGGCGGGCTGCTGGCCATGTCAAATGCGGACCACGCAGTGTTCGTCGATCCGGCCTCCAACAACTACTACGTACTGGTGTCGGGCCGCTGGTTCCGCGCATCGATGCTGCCAGGCCCCTGGGAATACGTGCCCGGCGCCGAGCTTCCGGCCGATTTCGCGAAGATCTCCCCGAACGATCCCAAGGCCAACGTGCTGGTGTCGGTGCCGGGCACGCCGCAGGCAAAGGAGGCCGCGATCGCCGCCACCATTCCGCAGACGGCCACCGTGTCGCGAGCGAAGGCGGAACTGACCGTTGCCTATGATGGCGCGCCGCGCTTCGTGCCGATCACCGGCACGTCGCTCAGCTACGCGCTCAACACCGGCACGCCGGTGATCGAGGTGGACAGCAGCCATTACTACGCCGTGGCCAACGGCGTCTGGTTCACGGCGCCTTCGCCGGCGGGCACCTGGCGCGTGGCGACCGAGGTGCCATCGGCCATCTACACCATTCCGCCGAGCTCCCCGGTCTACTACGTGACCTACGTGCGCATCTATTCGGTCACGCCGGAGACCGTCGTGGTCGGCTACACCCCGGGCTACATGGGCGTGGTGGTCAGCGCCGACGGCACCGTGGTGTACGGCACCGGCTACGTCTATCCGGCGTATGTGGGCGCGGTCTATTACGGCTATCCGGTCACCTACGGCTATGGCGCGGGCTTCGGCATCGGCCTGGCCGAGGGTTTTGCGTTCGGCTTTGCCGCCGGCGCCTTCTGGGGGGCGGCGTCGCCTTACTGGGGACCTTACTGGTGGGGCGGCGGCCCCTACAACTGGAATTACGTGAACGTGAACCAGGCCAACTTCTACGGCCGCTGGGGGCAGGGCACAGTCACGCACGCGCAGGGCTGGAATGCCTGGACAGGCACCGAGTGGCGCGGCACCGCGGCCTCGGGATTCAACCCCGCCACGGGCGCGCATTTCCAGGGCAGCCGCGGCGCCGCGTTCAATCCGTATTCCGGCAATTTCGCGGCGGGACGGCAGGGGTCGTTCGCCAATCCGTCCACCGGCCGTGAAGGCGCCGGGCGTGGCGGTGTCGTCGGCAACGAATACACCGGCAACTATGCAGCCGGGCGCCAGGCCGCCGGCTACAACGCCCAGACCGGGCGCGTGGGCGCGGCCGAGGCCGGCATCGCAGGCAATGCCCAGACGGGCCAGCACACGGCCGGCAGCCGTGGCTTCGTTGCCAATCCGGACAAGGGCAATGCGGTGGTCTGGAACAACGGCAATGTCTATGCCGGGCACGACGGGTCCGTGTACCAGCACACCGACAACGGCTGGCAAAAACACACGCCGGGCGGCTGGGAACCGGTGCAATCCAGCAACGAAGTCACGGGCCGGCTGGACCAGCAACGGCAGGCGCGCGAAGTCGGCCAGCAGCGCTTCCAGGGCGCGGCGCAGCGATGGCAGGGCGGTGGCCGTTTCGGTGGCGGCGGCTTCCGTGGCGGCGGCAGGTTCCACGGCGGCTTCCGGCGCTGAGGCGCCGGCGGCAGAGCGAAGCGGCGCCCGCGCATGACGGCCGATTTGCGCGACGAAATGAGTAAACACGGCCACAAAAAGTTTGAATAGGCGCGCCCTTTGGCGCGCCGTAACCTGCCTGAACAGGCACCAGCACGGCCGGCTTTGGCTCGTCGTGCCTGGAACAAGAGGCTGCCATGTTTGCTGGCACAGGAGGTCACGTGAGGACAATGCTCAACTGGCGCAGGGCAGCGGGGCTGCTTGCGGTCTTGCTGGTGGCGGGGTGCAGCAAGGAGAAGCCTGCGGCAGTTGCGCCTCCTGCGGCGGAGGTCGGGGTCATGACGGTGGCGCTGCGGGACGTGCCGCTGGTCTACGACTTCGTCGGCCAGACCGAGAGCTCGCAGCAAGTGGAGATCCGGGCGCGCGTCAATGGCTTCCTGGACAAGCGGGTCTATACCGAAGGCGCCGTGGTCAAGGCCGGCCAGACCCTGTTCCTGATGGACCGCAAGCCGTTCGAGGCCACCTTGCAGGCGGCCGAGGCCGAACTGGGGCAGCAGCAGGCCCGCCTGTCCACGGCTCGCGCCGACCTGAAGCGCGTGCGGCCGCTGGCCGAACGCAACGCCTTGAGCCAGCGCGATCTCGATGATGCCGTGGGCAAGGAACAGGCTGCCGCGGCGGCCGTGGAAGGCGCGAAAGCCAATGTCATCAGCGCCAGGCTCAACCTGGGTTATACGACCATCACTTCGCCGGTGGCCGGCCTGTCGAGTTTCGCCAAGCGCCAGCCGGGCTCCTATATCGACTCGGCCAACAGCCTGCTGACCTACGTCGCCAGGCTCGACCCGATGTGGGTGAACTTCAGCCTGTCCGAGAATGAAGTGCTGCGCATGCGCACGGAGCGGGAATCGGGCGCGATCAAGTATCCCGGACAGGACCGCTTCGAAGTCGTGATCGTGCTGGCCGATGGCACCGAGTTCCCGAACCATGGGCGCATTGCCTTTGCCGATGCCTCGTTCAACGCGCAAACCGGCACCTACCTGGTCCGTGCCGAAGTGGCCAACCCCGAGGGCGTGCTGCGCCCCGGCCAGTTCGTGCGGGTCAAGGTGCATGGCGCCACGCGCACGAGCGCCATTGCCGTGCCGCAGGACGCCATCATCCAGAGCCAGCGCGGCCAGACCGTGTGGGTGATCGGGCCCGACAACAAGGCCCAGCAACGCGTGGTCGATGTCGGTGAGTGGACCGGCAATAACTGGGTGGTACGTTCCGGACTGAAGGCCGGGGAGCGCGTCGCGGTGAGCGGCACGCTGCGCCTGGCGCCTGGGGTACCGGTCAAGCCGGTCGAGGCCACGCCGGGCTCTGCGCCCGCCGCGGCCAGCGGCGCCGTGGCGCCGCCCGCGGCTCCCGCTCCGGCATCGAGCACGGCAGCCGCAGCACCGGCCGGGGGCAAGTCATGAAACTTGCCCACTTTTTCATCGACCGCCCCATCTTCGCGGCGGTCGTTTCCATCATCATCACGGTGGGCGGCCTGGTCGCGCTGACCAAGCTGCCGATCGCCCAGTTCCCGGATATCACGCCGCCGACGATCACGGTCACCACGCGATACCCTGGCGCCAGCGCGGAAGTGGTGGCCCAGAACGTGGCCGCGCCGATCGAGCAGCAGGTCAATGGCGCGGACCGCATGATGTACATGAGTTCGACGAGTTCCTCGACGGGCGACCTGACGCTGACCTCGTATTTCGAGATCGGCACGGACCCGGAACTCGCGCAGGTCGACGTGCAGAACCGCGTCAACCTGGCACTGCCCACGCTGCCGAGCGAGGTGACGTCGCAGGGCGTGTCGGTGCAGAAGCGTTCGTCCGCGTTCATGATGGTGATTGCCATCTACTCGCCGGACAACAGCTACAACCAGACCTTTGTCGGCAACTACGCCAACATCTATGTGCTGGACGCGATCAAGCGGATACCCGGCGCCAACCAGTCATCGATCTTCGGCAGTCCCGACTACGCCATGCGCATCTGGCTGCGGCCGGACCGCATGGCCTCGCTCGGCATCACGACCGAGGACGTGAAGAACGCGGTCGCGGCCCAGAACCAGCAGTTCTCCGCCGGGCGTATCGGCCAGTCGCCCACCAACGGTCCGGTGCAGCTGACGTTCCCGATCTCGACCAAGGGCCGCATGACCGAGCCGGCCGAGTTCGACAACATGATCCTGCGCGCGCAGTCCGGCGAAACCGCGCTGGTACGGCTCAAGGACATCGGCCACGCCGAACTGGGGTCCAAGGACTATTCGCTGCGCAGCCGCTACAAGGGCAAGACCGCCACGCTGATGGCGGTCTACCAGCAGCCGGGCGCCAACGCGCTGGACGTCGCCAAGCAGGTGCGCGCCACATTGGCCGATCTGAAGAAGAGCTTCCCGCCCGGGCTGGAATACGAGATCGCGCTCGACACGACAGAGTTCGTGCATGAGTCGATCAACGAGGTGGTGCATACGCTGCGCGACGCCGTGATCCTGGTGATCCTGGTGGTGTACCTGTTCCTGCAGAGCTTCCGCGCGACGCTGGTGCCGCTGCTGGCCGTGCCGGTGTCGATCATCGGCGCCTTTGTCGGCATGAGCGCGTTCGGCTTCTCGGTCAACATGCTGACGTTATTTGGCATGGTCTTAGCGATCGGCATCGTCGTGGACGATGCCATCGTGGTGATCGAGAACGTCGAGCGCAACATGACCGAGTTCAAGCTGCCACCGAAGGAAGCCGCCAAGCGGGCGATGGACGAGGTGAGCGGGCCGGTGGTGGCGATCGTGCTGGTGCTGCTCGCGGTGTTCATCCCGGTCGCATTCCTGTCCGGTATTACGGGCCAGCTCTACAAGCAGTTCGCGGTCACCATTGCCGTATCGGTGGTGCTGTCCGGGGTCGTGGCGCTGACCTTGTCGCCGGCGCTGGCGGCCATCCTGCTCAAGCCTGGCGAACACAAGAAGAACCGCTTCTTCACCTGGTTCAACAACAAGTTCGACCAGCTCATCGCCGGTTACGACAAATCGCTGCAGCTGGTGATACGGCGCTCCGTGGTGTCGATCGCGCTCATACTGGTGATGGTCGCCGTGAGCGTGCTGATGTTCATCCGCATTCCGGGCTCGTTCCTGCCGGTCGAGGACCAGGGCTACCTGTTCGGCGCCGCGGTCATGCCCGACGCTGCCAGCCTGGACCGCACCGGCGACATGACCAAGCGCGCGGAGGCCTGGCTGGCCAAGCAGCCGGGCGTGGCTTCGGTGGCGACCGTCGACGGCTACAGCCTGATCGACTCCCAGAACAAGAGCAATTCCGGCACGTTGTTCATCACGCTCAAGGGCTTCCATGATCGCGGCAAGGGCGAAAGCGCGAACGATCTGATCGTCCAGGGCAAGAAGGAGTTCTCGGCCTACCAGGACGGCGTGGTCATCCCGATCAATCCGCCGTCGATTCCTGGCCTGGGCACGACCGGTGGCTTCGAGTTCTGGCTGCAGAGCACGGGCGACAATACGTATCAGCAGCTGGAGGAGCGGGTGCGCGCGTTCATTGCCAAGGCGCACCAGCGGCCGGAACTGACGGGTGTGAATTCGACCATCAACTCGCGTTCGCGCCAGTACCTGGTGGAGGTGGACCGCGAACGTTCCGAAACGCAGGGCGTGCCGGTCGAGAACGTGTATTCGGCGCTGCAGACCATGTTCGGGTCGCTGTACGTGAGCCAGTTCCCAAAGAACAGCCGCCTGTTCCAGGTGATCCTGCAGGCGGAGCCGGATTTCCGCTCGCGGCCGGAAGACCTCGACAAGGTCTACGTGCGCAACAGCAAGGGCGAGATGGTGCCCATCAAGGCGGTGACCACGACCAAGTACATGCCTGGCGCCGACATCGTCACGCGCTTCAATAACTTCCCCGCCGCCAAGATTGTCGGCGACGCCGCGCCGGGCTACAGCTCGGGGCAGGCACTTTCGGCCATGGAGGAAATCGCGCAGGAGGTGCTGGGCGAGGGCTACGCGTATGCCTGGAGCGGGCAGGCCTACGAAGAGAAGACTGCCGGCTCCACCGCCGTCTACGTGTTCGCCTTCGCGCTGCTGATGGTGTTCCTGATCCTGGCGGCCCAGTACGAAAAATGGTCGCTTCCGCTTGGTGTGCTGCTGGCGGTGCCGTTCGCGCTGTTCGGCGCCTTGCTGGGCATCCTGATGCGGGGCATGGAGAACGACGTCTACTTCCAGATCGGACTGACCGTGCTGATTGCGCTGGCCGCGAAGAACGCCATCCTGATCTTCGAGTTCGCCGTGGAAATGCGCGAGAAGGAAGGACTCAGCGCGTATGACGCCGCCATCCATGCGTCCAAGATGCGGCTGCGCCCGATCATCATGACCTCGCTCGCGTTCATCCTGGGCTGTGTGCCGCTGGCCATTGCCAGTGGCGCATCGGCGGCCAGCCGGCAATCGCTTGGGACGGGCGTGATCGGCGGCATGCTCGGCGCCACGGTGATCGCGCTGTTCTTCATCCCGATGTTCTTCTGGGGGCTGGAGCGCATGTCCGAAGGCAAGGCCAAGGGCGAAGCCAAGGCCGGGGGCGCGTCGCAGCCGCCAGCCGTGCCACCGGCGGGAGAACCATCATGACCGTGCGTGCCTGGATGCTGGGCGTCGGTGCCGCGGCGGCGCTGAGCGGATGTGCAATCGGTCCCAATTACCAGCGGCCGGAAACGCCGGATGTCGCGCAATACCGCATGGATACCGGCCAGCTGGCCATTGCGGCGGACGGCGACTGGTGGAACCAGTTCAACGATCCGCAGCTCAACGCGCTGGTCGACGAGGCGTTGGCCAATAACTACGATGTGCGCATTGCCGCCGCGCGCATCGACGAATTCCGCGGCCAGCTGATGGTCGCGCGCTCGGGCTTGTTCCCGCAGCTGAACCTGAGCGCGGCCGCCACCCGCCAGCGCGCGGGCACGTTCAACGGCACGCAGTTCGCGTCGTTCGACGGGCCGCGCAACTCGTATCAGCTGCTGGCCAACGCGAGCTGGGAACTCGACCTGTGGGGCCGCATCCGGCGCCAGGCCGAGGCCGCCGAGGCCAGCCTGTGGAATGCCGAGTACGCGCGGCGCGGCGTGGTGCTGTCGCTCGCGGCGTCAGTGGTGCAAGGGTATGCCACGTTGCGCGGACTCGATGCGCAGCTTGAGGTCGCCAAACAGACGCTGGACTCTCGTGCGAGCGGGCTGGACATCTTCAAGCAGCGCTACGAAGGCGGGGTGATCTCCGAGATGGAGCTGGCCCAGGCCCAGAACGATTTCTATGTTGCGGAGGCCTCCATTCCGCAGATCCGCACCAGCATTGCGCAGACCGAGAATGCGCTGTCGGTGCTGCTCGGGCGCCAGCCGGGGCCGGTCGAGCGGGGCAAGGGCATCTATGAACTGCAGGCGCCGCCGGTGGGCGCCGACCTGCCTGCGGTACTTCTGTCGCGCCGCCCCGATGTGCTGCAGGCCGAGCAGGTCGCGGTGGCCGCCAACGCTCAACTGGGCGCAGCGCAGGCGCTTTACCTGCCGTCCGTCAACCTGAGCGGCTTGTTCGGCGCAATCGCATCGTCTCCGGCGGGGTTGTGGGACAGCGCATCGCGGGTGTGGGGGTTTGGTGCGGGACTGACCCAGCCGATCTTCCAGGGCGGCGCCATCCGTGGCCAGGTGCAGACGGCGTCCGCGCAGCGCACCGAGGCCATGCTGGCCTACCAGGGCACGGTGCTGGCGGCGCTGGCCGACGTGAACACCGCTCTCGCCAACGGGGTCGAAACGCGTAACCGGCTGGGCAGCCTGCGCAACCAGGAGAAAAGCCTGACCATCTATGCCGACCAGGCCTTTGCGCGCTATGAGGGCGGTTATTCGAGCTACCTGGAAGTCACCAACGCGCGCGAGAAGCTGTTCGACGCGCAGCTGGCGGCGATCCAGGGGCAAGTCGACGTGCTGAACGGCACCGCGGCGCTGTACAAGTCGCTGGGAGGCGGCTGGCCGGCGGTGCCCGATGCGGTCCGGGGCGCAGGCATGCAGGGCGACGCGCCCGTGCTAGCGCGCTGACCATTCCCCCTGGCGCACGCCCAGCGCCGTCACCAGGCCGTAGGCGGTGATCCCCATCGCCACGCCCAGGAAATGCCCATCCAGCCCCATGCCGGCGACATTGGCGAGAAGCCAGCCGCCGCCGGCGGCCAGGCCGATCCGGCACAGGCCGGCCGCGATCGGCCAGCGCATGCGGCCCGCGCCCATCGAGGCAAAGTACAGCGCCATGCCCAGCCCGAAGCCGCCAAAGGCCGGCCCGACCCAGGACAGCGCACGCGCGGCAATGGCGGCGACCTGCTCGTCCTGCGTGAACAGCCCGGCGAACCGGTGCGGCATCATGCCGACCAGTGCGCCGGCCAGCCCGGCGATCAGCAGCGCCAGCAGCGCGCCGACCCATGCCGTACGGCGCGCGGTGCGCCAGTCCCCCGCGCCGACCGCGCGGCCGACCAGCGCGGTCAGCGCCGAGCCGACGCCGAACGCCAGCGGGATCATCAGGAATTCAAGCCGCGCCGAGATGCCGTAGGCAGCCACGGCGGCGGTGCCATGGTGGCGCAGCTGCGCAGTGACGAGGATGGTGGTCAGGTTGGCCACCGACGCCAGCGCGCACGCCACCAGCCCGACCGCCAGGATGCGCGCGAACAGCGCGCGGGACGGCCGCATGCGCAGCACCGGCACGAAGCCCGCGCCGCCGCGCGCCACCACCACGGCCATGGCCAGTGCCGCAGCCCACGACACCGCCGCCAGCGCCGCGCCAATGCCGGCCAGACCCATGCCCATCGGCTCGGCCAGCAGCCACGACAGCAACGGAAAGGCTACCCACATCAGCGCCAGCACGCGCGCGGCCAGCGCGTGGCGTCCGCCGCCGCGCAGCACCGAGGCCAGCGTGTTGGCGAGCCAGGCGGGCACCGCGCCCACCCCAAACAGCCAGATCGCGTAGGTGGCCGCTGCCTCGGCCGCGGTGACACCGGCCACCGCGCCCAGCACGCCACGCGGGAAGCCCGCCAGCACCACGGCGAACGCCAGGCCGGCCGTCACCGCGATGATGAGCGCGTGCAAGACCAGCGCCGAGGCCTCGTCACGCTTGTTGGCCCCCAGCGCGCGGGCGATGGCGGACACCACGCCGCCGCCCATGGCGCCCGTGGACATCTGCTGCAGCAGCAGCGCAAACGGCAGCACCACGGCCCAGCCGGCCAGGGCCGCGGTGCCCTGGCGAGCGGCGAGCCAGGTTTCCACCAGCTGCGCGCAAGACTGCAGAATCGCGATCACGGCGGTTGGCCCGGCCAGGCTGCCGATGCGGCGCGCCAGTTCGGTCGCCGGTACGGGGTCCGAACTGGCGGCCGAGGCTACGGTATTGGGGGTGGTCATGGCGGGCGTTTCAGGAGGCATGGTTGTCCTCCGGCTCGGCGTCGGTTTCGCCGAAGCGGCGGCGCAGGAAGCGTCCCGCGCCAGGGCCAGGCAGGACGCGGACATCGTCCAGCGTGATCGCGCTGCCATCGGCGCGCGTGAGCGAGGGCGTGGGGATTTCGGTGCCGCTGCGCATGTCCTGCAGGACCGTCAGCGGACCCTTTTCATCGGCCATCCAGCGGTCCGCCCAGGCCTTGAGTGCGACATAGGCGGGGAAGAAGTCCCGGCCTTTTTCCGTGAGCTGGTAGACATGGCGCCCGCCCCCCTCAGGCGTGACGCGACCCAGCAGCCCGTGCGCCACGAGCGTCTTCAGCCGCGCGCTCAGGATGTTGGGGGCAATGCCCAGGTTCTTCTCGAATTCGTCGAAGCGCGTACTGCCGTAGAACGCTTCGCGCAGCACCAGGATGGCCCAGCGCTCGCCCAGCACCGCCATCGAGCGGGCCACGGGGCAGGGCATGGTGGTGAAATTGGTTGGGGGCATAGGTCTTTCGCGCCTGGTGTGGTTTTACTTGCGATTTGCAAGTTTTCGGAATAATAGCTTGCGAATTGAAAGTTTGCACGGCACGTTTCGGCGTGTCGTACAGATCTCATTCGTCTTTGCCGTGCTATCCGTTGAACACCGGCAGCTTGCCAATCTCTTCCTTCAGAAACGCGATCAGCGCGCGCGTCGCCATGGTCGGATGCCGGCTCGGCGTGGTGATGACGTAGAGGCTGCTGCCGAGCCCTTCCGGTTTCCAGTCGGGCAGCACCGGCACCAGTTGGCCCTGCCGCACTTCCTCCCAGCTCATATAGCGCGGCAGCAGGCTGACGCCATGGCCTTCGCGCACGGCCTGGTGCAGGAAGCGGAAGTGCTCCGATTGCAGATGGGGCGTGAGTTCGACTTCCTCGCGCAGGCCGTCGCGATTGAGGGCCAGCACGAAACGCGTGCCGTACGGCGGGCACAGGAAGTGGCAGCGCTTCAGGTCGGCTGGCACGCCGGGCGGCGCCACGCGTTCCAGGTAGGCGGGCGACGCGCACAATTGCCAGTCGATCGGGCAGATCTCGCGCGCCACGTGGTCCAGCGGCGGCGACGACGTCACCCGCAGCGCCACGTCGATTTCCGATGCAATCAGATCGACCACGCGGTTCGCGAAGAACACGCGCAGCGTAATGCCCGGGTAGCGCTGCGCGAACTGCAGCAGCAGCGGCGCGACGAACGCATCGCCCAGCCCCGTGGGCATGCTCACGCGCACATGGCCGCGCAGCGTCTTGCCCAGGCTGTCGATCTCGGCCTGCGCCGATGCCACCTCCTGCAAGATCCGCAGCCCATGCTGGTAGAGCGCGTGGCCGGGCTCGGTCATCTCCAGCCGGCGCGTGGTGCGGCGCAAAAGCTGGGCGCCGGCCTGCTGTTCCAGCTCGCGCAACTGGCGGCTCACCTGCGAGCGCGTCACGCCCCGGCGCCGGCCGGCCTCGGCCAGATTGCCGGCATCGACGATGTCTACAAAAGCCTCGATCAGGTTCAGGTCCATCGGGGATTGCCTGCAGGATTGTCACGTCTGGCGCAACATTGTGATTCCGGCGCGGTGAATTGTCGATGCCACGCAGCGCGGCTACAGTGGAACGCTGCCAAACAGGACAATGCACAGGAGACCACCGATGGCGACAGACCTCTGGTTCGAAGACATGCACCGCGACGGCGCCGAACTGCTCGATCGTGGCGCCCGCCTGGCTGGCGGCCTGCGCGCCGCCGGGCTGCGGGAGGGCGACGTGGTGGCGGTGCTGCTGCGCAACGATCCGGTCTACGTCGATGTCGTCCAGGCGTGCCGCATCGGCGGCACTTATTACTGCCCGATCAACTGGCACTTCACCGCCGAGGAGGTGCGCTTTCTGCTGGCCGACAGCGGCGCCCGCGCGCTCATCGTCCATGCAGGCCTGCTGGCTGCCGTGCGCGAGGCCATACCGGCGGGCATGACCGTGCTTGTCGTCGCCGATGACGCGCAGGCGCCCGACGACGGTATCGACTACGAAGGGTGGCTCGCACGGCAATCCCCTTACGACGGCCCGCGCGTGTCACCGCGCGGCCATATGGCCTATACCTCGGGCACCACTGGCCGTCCCAAGGGCGTGCTGCGCGAGCCGGTGCCGCTGGACCAGCTCGAAGACCAGCTTGCGCGCTCGCGCTCGCTGGTGCGGCAGGTCTACGGCATCGTCCCCGGCTGCCGCGTGCTGATGACGGCGCCGCTGTACCACAGCGCGCCCGGTTCGTTTATCCAGAACGCGCTGCAGATGGCCGAGCGGCTGGTGCTCACGCCGCGCTTCGATGCCGAGCAGGTACTGGCGCTGGTGGAGAAGCATCGCATCGACGTGCTTTACCTTGTGCCGATCATGTACGTGCGCCTGCTCAAGCTCGCACCCGGGGTGCGCGCGCGCTACGACCTGTCGTCGATCCGCTTCGTCGCCTCGACCGGCTCGCCGTGCGCGCCGGAGGTCAAGCGCGCGATGCTTGAATGGCTCGGCCCGGTCATCCACGAAACCTATGCGTCGAGCGAGGCCGGCATGATCACGGTCGCCACGCCCGCCGATGCCGCCGCCCGCCCCGGCACCGCCGGCAAGCCGGTGGACGACGCGCAACTGCGCATTCTCGATACCGACGGCAAGCCGTGCGCGCCGGGCGAGATCGGCATGGTCTATGTGCGCCAGCCCGCCTACCCGGACTTCACTTACCGCAACAATGACGCTGCGCGCCGCGCCATCGACCGCGATGGCCTGGTGACGCTCGGCGACATGGGCTATGTCGATGCGGATGGCTACCTGTTCATCTGCGACCGTGCATCCGACATGGTGATCTCGGGCGGCGTGAACATCTATCCGGCCGAGATCGAGCACGAACTGGTGCGCTACCCGGGCGTGGCCGATTGCGTGGTGTTCGGCGTGCCCGACGATGAATATGGCGAGCGGCTGCTGGCCATGGTGCAGCCAATGCCCGACGCGACGATCCGCGAGGAAGACGTCATCGAGTGGTTGCGCACGCGCCTGTCGGGTTTCAAGGTGCCGCGCAGTATCGTGATCGAGCCGCAATTGCCGCGCGACGAAACCGGCAAGCTGGCCAAGCGCCGGCTGCGCGACCGGTACTGGGAAGGGCGCCAGCGGCGCGTCTGAGCCGGGCGCGGCAAGGCCGCATCCATCAAAACCAGAGAAGCATGGCGCCCACGATGGCGCCGCCAGACAGGAGACAGTATGCAAGGCAGCAAATTCAGTCGCAGGACCTGGCTCGCCGCGACGGCAGCCGCCGTTTGGGCACTGGCAGGCGGCGCCGCGCCGGCGCTGGCCGCGTATCCCGATCATCCGATCAAGCTCGTGGTGCCATACACCCCAGGCGGCTCGACCGACCAGTTCGGCCGCGCGATGGCCGACGGCATGTCGCGCCAGCTGGGCCAGACCGTGGTGGTGGAAAACCGCCCGGGCGCGGCCACCATGGTCGGCACCACCAGCGTGGCGCGCGCGCCGGCTGATGGCTACACCATGGTGCTGGCGACCAACGGCAGCATGGTGCTCAACCCCATGCTGTACAAGAAGATCTCATACGATCCGCCGCGCGATTTCAGGATCTTCAGCGTCGGCGCCGAGGTGCCGCTGGTGGTGGTGACCAACACCAAGGTGCCGGCCAGCAATGTCCGAGAGTTCGCCAGCTATGCCAAGGCCAGCGGCGGCAAGCTCAACTATTCGTCGGTGGGACTGGGCAACGCGCTGCAGCTGGCCACCGAGATGCTGAAGACCGAGCTGGGCATCGAGGTCACGCATGTGCCCTACAACGGCAGCGCGCCGGCGCTGTCGGCGCTGCTGGCCAATGACACGCAGCTGATGGTGGACGTGGTCAGCACCTCGCTGCCGCACATCAAGGCCGGCAAGCTCAAGGCGCTGGCCGTCACCGGCCGCCAGCGGCTGGACGTCCTGCCCAATGTGCCGACCGTCGCCGAAGGTGGCTATCCCAACTTCCAGGCCGCCACGTGGTTCGGCCTGGCCGTGCCGGCGCAGACCCCGCCCGAGGCCGTGGCCAGACTGCGAGCCGCGGCCGACAGCGTGCTGAAGGATCCTAAATTCCGCGCCACCTTCAACGACCTGGGCCTGGTGGTGCAGCCGCCCCGCACGCAGGCCGAGATCGACCGCTATGTCGAAGTGGACCGCGAGCACTGGGGCAAGGTCATCAAGGCCAACAACATCACGCTGGATTGACGAACCACCGCGCGGTGAAGCGCGCGTTTGGGCACCGGCGGCATTCGGCCGATTACCGGCGACGTGCGGTGCGCTCCGCGCTGACGGGCGTATAGTGCGACATCCAGGCACAGGCGCCCGCAACGCCGGGCGCGCAGGATGCCGCAATGCTCCGCACGTCATGACAGACCCCGCCCCACCCGAACCAACCAGCGCTTCCTCCGCCGCCGAGAACGCAGAAGCCGTCCGCCCGGAGGCTTCGGATGTCATCCCTGACCCCCCCCGGGGCCGCGCCAATGACCGCCTGACCGACGCGATCAGCCGTCGCGCCCGCCTCGCGGCCTGGCGCAAGTCGCGCCAGGCGGGGCGCATCTCCCGTACCACGCTGCGCTATGCCGTCTTCATGTGCGGTGCCGGCTGCGTGGCGCTGTTCTCGCTGGTGTTCGCATGGATCGCCGAACTGGCGCTGCGCTGGAATTACCACATGACGCAGGCCACGCCATGGATCTCGTTCGTCATGCTCCCGTTCGGGCTGGCCGCACTGCGCTGGCTGACCATCCGGCTCGCGCCGCAGGCGCGCGGCAGCGGCATTCCGCAGGTGATCGCGGCCGTCACGCTGCCGCCTTCGGGGCCGGCGCAGACGCTGCTGGTGTCGTTCCGCCAGTCGATGTGGAAGGTGGTGCTGACCGCCGCCGGCCTGCTCGTCGGCGCTTCGGTCGGGCGCGAGGGGCCGTCGGTGCAGGTTGGCGCCGCGGCCATGCTGGCCTGGGGCCACTGGTGCCACGAGAAGATGCGCTTTCGCATCGGCTTTCATCCTAACGCGCTGATCGCGGCCGGCGCCGCGGGTGGCCTTGCCGCGGCGTTCAACACGCCGCTGGCGGGCGTGGTATTTGCCATCGAGGAACTTGGCCGCGGCACGGCCGTGCGCTGGGACCGGCTGGTGCTGTCTGGTGTGCTGACGGCCGGCTTCCTGTCGCTGGCCTTGCTCGGCAACAACCCTTACTTTGTCGTCAAGGTTCCCATGCTGGTGCTGCATGCCGCGTGGGGGCCGGTGATCCTGTGCGCGCTGGTGTGCGGCGTGCTCGGCGGGCTGTTTGCCAAGGCGCTGATCGGCGGCGTGCCGGGACTGTTGCCGCAGCGCTGGCGCCACTGGCCGCCCGCGCATCCGGTGCAAGCGGCATTTTGCTGCGGTCTGGTCGTGGCCGCGCTGGGCTGGGCGACGGCCGGGGCGACGCTGGGCACGGGCTATGAGCAGGCCTCGGCGCTGATCAATGGCGAATCGCACGCCACGCTGTGGTTCGGCCTGGCCAAGTTCGCGGCCACGGTGGTGTCGTATTTCGCGGGCATTCCCGGCGGCATCTTCACGCCGGCACTGGCCATCGGCGCCGGCATCGGCGAGAACGTCGCCCACTTTATCCCCGGCATGCACGAGCCACGCTTGCTGGCGCTGGTGGCCATGGCCGCATTCCTGGCCGGTGCCACGCAGGCGCCCATTACGGCCAGCGTGATCGTCATGGAAATGACGCGCACGCAGGACCTGACCCTTTTCCTGCTGGCGGCCTCACTGCTGGCGTCGTTTATCTCGCGGCAGTTCTCGCCGCCCCCGTTCTACCATCACGTCGGCCATGTCTTCCGTCGCGAGGCCCAGGCGCTGGTGCGCAAGGCCCCCGCCGGCTGACGGCGCAGGCCGGCTTGGGCGCACTTTGCAATGGAAGAGTGCCTCATGCGCCATGCCTGCGCGGTGTTATGCAGGGGGGCCGGAACATCCGGCCCCCCGCAGGCTCCAACAGGGGCCTTTTTTGAGGAGTCCGGATTTTGAAATTTCCCGTTGCCGGGCTGGCTGCCGCCGGCCTGATCGGCGCCGCCACGAGCGCCTTTGCCGCCCCGGCGGCTGCCGCCCCTGCCGCTGCGGCACCGAAAGCCGCCCAGAAGACTGCGCCCGCCAGCGACAGCGCGCTGGCCCCGATGCTGAAACTGCTGGAAATCGGCAATCCGCTGCCCGCGCTGCCTGACTGTGCGGACAAGCGCACGCCCGATGGCCGCGATGTGACCGCTTTCTGCGTCGAGGTAAAGGGCGACGGCATCATGCGCCAGGTCGGCATCCCGCGCGACAAGCGCCCGTCCTTCATGGACGGCGTGCATGTCCTGGCCTTTGCGGACGGTAACGCGCTGGTCGGCGTGGTCGTGCCGACCGGCGGCGCCAATTCGCAGCAGGCCGCCCTCGACAGCGTCAATGCCCTGTACGGCAAGCCGTTCCGCCAGGAGCAGGAAGACATGCGGGACAAGGCCGGCAACACGGTCAAGACCATCCACGCTGGCTGGATGCAGAAGCCACTGACGGTCGAGCTCTACGCCATGCCGGAAGACCCGAGCACCGGCACCATCGAAATGCTGCTGCCCCGCGCCCGCGCGCTGATGGCGGACAAGGACGCGCAGGTCGCGCAGCAGCTCGCGCCCGCATCGGCGCCTGCCGCCGCGCCGAGCAAGGAGAAGAAGCCGGCGCCCAAGCCGGTCAAGCCGGGCAGCTGGTAACGCCTGCCCGCGTGCTGGCTCAGATGCCTTCCATCACCTTGTCCAGCCCGCGTACCACGCCGCGCACGGTGTGGACCTTGCGGATCGCCAGCAGCGCGCCCGATACATAGGGCTTGGAGCCGTCGCCGGCTTCATGCTTGAGGTGCAGGCGCTGGCCGTCGGCGCCGAAGATCACTTCCACGCCGAGCTGGTAGCCGGGCAGCCGCACGGCATGCACCTGCGTGCCGGACATGGTGGCGCCGCGCGTCTCGCGCGGGCCATTGACCTGGTCCACCGGCACCGCCTGCTGCGCCGCCTTGACCTCGCCGAGACGGAACGCCAGCTCGCGCACGGTGCCTGACGGCACGTCGACCTTGCCGGCCTTGGCGTAGTCGATGATCTCCCAGTGGTCGAGGTGGCGCGCCGCCATTTCCGCGAACTTCTGCAGCAGCACCACGGTGATGGCGAAATTGCCGCACGCCAGCACGCCGCGATCGGCCTTGCGCGCGGCCGCGTCGATCTCGGCATAGTCATCGTCGGTCAGGCCCGACGTGCCCACCACCACGTGCGCGCCGTGCGCGAGCGCCTGCAGGATGTTGTGCTTGGCAATGGCCGGCTTGGTGTACTCGACGTAGACGTCATAGGGCGTGCTGCCCAGCGCCTCGATGCTGGCCGCCGCCACGCCCGGCGTATCGGCATGGCCCGTCAGCTGCGCCAGCGGCTGCCCGGCGGCGCCGCGCGACAGGCCGGCCACCAGCGTCATGTCGGACGCGTGCGCGACGCCGCGTGCCAGTTCGCCGCCGGCCCAGCCGGTTACGCCGCCTACGGCGACACGGATCGGATTGCTCATTGTCTTTTCTCTCCCGTTTCGTAAGGGTGGTCGCAGGAGCATACCGCGCTAGCCGGTTGCGCGCCGGCGGTCGATTTTTCTGGCCAGCACGATCGACGTCGTGGTGTGGTTCACGCCGTCGAGCATGCCGATCTCGTCGAGCAGCTGGTCGAGCCGCGCATGGGTGTCGCAGCGGATCACCGCCATGTAATCCACCGGGCCGCTGACCGAACTCAGTTCCTCGATTTCCGGCAGGCGCTGCAGCGCCCGCACGATGGCCGGACCGGCCTTGGGCTGCACCGACAGTCCGCAGAAGGCCTGGATGGCGTTGTCGCCCATCTCGCGCCCCAGCCGCACGCCGTAGCCGGCGACCACGCCCAGGCGTTCCAGCCGCGCGATCCGCGCGACCACCGTCGTGCGGGCGATGCCCAGACCGCGGGCCAGGTTGGCGGCGCTTTCCCGGGCGTTGGCCTGCAGCAGCGCCAACAGGTGCCGATCGGTCTGGTCGAGCTTGTCGGAATCTGCCATATCGTCGAAATCAGTCGTCGTTTCGTTCGATTATGGCGGGGATTCGTCGAACTTGTGCCTTCTTTCCGTTGTGCACCCTGACCATACTTCAGTCAGGAGTCCGGAATGCACGAACAGGCTTGGACAGAGGAGGACACCATGCAGGCAACTACCCTGGGGCCCGGCTCGCCGCGGGACCTGACGCTGGCCAAGGGGCCTTTGCAAATCGTCGTGCTGGGGGCCGGCAAGATCGGCCGCACCATTGCCGCCATGCTGCACGACAGCGGCGACTACCGCGTGAGCCTGGTCGACAACGATGCGCGCCGCCTCGACGGCCTGCCGCGCGCCATCACCGTGCGCGCCGGCGATCCGACCGAGCCCGGCACCTGCGCCGCGCTGCTGGCGGGCGCCGACGCGGTCCTCAACGCGCTGCCATTTCACGCCGCGGTGAGCGTCGCCACGGTCGCCGCGCGGCTGGGCGTGCACTACTTCGACCTGACCGAGGACGTGGCCGCGACGCAGGCTATCCGCCAGCTCGCGCAGAACGCGCGTTCGGTGCTGATGCCGCAGTGCGGCCTGGCGCCGGGCTTTATCGGCGTGGTCGGCAACGACCTGGCGCAGCGCTTCGTGCGCGGCGGCGGCGAGTTGCTGGACCTGCAGATGCGCGTGGGCGCGCTGCCGCGCTACCCGAGCAATGCGCTCAAGTACAACCTGACCTGGAGCACCGAAGGGCTGATCAACGAGTACTGCAATCCGTGCGAGGCGATTGTCGATGGCCGCAGCGTGGAACTGCCGGCGCTCGAAGGTCTGGAAACCTTCGCGCTGGACGGCATCGAGTACGAGGCCTTTAATACCTCAGGCGGGCTCGGCACGCTGCCGGAGACGCTGTCGGGCCGCGCACGCAATGTCGACTACAAGTCGATCCGCTACCCGGGCCACTGCGCGCTGATGAAGCTGCTGCTCAACGACCTGCGCCTGCGCGAGCGGCGCGGCTGGCTGCGCGAGATCTTCGACCGGTCGATTCCGGTCACGGAGCAGGACGTGGTTATCATCTTCGCCACCGCGACCGGCTATCCGGCCGGCGGCGAGCGCGGGCGCGGGCCGCTCACGCAGGCCTCGTACTCGGCGCGTATCGGGGGCGTGGATGGCCCGGCCGGGCACGTCAATGCCATCCAGCTGACGACGGCCGCGGCGATCTGCACGGCGCTGGACCTGGTGGCCGGCGGCGGGCTGCCGCAGTCTGGCTTCGTGCGGCAGGAAGCCGTGCCGCTGGCGGCCTTCCTGGCCAACCGTTTTGGCCGCCATTACACGCAGCGCCCACTGCAGGAGATGACGGTATGAAAGCGCAAGAGATCGCGGCGTGCTGGCAGTCGATGGGTTTGCCCCGGCCATGGAGCGACGGCACTCCGGCCGGCACGGTCATCGTTCGTTCGCCCGTCGATGGCGAAGCCGTCGGCCACGTTCCGGCCTGCACGCCAGCCCAGGCGGACGCTCTGATTGCACGCGCGCACGAGGCGCAGAGCGGCTGGGCGCTGGTGCCGGCCCCGGTGCGCGGCGAAATCGTGCGGCGCTTCGGCGAGGTGCTGCGCGAACACAAGATGGCGCTGGGCCGGCTGGTGTCGCTCGAGTCGGGCAAGATCCTGCAGGAAGGACTGGGCGAAGTGCAGGAGATGATCGACATCTGCGACTTCGCGGTCGGACTGTCGCGGCAGCTGCATGGGCTGACCATCGCGTCGGAGCGCCCGCAGCATGCCATGCGCGAAACCTGGCATCCGTATGGCCTGTGCGGCGTGATCTCGGCCTTTAATTTCCCGGTGGCAGTGTGGGCGTGGAATGCGGCGCTGGCGCTGGTGTGCGGCAACGCGGTGATCTGGAAGCCGTCGGAAAAGACCACGCTGTGCGCGCTGGCCGCGCATGGCCTGTTCGAACGCGTGCTGGCCGCCACGGCGCCGCAGTACGAGGGGATATCGGCAGTGCTGCCGGGCGGCCGCATGATCGGTACGCATCTGGTCGGGCACCCGGCGGTCCGCCTGGTCAGCGCGACCGGTTCCACGCGCATGGGCCGCGAAGTCGGCGTGGCTTGCGCCCAGCACTTCAAGCGCAGCATCCTGGAGCTTGGCGGCAACAACGCGGCCATCGTGACGCGCTCGGCGGACATTGAACTGGCCGTGCGTGCCATCACGTTCGCGGCGGCGGGCACGGCCGGGCAGCGCTGCACCACGCTGCGCCGCTGCTTCGTCCATGCCGACCTGATGGACACATTGACGAGCCGCCTGGTCACGGTGTTCGACCGCCTGCCAGTTGGCGATCCGCTCGAGGACGGTACGCTGCTAGGCCCCCTGATCGATACCGCCGCGGCCGATGCCATGGCCAACGCGCTGGCCAGTTGCCGCGCGCAGGGCAGTATTGTCACCGGGGGCGAACGGCTGCTGGCCGACCGCTTCCCGCATGCCAGCTACGTGCGCCCGGCCCTGGTGATGACCGAGGTGCAGCACGACACCATGCTGACCGAGACCTTCGCGCCGATCCTGTACCTGATGCCCTACACCTCGCTCGACGAGGCCATCGCGCTGAACAATGCGGCGGCGCACGGGCTGTCGTCGTGCATCTTCACGGAGTCGCTGCGCGAGGCGGAACGCTTCCTGTCATCGGCGGGCAGCGACTGTGGCATCGCCAACGTGAACATCGGCACCAGCGGGGCCGAGATCGGCGGCGCGTTCGGCGGCGAGAAGGCGACCGGCGGCGGCCGCGAGTCGGGATCGGATGCGTGGAAGGGCTATATGCGGCGGGCCACCAATACCATCAACTACGGCGATACCTTGCCGCTGGCCCAGGGCATCCGGTTCGAGATCTGAGGCACAACGGAGCGGCTTTACGTTCATCCAATCGTTGCGAATCGTAACAAGGGTTACAGCGCCTTGACGCTGTATTACGCGAGGGCCCCGTATAACGCTTCCAGGGCAGGCACATGCCCGGAAGCGACCCCAAGGAAAAAACGATGAGAACAGTAACGATTGGACTGGCCGCAGCGGCCGCTGCCACAGCCTTGCTGGGCGGGTGTGCGGTATATCCGTATCCGGCTGGCCCGGGCCCCGCCGTCGCGGTGGCGCCGGCGCCGGTCTATGTCGGCCCGCCGGCGGTGGTGGTGTCGCCGCGGCCGTACTACGGCTATGGCGGTTATGGCTACTACGGCCGGCGCCACTACTGGTAAGCCGGCGCCGGGGTGGGCGGCTCAGTTGCCGCCGTCTCCGGCCTTGCCGTAGCCGCCGTTCAGCCCCGGCCAGCTCGGGGCCAGGGTCTGGGCGATATCCGGCAGGTCGACCAGGTCGAGCACGCGGCCCACGGTGTGGTCGACCAGCTCGGCAATGCTTTGCGGCTTCTGGTAGAAGCCGGGCACGGGCGGGAAGACGATGCCGCCCATCTCCGTCACGGCCGTCATATTGCGCAGGTGCGCCAGGTTCAGCGGCGTCTCCCGCACCATCAGCACCAGACGGCGGCGTTCCTTGAGCGTGACGTCGGCCGCGCGCGTGATGAGGTTGTCGGACAGGCCGTGGGCCACGGCGGCCAGCGTGCGCATCGAGCACGGGACCACCACCATGGCATGCGCCCGGAACGAGCCGCTGGCAATGGTCGCGCCGATATCGCGCACGTTGTGCACGACATCGGCCATGGCTTCCACGTCGGCGCGGCTGATCTCCAGCTCGTGCTGGAGGTTCATCACGCCCGCCGGGGAAATCAGCAGGTGGGTTTCCACCGTCGGCACTTCGCGGAGCACCTGCAGCAGGCGCACGCCATAGATGGCGCCGGTGGCGCCCGTGATGGCGACGATCAGCCGTTGCGGCACGGCGCCGCCGGTCACGGGCATGGCAATCCTCAGCCCTTGAGCAGGGTCTGGAGTTCGCCGTTCTGGTACATCTCCATCATGATGTCCGAGCCGCCGATGAACTCGCCGTTCACGTAGAGCTGCGGGATGGTCGGCCAGCTGGCGTATTCCTTGATGCCCTGCCGGATCCCTTCGTCTTCCAGCACGTTGACCGTGGCCGGCGCATCCACGCCGCAGGCCTTCAGGATCTGGATGGCGCGGCCGGAGAAGCCGCACATCGGGAACTGCGCGGTGCCCTTCATGAACAGGACCACCGGGTTGCCCTTGACGATCTGGTCGATCTTTTGTTGCACGTCACTCATGATTGCTTTGTCGGTTGAGGTGGCGCCTGCATTCCAGGAGCCACCGGGTGTCGAAGGCCGCACGGGGATGCCGCGCGACGGTGATCTGACTGCAAATTTTACCGGATTCGCCGCCAGCCTTCAGGCTGCCCCCACTAGGCGGCTCCGGGACGGCGTCCGCCCGTGCAGCGCTCCTGACCGGCCAGGTCGCGCGCGGTGAAAACTTCGGTGAACCCGGCGCGCTCCAGCAACGCCTGCGTGGCCGCGGCCTGGTCGTAGCCATGTTCCATCAGGAGCCAGCCGCCGGGCAGCAGCCGCCCGTGCGCGCCGGCGATGATCGCCGCCAGGTCCGACATGCCGTCCTGGTGGTCGGTCAGCGCGTCGATTGGCTCGAAGCGCAGGTCGCCCTCCACCAGATGCGGGTCGCCTTCGGCAATATACGGCGGGTTGCTGACGATCAGGTGGAAACGCAGCCCGGGCGGCAAGGCGGCGTACCAGTCCGAAACCAGGAACTGGATGCCGTCTGCACCGAGTGCGCAGGCGTTGTCCTGCGCCACCATCAGCGCGCCCGGCGAAATGTCGGTCGCCCACACCTCGGCATCGGTGCGCTCGCGCGCGATGGTCACGGCCAGGATGCCCGAACCCGTGCCAAGGTCCAGCACGCGGGGGTGTTGGACGCCGGCCAGCCGCGCCAATGACGATTCCGCGGCGATTTCCGTGTCAGGGCGCGGGATCAGCACATCGGGCGTCACGCGGAACTTGCGGCCGAAGAATTCGCGCTCGCCGATCAGGTAGGCCATCGGCTCGCCGGCCAGGCGGCGCGCCAGCAGCGTGGCAAAGGCATCGCGCTGGGGCAGCGTCAGGGTGTCGCCGTCATGGGTGATCAGTTGGGTGCGGGTCAGCCCGGTGACGTGCGTCAGCAGCATCCGCGCTTCCAGCGTGGGCAAGCCAGCCATGGCGGCGAGCGTCTGCGCTTCGCGCACGGTGGGAGTAGCCGGCAAGGCGCCGGACAGGGCAGGGGACATCGGCAATGCGGGAACGGAAGCGCCGGCGGCAACACGCCGGCCGAAAACAAAAAACCCCGCCGGGCGTTGGCCTGGCGGGGCTTTCGGCGGGTCTACCAGCTAGGGAGGCAGTGTAGCGCCGAACCCTGGCGGCTGGTGCGAATCCGCGTAGCGGTCATTACTTATTGACGGCGTCCTTGGCCTTGTCGGCGCCTTCGTTGACGGCGTCCTTGGCGGCTTCCTTGGCATGTTCCATGGCGTTGCCAGCATCGGTCTTGGCCTTGTCCGCAGCAGCCGAGACATCGGCGGCGGCGTTGCTTGCCGCGGCCTTGGCGGCATCGGCGGCGTTGCTGGCGGCTGCGGCGGCATCGCTAGCGGCGGCCTTGGCCGACTCCGCTGCGCTTTGCATGGCGCTATCGGCGCTCGGCGTGGCCGGCGCTTCTTCCTTCTTGCTGCAGGCGGCCATGGCCGCGGTGATCATCAACAGCGCGAGCAGTTTCTTCATGATTTCGTCCTTTATGTCCGTGCGTCAGAGAGACAGTTGCCGGCAGCTTCTTCCGTCGCCGGTCGAAAACGATTATAGACAGCACCC
This sequence comes from Cupriavidus sp. 22TCCZM04-2, assembly GCF_057798895.1. NCBI lineage: Bacteria > Pseudomonadati > Pseudomonadota > Betaproteobacteria > Burkholderiales > Burkholderiaceae > Cupriavidus > Cupriavidus sp. 22TCCZM04-2. Next base: position 37,346 of record NZ_JBYOJS010000026.1, read on the forward strand.
TTTCGGCCGCCAGTGCTGTTTCAAGCATTTACAACAGATACAAAGCTTTGAGCGCAGTTGAGCGGGGATCCTGCCAAGTCGCCGTGTGGCGCCGGGGCAAGCGGCGCTCAGGCGTCGTCGCCTAGCGCTGCCAGCTGGTCGGCCTGGTGTTCCGCCGCGAGCGCCGAGACCAGCTCCTCCAGGTCACCGTCCATGATCATGTCGATCTTGTAGAGCGTGAGGTTGATGCGGTGGTCGGTCACGCGCCCCTGCGGGAAGTTGTACGTGCGGATACGGTCGCTGCGGTCGCCCGTGCCGATCAGGTTGCGGCGCGTGCTGGCTTCCTTGGCCTGCGCGGCGCGCGTCTGCTGGTCCTTGATGCGCGCGGCCAGGACCTTCATGGCCTTGTCCTTGTTTCGGTGCTGGCTGCGGTCGTCCTGGCACTCGACCACGATACCGGTCGGGATATGCGTGAGGCGCACCGCCGAGTCGGTCTTGTTGACGTGCTGGCCGCCGGCGCCCGAGGCGCGGAAGGTATCGATGCGCAGGTCGGACGGGTTGATTTCCACTTCGCCCACTTCGTCGGCCTCGGGCATCACCGCCACCGTGCAGGCCGAGGTATGGATGCGCCCCTGCGCCTCGGTGGCCGGCACGCGCTGCACGCGGTGGCCGCCGGATTCGAACTTCAGGCGCGAGAACGCGGCATCGCCGGCAATGCGCACGATCACTTCCTTGTAGCCGCCCAGGTCCGATTCGGACTCGCTCATGATCTCCACCTGCCAGCGCTGGCGTTCGGCAAAGCGCGTGTACATGCGCAGCAGGTCGCCCGCGAACAGCGCGCTTTCCTCGCCGCCGGCGCCGGCGCGGATTTCCAGCAGCAGGTTGCGGTCGTCGTTGGGGTCCCTGGGCAGCAGCAGCTTCTGCAAGCTGGCTTCCAGCGTCTCCAGGCGCTCGCGCGCGCTGGCGATCTCGTCGGCCGCGAAATCCTTCATCTCCGGATCGTCGAGCAGCGCCTGCGCGGTGGCCAGGTCGTCCTGCGCCTGGCGATACAGGCCATATTGCTCGGCCACGGGCGAAAGTTCGGCATGCTCGCGGCTGAGCTTGCGATACTGGTCGATCTTGGCGGTCGCGTCTTCGCGGGCAAGCAGGGCGTTGACTTCGTCGAGTCGCTCGGCCAGTTGGTCGAGCTTGGCAAGCATGCTGGCTTTCATGGGAATCCGGGTGGGCAAGGCGGGAACCGGGCGGCGATCGTTACGATCGGCGCGGGCGGCGAATTGCCGGCGCGCAGGGCGCGCGGGCGCAGCGGTTGGCGCGGCTAGCGCTCTGAGTGGCTGCTGTGGCGGAACAGGCCGGGCACCAGGCGCACCAGCGCCTCGCGATCCTCGCCCTGCATATGGTTCAGCGCATGGGTCGGGCCATGCAGGAACTTGCGCGTCAGCGCGCCCGACAGGGCTTCGAGCACGGCCTCCGGGTCGTCGCCGCGCGCGAGCATGCGGCGGGCACGGTCCAGTTCGGCCTGGCGGATCGATTCGCCGGCGGTCTGCAGTTCGCGGATGACAGGCACCACGCTGCGCGTTTCCAGCCAGTGCATGAAGTTCTGGACGCGGCTTTCGATGATGGCCTCGGCCTGCGCCACGGCGGCCTGGCGCAGCGCATTGCCTTCGCGCACGACGGCGCCGAGGTCGTCCACGGTATAGAGAAAGACGTCGTCCAGGCGCGCGACTTCGGGTTCCACGTCACGCGGCACGGCCAGGTCGACCATCATGATCGGGCGGTGCTTGCGGCGCTTGACCGCGCGTTCCACCGCGCCCAGGCCGATGATCGGCAGCGAGCTGGCGGTGCAGGACACCACGATGTCGAATTCATGGAGCCGGTCGCCCAGCTCCTGCAGTCGGATCGCCTGCGTGGTCAGGCCCTGTTCGGCGAGCTGTTCGGCGAGCTTTTCGCCGCGTTCGACCGTGCGGTTGGCCACGACAATCTGGCGCGGCTGCTGCGCGGCAAAGTGCGTGGCGCACAACTCGATCATCTCGCCGGCACCGATGAACAGCACGCGCTGCGTCGAAATGCTTTCGAAAATCCGTTGCGCCAGGCGGACGGCCGCGGCAGCCATCGACACCGAATGCGCGCCGATCTCGGTCTGGCCGCGGACTTCCTTGGCCACCGCGAAAGTGCGCTGGAACAGCTGGTTCAGGTAGGTGCCCAGCGAGCCGGCTTCGCCGGCGGTGCGCACCGCGTCCTTGAGCTGGCCCAGGATCTGGGTTTCACCGAGCACCATCGAATCGAGCCCGCTGGCGACGCGGAACGCATGGCGCACGGCCTCGGACTGCGGCAGCGAATACAGGTGCGGCGCCAGGTCGGATGCCGGCACGTTGTGGTGCTGGGACAGCCACCGCAGCGTATGCTCGAATCCTTCGGCGCCCGGCTTGAGGACGTCGGTGGCGCAGTAGATTTCGGTGCGGTTGCAGGTGGATAGGATCGCGGCTTCGGTACCGTTGCGCCCCGCCAAGTGGGTTTGCAGTGCCCCAAGTGCCGGTTTGATCTGCTCAAGCGGAAACGCCACCCGTTCGCGCAGCGAAACTGGTGCCGTCGTATGGTTGATGCCGATCGCGAGCAGTTGCATTTGTGGGGACTGGTACCGGGTCCGCAGCAAGTGCGGCCCGATTGCCATTATAACGTCGGGATCGGAACTTGCAGGCCGGACAGGATCAAAGCCGCCGCTGCGGTATCGTTACGCCGGAATCGCCGGACTGTGGTTCCGGAGACACATGGGAGTCAGGATGCTGGGCACGTTGATCGTCGGATTGCTGGTGGGGCTGGCCGCGCGCCAGATGCATCCCTCGGGCAAGGTCGTTTCCCTGCCGGCCGCGCTGGTACTGGGCATGGCGGGAGCGGCGGCGGCTTTCTATGGCGGGCGCGCGCTGCATCTGTTCATCGACGGACAGATGAGCGGATGGCTGGCGGCGATCGTGGGCGCCTCGCTGCTGGTCGGGCTCTGGGGCACGTTGCGGCCCCGCCACGGGTAAGGTCAGAACTGACGATTTGGCGCGCAATCCCCGCCAATGGAAGGCGGGTCAGGCGCGCTCGGCCAGGAAGCGGCGCAGGATGCCGTCCGAATAGTGGCTGGCCACGTCCTTCAGGAATGCCGGAAAATCAACATGGGCGCTATCGTCGGCGCGGTCAGAGATCGTCCGCATGACCGCATACCGCACGCCGTATTCATGGCAGACCTGGGCCACGGCGGCGCCTTCCATCTCCACAGCCAGCAGGTCGGGCAGGCATTCGCGCAGCCCGGCGACAGCCGTGGCCGCGTTGATGAACTGGTCACCGCTGGCAATCAATCCCAACTGCAGTGACGGCGTGCCGATGCCGAAACGCTCGCGCACGGCGGGCGGTACCTCGGTGGGCAGGTCCTCGCGCAGGAAGCCGGCCGCCGCGGCGCGCAGCGCTTCGGTCAGGTCCGGATCGGCGGGAAAGCGCGAGCGGTCCAGCAGCGGCACCTCATGGCGTGGGAACAGCGGACGGGCATCCAGGTCGTGCTGCATGGTCTCGCTGGCAATGACGATGTCGCCGACCCGCACGCCGTCGCCCACGCCGCCGGCCAGGCCGGTGAAGACGATCTCGTCTACGCCGAACTCGCGCACGAGGGTCGCCGTGGTGGCGGCTGCGGCGACCTTGCCGACGCGCGCCAGTACCAGCACGCAGGCCTGCCCGTGCAGGTGGCCGACGTGGTAGTCACGCATGCCGATACGGTGGATGGTCGCGCGCGCGTCTTCATGGCGCATGGCTGCGACCAGGCTGTCGACTTCATCATGCAGCGCGGCGAGGATGCCCAGGGTCATGGGGGCGTGTCCGGAACGAAAGGCCAAAGGATACCGGCAGCCACTGCCCTGGCATAGGCCGCCTTGACGAGTCCACGTGCGGCGCCAGCGGCGCTTTGCTAGAGTCATTCCATTCCTACTCCGGGACACGCGCATGACCCTCCCATCGACACCGGCAACCGGCCAGCGCCGCGCCATCCGCCAGGCGCTGGCCGACTGGCGCGCAGAAGGCAGGCTGGCAGCTGGCAGCGTGGCGCGGCCGTGGGCGCGCACGGAGCCTGGGGCGGCCGACTGGCGCCGCTGGCTGGACCACGGCCTGCTGGCGCTGGGCACGGTGCTGCTGTGCGCCGGCGTCATCGTCTTCTTCGCTTTCAACTGGCAGGACCTGAACAAGTTCGCGAAATTCGCGGTGCTGGCCGCGGCCATCAGCCTGCTTGCCGGGTTTGCGCTGTGCCGGCCGTCCACCGACGTGGCCGGACGTGCGGCGCTGGGCGGCGCGCAGGTACTGGCCGGCGTGCTGCTGGCCGTGATCGGCCAGACCTACCAGACCGGGGCCGACGCGTGGCAACTGTTCGCGCTATGGACACTGCTGGCAGTGCCATGGGCGCTTGCCGCGCGCGCGGCGCCGCACTGGTGGCTGGTGATCGTGATCGGCAACGTCGCGCTGCTGCGCTATTTCAGCGTGCGGCTCGGCGTCGGCGGCATGTTCGAACTGCTGTTCGATGCGCGACATGCACGCGTCACGACCTTGCTGTTGCTGGGTGCGGTCATGCTGCAGCTGGCGCTGTGGGCGTGGCTCTGCGCGAATGCCGCCCCGCTGGGCTTCCGGGGCCAGACCGGAGCACGCATCCTGGCTGCATTGGCCTGCTTTCATGCGGGCTTCGCGGGCCTTTCCTCGCTGTTCGACAACCATCCCGACCTGTCGGCCTTCGGCCTTGCGGCCATCGCGCTGCTGGCGCTGGGCTGGTGGTTCCGGCAGCGCGCCTTCGACATCGTGGTGCTGAGCCTGGCGAGCCTGACCGGCATCGTCCTGGTCGTTGCCGCGGTCGGCCGGCTGCTGCTTGAGGGCAAGGCCGATTTCGGGGCATTCCTGCTGCTCGGCCTGATTACCGTAGGCATGGCCGCCGGTGCGGCTGCCTGGCTGATGCGGGCGTACCGCTCGCAAGCCGTGGAGCTGACATGACCCATTCCATCCAGACCGAACAGGCCTTGTGGCGCGAGCTGGCCGCGCGTGGCGAGGTGCAGGGCGACCCTGTCGCCCGCGTGCGCACCCCCTGGGCCGTTCGTGCACTGATGGGCGCGGCCGGGTGGCTGGGCGCGCTGTTCTTCCAGATGTTCTTCCTCGGCGCGGTGTTCGTCGCCGTGCGCGAGAACGCGGGCGCGATTGCGTTGACGGGCCTCGCCCTGATCGTCCTGGCGGCCGTGCTGTACCGGCGCGGCGGCGCAGGCATCGCGCTTGGGCAGTTCGCGCTGGCCGTGAGCCTCAGTGGCCAGGGCATGGTGATCTATGGCGTCGCCGAGTCGCTCGGCGGCGCGCGGCTGATCGAGACGGCCGCCTTTTGGCTCGGCCTGGCCGCGTTCGAGGCGGCGCTGTACGCGCTGGTGCGGAACCGGCTGCACCGCTTTCTGGCCGCGCTGGGCGTGTGGATCGGACTGGCGGTCGCCGTGCATATCGCACTGACGGTTTCGGAGCGCCACGCATGGCTGGCCATTCCGTGGTCGCTGGGCTGGCTGGCGCCGGCCGCATGCGCGCTGGCGGTGTGGTTCATGACCGCCGAGGAGCGCCTGTGCGCCGCAGGCCGGCACGGCGCGTTCGAGCCCGCGATCGACGCCACACTCCTGTTCGCACTGGGCGCGGCGCTGGTAGTGACAGGCGCCACCCATCCGCTGGCCTGGCTCCAACTCCAGGAATCCGTGCCGCTGTTTGCCAGGGCGCGCTGGCTGCCGGGCATGCTGGTCGGCGTGGTGCTGGTCGGCTTTGCGTTGCTGGAGTGCCGGCGTCTGGCACTTTCCTTTCCGGCTGTCGTCGCCGTGCTCGCCGGGACTGCGGCATTCAGTGTCCTGATGGCCGCTGCGCCCGCCGTGGCGGCCGGTGCGCTGGCGCTCGGACTGGCACTGCGGCGAGACTCGCTGCCGTGGCTGGGCCTTGGCATCGCCGCCATCGCCATCGGCTTCATCTGGTACTACAGCTCGCTGCACTGGACGCTGCTGGCCAAGTCCATCACGCTGGCCGCGGCCGGCGTCATCCTGATTGCGTTGCGTCACTGGCTGCTGCATGCCGTGCCCGCAAAGGAGATCGCATGAAACGCTGGATCACGATTGCCTGGGCGTTGACGCTGGCCTTGGCCGCGGTGGGGATCGCGGCCAAGGAGAAGCTGCTGGTGCGAGGGGACACCGTCTATCTCCGCCTGGCACCGGTCGACCCGCGCTCGCTGATGCAGGGCGACTACATGGCCCTGAACTTCGCCATCGGCGCTCCCATCCGTGAGGCGCAGCAGCCCCAGCAGCAGCGGCGCGACGGCGTCGCCGTCATCCGGCTCGATGCAAACGGCGTGGCTTCCTTCGTCCGCTTGCACGGGGATGAGCCGCTGGCATCCGGCGAACGGCTGCTTCGCTTCCAGACGGTCGAGTCGCGGTGGGGCGGTCTGCAGGTGCAGGTTTCGACCGATGCTTATTTCTTCCAGGAAGGTCAGGGCGGGCGCTTCGAGAAGGCGCGCTATGGGGAGTTCCGGGTGGATGGAAGCGGGCAGGCGTTGCTGGTGGGGTTGAGCGGGGAGGGGATGGAGAGGTTGTGAAGCTCCTGGTCCCCCACATCAAATGGAATGCACTCGTCAATGCAGGGCCTCGGCTGCTAACAGAATGGCCATCGAAATCATCAGCCCCCCTCCAATGATATTGAAGAGCCTTAGCTTCCTCCCGCTGAATATTGCGCTCGCACTCGCGGCATGAGCAGCGGCGACCCACGCCGCATCTATGACCAGTCCCAGACCAATTGGGATCAGTGAAAAGCCCAGCAAGTTAAGAATGGGGCTGTCTGCGCCGTCGCTCATGAAGCTCGGGACGATCGAGCCAAACATGATCAGCGCTTTCGGATTGGTCGAGCCAACGATGATTCCGGCAACCAACGATTGCCGGCTCTTTTTTGGGTTATTTCCCCCTTCTGGCAGCGTTGGCCTGGAAAGGAATAAATACTGAAAGCCGATGCCCAGTAAAACCACGGCGCCCAGCAGCCGAATGAAAATCAAAGCATGGTCGGAGCGCACAAGCAGCGAGCCGATGCCAATCGCTACGATCACGGCAACACAATAGGTTCCGATTGCATTGCCGATCACACCCCGCAACGCATTTTTCCGTCCCACTGTTATGGTTTGCCCGACTAGAAACATGATGCTCGGGCCTGGAACTGCGATCAACACAGCAGAGGTCAGTACGAGACCCAAGACGCCACTGAATGCATTTAGTTCTACAGGCATGATAGTCCTATTTGTCGACCCTGTTTCAGATCAGTGTCACCCTGTTCATCAATCGCTATTCTCCGGAGAATAGGTTTTAGCAAGTATTTTTTGTGAATTTTTGATGGCCAATGTTCTGATGTCCATGCTGTAAATAGAAGAGCGGGATCGTTGGCCGCATCATCTGCGCTAGTGGACAATGCCCGAGGAAGTGGAAGTGAGATGCTTCCCAAAAGCAGCACTGAAATTTCCGAACTTTTGGGAAGGGAGTGCGCAAGTGTGGACGCCACGTTGGGTGGGCGTATCCTACGCGCGGCAGCGCGCCGGCAATTGGCGGAGGCGAGTTGGCCGTGCGGTGTTCAACCGTCGCCCGCAGCCGTGAGGAAGAAAAAAGCCCGGCAGTTGCCGGGCTTTCAAGTTGGTCTCGAAACGTCGTGAGACATCCCGAAATAACAACTTTGGCGTCAGACGTTGAACAGGAAGTTCATCACATCCCCATCCTTCACCACATACTCCTTGCCTTCCGCTCGCATCTTGCCCGCTTCCTTGGCGCCGGTCTCGCCCTTGAAGGCGATGTAGTCGTCATAGGCAATGGTCTGAGCGCGAATAAAGCCGCGTTCGAAGTCGGTGTGGATCACGCCTGCGGCCTGCGGGGCGGTGTCGCCCACGTGGATAGTCCAGGCGCGGACTTCCTTCACGCCAGCGGTGAAGTAGGTCTGCAGGCCCAGCAGCGTGAAGCCGGCACGGATCACGCGGTCCAGGCCCGGCTCTTCCATGCCCAGGTCGGCCAGGAATTCGGCCTTGTCGGCGTCGTCCAGGTCGGCGATTTCGGCCTCGATGGCGGCGCAGACCGCCACGACCGGGGAATTGGTCGTCTTGGCGTATTCGCGCACGGCATCCAGGTGCGGGTTGTTCTCGAAGCCGTCTTCACGAACGTTGGCCACGTACATGGTGGGCTTGGCGGTGATCAGGCAGAACGGGCGGATGGCTTCCCACTCTTCCGGGGCCAGGTCCAGCGTGCGCACGGCCTTGGCCTGGTCGAGCACGGCTTGTGCCTTTTCCAGCACAGCCACCAGGCGCAGCGCTTCCTTGTCGCCAGCACGGGCCGGCTTGATGTAGCGGGCCAGGGCCTTTTCGACGGTGCCCAGGTCAGCCAGCGCCAGTTCGGTGTTGATCACTTCGATGTCCGACAGCGGGTCGACCTTGCCGGCCACGTGGATCACATTGTCATCTTCGAAGCAGCGCACGACGTGCGTGATGGCGTCGGTTTCGCGGATGTTGGCCAGGAACTGGTTGCCCAGCCCTTCACCCTTGGATGCGCCTGCCACCAGGCCGGCGATATCCACGAATTCGACCGTGGCCGGCAGGATGCGCTCGGGCTTGACGATCTCGGCGAGCTTGGCAAGCCTCGGATCCGGCACTTCCACCACGCCCACATTGGGCTCGATGGTGCAGAACGGATAGTTCTCGGCGGCGATGCCGGCCTTGGTCAGGGCGTTGAACAGCGTGGACTTGCCGACGTTGGGCAGGCCGACGATGCCGCATTTGAGGCTCATGGTGTCTGGCGGGAAATTGCAAAACCCATATTCTAGCGGATGGGGCCCCCACGCCCTGCCCTGCCGAGCCGGGGCTGCGGGGGGACGTGGCTATAATCCAGCCATGACCCGATCCAATGCGTCCGTGCGTAATTCGTCAGCTTTCCAGATCGCCGTTGTCGGCGGCGGCATCGTGGGCAAGTCCTGCGCCTTGCTGCTGGCGCAGCAGGGCATGAACGTGGCCCTGGTCGCGCCGCGTCCCGCGCGTGCGCGCGCGCCGGCCGGTCCTGACGACTGGGACAGCCGCATCTATGCGTTTTCCGCGAGTTCGCAGGCGCTGCTGGAGCGCATGCGGGTCTGGGAGGCGCTCGACCCGGCCCGTATCCAGCCGGTGCGCGACATGCGCGTGTGCGGCGATGCCAGCGCCTCTGAAACGTCCCCCAGCCTCGACGGCGACCTGCATTTCTCCGCCTATGCCGCCGCGGTGCCGCAACTGGCGTGGATCGTCGAATCCGGCCTGGTGGAACGCGCGCTCGATACCGCGCTTGGCTTCCAGCATCAGGTCCACTGGCATGACGATACCGCCGCGGGCTTCGAGCGCGATGCCGGCGGCGCCACGCTTACGCTGTCCGGCGGCGCGAAGATCCGCGCGGCCTGTGTGGTCGGCGCCGACGGCGCGCGTTCCTGGGTGCGCCAGCAGTGCCATATCGGCGTGACCACGCGGCGTTATCGCCAGCTTGGCGTGGTGGCGAACTTCGAGTGCGAACGGCCGCATCACGATACGGCCTGGCAATGGTTCACGGGCGCGCCCGAAAAGCTCATGGCGGACGAAGAAGCCGCCAACGGCGAGATCCTGGCCATCCTGCCGCTGCCGGGCTCGCGCGTCTCGATGGTCTGGTCGGCTGACGAGGCCCACGCGCACGAATTGGTCGCACTGCCGCCCGAGGCGCTTGCCGCCACGGTGATGCAGGCGGCCGCCGGCGCGGTCGGCAGCCGTTTCGGCAAGCTGCGCTGCGTAACGCCGGCGCAGGGGTTCCCGCTGGTGCTGCAACGCGCGGAACAGTTCGTGCAGCCGCATCTGGCGCTGGTGGGCGATGCCGCGCACGTGGTGCATCCGCTGGCCGGGCAGGGCATGAACCTCGGGTTGCGCGATGTTGCGGAACTCGGCAAGGTCATGGCCGCCAAAGAACCTTTCCGCAGCGAGGGCGACCTGCGCCTGCTGCGCCGCTACGAACGGGCACGCGCCACCGACCTGCTGTCGCTGACCGCCGCGACCGACGGCCTGCACCGGCTGTTCTCGCTGCCCGGCAGCGTGGCGCGCGTGGTGCGCAATACCGGCATCCGCACCGTGGGCCGGCAGTCGCTGCTCAAGCGCTTCCTGATTGAACGGGCGCTCGGCTGACGCCGGGTGCCCGGACCCTGACCGAATACTGGAGTCGATATGTTCCAACTCATGCGCCGCCACCCCGCCTGGACCACTGCCATTGCCGGCGGTCTCGCGGCAGCAGGCTTTGCCATGCACGCCATGGCGGCGGGCGAACCCGGCACCGATCGCATCAAGGAATCCCTGCAGAAAATGCTGGGCGGCCGCGCCGAGGTGAAGAGCGTGACCAAAAGCCCGGTGCCAGGGCTGTTCGAGGTCAACGTCGGCGGGCAGGTGGTCTACACCGACGCAACGGGCCGCTACGTTATCAATGGCGAGCTGATCGATACCAAGACCGGCACCAACCTGACCGAAGAGCGCATGGCGGACATCAACCGCATCAAGTGGTCCGACCTGCCGCTGGCGCGCGCCATCAAGTGGACCAAGGGTGACGGCAGTCGCCAGGTCGCCGTGTTCTCGGACCCGAACTGCGGTTACTGCAAGCGCATCGAGCAAACCTTCCAGCAGATGGACAACATCACGGTCTACACCTTCCTGTACCCCGTGCTGTCGCCGGATTCCTCGACCAAGGCGAAGCAGGTCTGGTGCTCCGCCGACCGCACCAAGGCCTGGCGCGACTGGATGCTCAACAAGGTCGCGCTGACCGGCAACGGCAGCTGCAAGACGCCGGTCGATGACAACCTCGCGCTCGGCCAGAGCCTGAACATCACCGGCACGCCGGCTGTGTTCTTCATGGACGGCACGCGCATTCCGGGCGCGGCCGATGCCGGCACGCTCGAACGCAAGCTCGCCAGCGTCAAGAAGTAAGGCGCGGCCGGTGTCCCGGCCCGAGCAACGGCCGGACCGAGTCCGGCCGTTTTGCATTCCGGATCTTCCCCGGATCCTCCCATCGAGACAGAGCGCCCGGCAGGGCGGAACAGGAGACTTCCATGACGTTCCAGGCATTGCTGCTGACCCAGGCCGACGGTGCGACCCAGGCCAATATCGCCACGCTGGATGAGGCACAGTTGCCCGCCGACGGCGACGTGCTGGTCGCGGTCGACTATTCCACGATCAACTTCAAGGACGGGCTGGCCATCACCGGAAAAGTGCCGGTGGTGCGCAAGTGGCCGATGGTAGCCGGCATCGACGGCGCCGGCACGGTGCTGGAGTCCTCGCATCCGCGCTGGAAGGCCGGTGACAAGGTCATCCTGAACGGCTATGGCGTCGGCGAGACGCACTGGGGTTGCCTGGCGCAGCGCGCGCGCCTGAAGGGCGACTGGCTGGTGCGCCTGCCCGATGCCTTCACCACGCGGCAGGCGATGGCGATCGGCACGGCAGGCTACACCGCGATGCTGTCGGTGCTCGGGCTGGAGCGTGGCGGTGTCAATGGACCGGTGCGTCCGGGGGATGGCGAGGTGCTGGTCACCGGCGCTTCCGGTGGCGTGGGCACGGTGGCGATCGCGATCCTCGGCAAGCTCGGCTATCGCGTGGTGGCTTCCACCGGCAAGCGCGACGAGGCCGATTTCCTCAAGGCGCTCGGCGCGGCGGAGGTGATCGATCGCGCGGAACTGTCCGCGCCGGGCAAGCCGCTGCAGAAGGAACGCTGGGCGGCGGTGGTGGATGCGGTCGGCTCGCACACGCTGGTCAACGCCTGCGCGCAGGTGCGCTACGGCGGTGTGGTCACGGCATGCGGGCTGGCGCAGGGCATGGATTTCCCTGCGTCCGTGGCGCCGTTCATCCTGCGCGGCGTGACGCTGGCCGGCATCGACAGCGTCATGGCGGCGATGGCCTTGCGCGAGCAGGCCTGGGCGCGGCTGGCGACGGACCTGGAGCCCGATCGCCTCAACGCGATCACGCGCGAGATCGGGCTGGGCGAGGCTGTCGAGGCCGGCCGCAGCATCGTCGAAGGCGGTCTGCGCGGACGCACAGTGGTCAACGTCAACCGCACCTGAGCGCGAACTGATCGCACGCGCCTGCGTGCGACAGCCTCGGCGGATCGCGCCGAATGACGAACGCTACAATCATGCCCATGACGCCGATCCGCTATGCCATCGCCCCGCTTCACCCCGAAGCACATCTCTTCGCCGTCACCGTCACGGTGACTTCGCCCGATCCCGCCGGCCAGCGCTTCTTCCTGCCGGCCTGGATTCCGGGCAGCTACATGGTCCGCGACTTTGCCCGCCATATCGTGCGCATCCGCGCCGATGCGGGCGGCAAGCCGGTGGTGCTGACCAAGCTCGACAAGCAGAGCTGGCAGGCTGCGCCGGTCGACGCAGCGGCCGGTGCCCTTACGCTGAGCTACGAAGTCTATGCCTGGGACCTGTCGGTGCGCGCCGCGCATCTCGACACCACCCACGGCTTCTTCAATGGCAGTTCGGTGTTCCTGTGCGTGGACGGGCAACAGGACCAGCCCTGCACCGTGGATATCCACGCACCCGCCGGCGATGCCTACCGCAACTGGCGCGTGGCCACCGCGATGCGCGAGGCCCCGGGCCGCGAGGGCGCGAAGCGCTATGGCTTCGGCCGCTACCAGGTCGCCGACTACGACGAACTGGTCGACCATCCAGTCGAAATGGGCGAGTTCCGGCTGGCCAGCTTCCGCGCATGCGGCGCCCAGCATGACGTGGTGTTCACGGGCCGCGTGCCGCAGCTCGACATCGAGCGCGTCTGCCGCGACCTCAAGCGCATCTGCGAAGCGCAGATCCGCCTGTTCGAACCGCGCAGCGCGCGCGCGCCGTTCCTCGACAGCAATCGCCGCTACGTCTTCATGACGATGGTGACCACGGACGGCTACGGTGGCCTCGAGCATCGCGCCAGCACCGCGCTGATGTGCGCGCGCTCGGACCTGCCGGTGCGCGGCGACAGCGAGACCAGCGAGGGCTACCGCACCTTCCTGGGCCTGTGCAGCCACGAGTATTTCCACACCTGGAACGTCAAGCGCATCAAGCCCGCCGCGTTCGTGCCGTACCGGCTGCAGGAGGAAACCTACACGCCGCTGCTGTGGCTGTTCGAGGGCTTCACCAGCTACTACGACGATCTGGTGCTGGTGCGCTCGGGCTGCGTGACCGACACGCAGTACGTCGAGATGCTTGCCAAGACCTGGAACGGCGTGCTGCGCGGCAATGGCCGCACCAAGCAGAGCGTGGCCGATAGCTCGTTCGATGCGTGGACCAAGTATTACCGTCAGGACGAGAACGCACCGAATGCCATCGTCAGCTATTACACCAAGGGTTCGCTGGTAGCGCTGACGCTGGACCTGACCATCCGCGACAAGACCGGCGGCCGGCGCTCGCTCGATGACGTGATGCGCGCACTGTGGCAGCGCTACGGGCGCGATTTCTATGCGCCGGAGGCGGTGCAGCGTGGTGTCACCGAGGCCGAGGTCCACGCGCTGTTCGACGAGGTCACGGGCCTGCGCCTGGGGCCGCTGCTGCGCTCGCTGACCGAAGGCACCGGCGAACTGCCGCTGGCGCCGCTGTTCAGGCGCTTCGGCGTCAAGGCCGAGACGCAGAAGGCGAGCCGCACCGCGGCGCTCGGCATCAAGACCAAGACCGACGATGGCTGGGTGCGCGTGACGCAGGTGCTCGACGGCGGCGCGGCGCAGGCCGGCGGCGTGTCCGCGGGCGATTTGCTGGCCGCGGTCGACGGCCTGCGCGTCGCGCCCGGCCAGCTCGACAAGCTGCTGGCGCGCTACCGTGCCACGGACCCGGTCACGCTGCATGTGTTCCGGCGCGACGAGCTGCTGGTGCTGCCGCTGACGCTCGCGCGCGAGCCCGCGACGCAGCACAAGCTGAGCCTGGAAGGCGGGCGCCACGCCGCGCGCACGCGCTGGCTGGGCCGCTGAAGTCCGCGTTCCCGATCGCCTCTCCGTCAGCCTGACCCAGCCACGCGTCCATGCAATACGCGCACGACCCCCGCACCTTCGTCTATTCGCACTATGTCTACCGTGGCCTGCGTTCGGCCACGGGCGTGATCGGCGCCACGCTGATCGCCCTGCAGTTCGCCGACCTGCCTACCGCGATGGTGGTGTCGATGGGTGCGCTGTGCACCAGCCTGATGGACCTGCCCAGCCCGCTGAACCACAAGTTCAACGAGATGCTGGCCAGCGTGCTGCTGTGCGGCGCCGTCACGCTGCTGGTGGCGCTGACCACGCCGTTTCCGCGCGTGATGCCGTTCGTGCTGGTGCTGGTTACCTTCATGGCCGGCATGATGACGGTGTACGGCAACAAGACGCTGCCGCTGCAGTTCTCCACGCTGTTCGTGATGACGCTGACCATCAACGAGGACTTCGTGGTGCGCCGCGCGCTGGAGCATACGGCGCTGTTCGTCGTCGGCGCGGTGGCCTACCTGGCGTACGCCATGCTCGTGAGCTGGGTCAACGAGCGCCGGACCAAGCAGCAGATCCTGGCCGAGTCGCTGTACGAGATGGCCAGCTATCTGGAGGTCAAGGCCCGCTTCTACGACGCCGGCAACGACTACGAGGCGCAGTTCAACCAGCTGGTGCGCCAGCAGATCGTCGTGGCCGAGCGCCAGCAGGCCGCGCGCGACCTGGTGCTGCGCGGCAACCGCACGCCGCACGACGGGCTGCTGGTGCAGGTGCACCTGCGCATGCTGGACCTGTACGAGTACATCCTTTCGACCAACACCGACTATCCGCTGCTGCGCCGGACCTTCGGCAGCACGCCGGTGCTGGACCACCTGCGCAAGCTGGTGATGCTGATGTGCGAGGACGTGGAGGAAATCGCCTACGAGGTCACGCGCGGGCGCCCGTCCTATGCCGCGGTGGATTATCGCGAGGGACTGCACGCGGTTGAGGCCGAGATTGCCCAGTTGCGCCACCACCATATCCCGCCCGCAGCCATGACGGCGCTGGTGGATACCCTGGACATGATCCGTGGCGCCATCACGCTGGTCGGGCAGCTGCACGAGGCGTCGCGCACGCCCGTTGAGCCTGCGAAGGTGCTGCCTGGCGCGGACATGACGCCGTTCCTCACGCGCCAGAAATACGAACTCGGCGTGCTGCGCGACAACCTCAGGTGGCGCGCGCCCGCGTTCCGCTTCGCGCTGCGCATCTCGATGGCGGTGGCGCTCGGCCTGTGGATCGCGGACCACGTGCCGTACGCCTCGCACGGCTACTGGATCCTGCTGACCATCATCGTCATCCTGAAGCCCAACTTCAGCAT
This sequence comes from Cupriavidus sp. 22TCCZM04-2, assembly GCF_057798895.1. Lineage (NCBI taxonomy): Bacteria > Pseudomonadati > Pseudomonadota > Betaproteobacteria > Burkholderiales > Burkholderiaceae > Cupriavidus > Cupriavidus sp. 22TCCZM04-2. The sequence continues at coordinate 52,679 of NZ_JBYOJS010000026.1, forward strand.
GACCAAGCAGCGCTACAACGACCGCGTGATCGGCACGCTGATCGGCTGCATCATCTCGGTGGGCATCCTGAAGGTGTTCCACGAGCCGCTGATCCTGCTCGGTTTCCTGTTCCTGGCGCTGGTGGCCAGCGCGGCGTTCGTCACCATCAAGTACCGCTATACGGCCATCGCGGCGTGCGTGCAGGTGCTTATCCAGATCAACCTGCTGATGCCGAGCACGCAGAATGCCGCGGGCGAGCGGCTGGTGGATACGGTGATCGGCGGCATCATTGCCTCGCTGTTCAGCTTTGTGCTGCCAAGCTGGGAATATCGCGCCATTCCCAAGCTGGTGGAGAACGTGCTGCAGGCCAACCGCCGCTACATTGTCGCCACACGGGACCTGCTGCTGCGCCGGGCCAAGGACGACTTTGCCTACCGCGTGCAGCGCAAGCAGTTCATGGATGCGCTGTCGGCACTGATCGGCTCGTTCCAGCGCATGCTCGACGAGCCCAAGAGCCGGCACCGTGCCGTGGACAACCTGAACCGCTTCATCGTGCAGAACTACCTGGTGGCGGCGCATGTGGCGGCGGCGCGTATCCAGGTACGGCAGCACTACGAAGAACTCGATATTCCCGCGGCGGAAGCCGCGATCGAACAGGCGACGGAGGCAGCCAGCCGCAGCCTGCAGCTGGCCGTCGAACGGCTGGCGGCGGACGACCGCACGGGTAGCCGCGGCGCCGGCTTTATCCGCGCCGCCGAGCCGGTGGCCAGTGCCGCCGGCGCGTCGCTGGAAGACTCGCTGCCGGAAGGGCCGCCGCCCGAACACGCCGATGACCGGCGTGCGCGGCTGGCCGATTCCGCCGACCGGCGCCGCGCCGATGAGCTCGCGCATGCCGCGACGGCAAGGGAGTCCGTCCACGAAGCCGGCCCGACGGCCAGCTCCACGGGGCGCCCCGCCAACGCGGTGCTCGAACGCCGGCTACGCGCGCTGCGCGAGGATGCCGCCAAGATCGCGCTGCGCACGGGCGCGATCGGACGGGCGATGCGGATGCGGGACTGACCAGGGCGCAGGAGCTGGTGCACCGCTGGTTTTTTTCCCCCTCCCATAAATGGGAGAGGGGAGCATTGGCCTCGGCAAGCTTGGGGCTCTATGCCCCCGCCTGTCCCGTTTCCTCCTGCTCCTCCCTCGGCAACGTCAGCATCCCGCTGTTATAGCTGTACTCATACACCTCGCCATGGCGCCCCCAGTCGATCGCCACGGACAGCACGCGCTCCGCTTCCTCGGGCTTGAGGAACGCTTCCAGCTCGCGCAGCACCTGCTCTTCGCCGACTTCGCCGTCTTCCGACGCTTCCAGTTCGCGCCGGATATGCGTGGCCAGTGCGACATGCCCCAGCAATTGCCGGCCGAACATGGCCTTGCGCTCGTTCGGCTCGGCCGCATAGTATTCGCGGCCGGTCCCGGTGGTGGTGATGTCGCCGCGCTCGATATGCGCGAGCTGCAACAGTTGCAAGGCTTCGCAGGCCGGCAGCAGGTCGTCGTCGGTCAGCCCGGCCTCGTCGGCCAGGTGCGGCAGGTCCGCGCGGCCATTGAACGGGGGTTCCGACAGCAGGTCCAGGATGGCGTCCATCTGGCTGATGTCCACGTCCGGCAGCCGGTAGCCGATCTGGCGCGAGGGCGCCAGTGCCGGCACGCGCGGCTCGGGCGCCGCGGGCGAGGTCATCAGCATGTAGACCTCGTCGATCAGCGCGCGCACCTGGGCGGCGTCGCGGTTGCGCGGGCGCGGGAACGGCACGCGCACTTCGGCGCGGATGCGGCCCGGATCGCTCGACAGGATGACGATGCGGTCGGCCATCATCACCGCTTCCTCGATATTGTGCGAAACGATCAGGATGCTGCGGATATTGGCGCGGCCGCTCTCCCACAGGTCCAGCATTTCGTCGCGCAGGGTTTCGCCGGTGAGCACGTCGAGCGCGGAAAACGCCTCGTCCATCAGCAGCAGGTCGGGCTGCGTCACGAGCGCGCGCGCGATGCCTACGCGCTGGCGCATGCCGCCGGACAGCTCGCGCGGCAGCGCGCCATTGAAGCCGGACAGCCCGATCATGTCGATGGCCGCTTCCGCGCGGCGCGCGCGCTCGGCCTTGGCCACGCCCTGGGCTTCGAGCCCGAGTTCCACGTTCTGCTGCACCGTGAGCCACGGGAACAGCGCGAACGACTGGAAGACCATGGCGATGCCTTCGGCCGTGCCGTTCAGGCGGCTGCCGCGGAACTGCACGTCGCCGCGGTCAGCGCCGACCAGCCCGGCCATGATGCGCAACAGCGTCGACTTGCCCGAGCCCGATTTGCCGAGCATGGCCACGATTTCGCCTTCGCGCAGCGTCAGGTCGACGCCTTCCAGCACGGCGCGGTCGCTGCGGCTGGCGGTACGGAACATCTTGGAGACGCCGCGCAGTTCGATCACGGCCGGTGCCGTGACGGCGGGGTTCTGGTTTTCTGCCATCGTTGCCTTACAAGCGGGTGCGCTCCTGCGCGAGTTGATACAGGCGGTTCCACAGCAGCCGGTTGAAGCCGACCACGAACAGCGCCATCACGCCGATGCCCAGCGCGATGCGCGGGAAATCGCCGCGCGCGGTGGTTTCGGCGATATAGCTGCCAAGCCCCGTGGCGACCAGCGTGCGGTCGCCCCAGGTCACATATTCCGCCACGATGCTGGCATTCCACGAACCGCCGGCCGCCGTCACCAGCCCGGTCAGCAGGCTCGGGAACACCGCGGGGATGAGGAAGCGCTTCCACAGCAGCCAGCCGCGCAGGCCGAAATTGCGCGCCGCCAGCTTCAGTTCGGTCGGGATGCCCGAGGCGCCGGCCACCACATTGAACAGGATGTACCACTGCGTGCCGAAGATCAGCAGCGGGCTGAGCCAGATTTCCGGATTCAGGCCAAAGCGCACGATCAGCATGACCACCAGCGGGAACATCAGGTTGGCGGGGAAGGCCGCCAGGAACTGCGCCACGGGCTGCGCAATGCGGGCCACCGACGGGTTCAGGCCGATACGGATGCCGATCGGCACCCAGATTACCGCCGCCAGCGCGATCAGCAGGATCACCCGCACCATGGTCAGCGTGCCCAGCCACACCACATGGGCGACCTCGGCCAGGCCCACTTCGCTGTGCACGAAGTACATCACGCGGCCCAGCGCGGCCAGCGCCACCAGCAGGATCACGGCATTGCCGGCGCGCTCGCGCCATTGCGCGCGGCGCGGATCGGGTTCGGCGGGCGCCGCGCGCTGCCGGCGCGCGCCCCAGGCCAGCGTGCGCTCGGCCAGCGCCGCGGTGCGAACCAGCAAGGCCCGCACCCATTCCGAGCGGCGCAGCAGGTCCAGCAGCCACGACTCGGGCTCCTTGTCCTGGGCCAGCGTCTCGAAGCGGAAGCGGTCGGCCCATGCCACCAGCGGGCGGAACAGCAGTTGGTCATACACCAGGATGCCGACCAGCATGGCCACGATGGCCCAGCCGATTGCGGCCAGGTCCTGCTGCTGGATGGCCAGCGCGATATAGGAGCCGATCCCTGGCAGCCGGATGTCGTGGCCGGACACCGAGATGGCTTCCGACGCCACCACGAAGAACCAGCCGCCGGACATCGACATCATCATGTTCCACAGCAGGCCCGGCATGGCGAACGGCACTTCCAGCCGCCAGAAGCGCTGCCACGGCGACAGGCGGAACATGGCCGCCGCCTCGAGCAGGTCGCCGGGGATGGTGCGAAACGACTGATACAGGCTGAAGGCCATGTTCCAGGCCTGCGAGGTGAAGATCGCAAAGATCGCCGCGCACTCCACGCCGATCAGGTTGCCCGGGAACAGCGCGATGAAGCCGGTCACCGTGATCGAGAGGAAGCCTAGCACCGGGATCGATTGCAGGATATCCAGCGCGGGCACCAGCACCTTCTCGGCCGTGCGATTCTTCGACGCCAGCGCCGCGAAGCCGAGCGAGAACACCAGCGACGCCGCCAGGGCGGCCAGCATGCGGATGCTGGTGCGCATCAGGTAGTAGGGCAGGTAGGCGATGTCGAGGTGCACCGTCATCGGCTCGCCGGGCACGAACGGCACATTCATCTGCTGTGCGGCGAACGCCACCATGACGATGATCGCCAGGAGGATCGGCAGCAGCGCGAAGTCGAAGCGGTTGGGCGGCGCGGTCAGCAGCTGGCTGTCATAGCCGGGTGCGGGCGTGGCCGGGTTGTCGTTGGCGGATTGCTGCATCATGGCGCTTGGTGGGCTGGCGCAGCCGGCATGGCGGTGACCGGCGCGGAAGGGGCGGCCCATGGAAGGGACCTGGCTGATGGCTGGGTGCCGGCAGCATCACGTCTTGCGGCGTGCATTCTCTGGTAACGCCTGGGACAGCCGTCTAGTTTACGTCTTGTGGATGACATGCCGGTGTAGCGGGGCCGCCGGCACGCGGTCAAGGAGGAAGATGCCATGGAAACCTGGCACATGACGGCGCATGGGCGCGTGCAGGGCGTGGGCTACCGCGCGGGCTGCGCGCAGGCGGCCATTTCGCTGGGGCTCAAGGGCTGGGTGCGCAACCGGACCGACGGCACCGTCGAAGTCATGGCCGCCGGCACGGTGTTGCAACTGGAGGCGCTGCGCGACTGGATGGAGGCTGGTCCGCCGGCCTCGCAGGTCACGCGCGTTGACGTGGAGCCGGGGCAGGGAAGGTTCGAGGATTTTGATCTGCGGCCGACGGTTTAGGCACGGCTTGCCGCGGCGGTTTATCGATGCTGAGCGCGTCTTTCATCGGGCGCTCGTCCGGCAGGGAACGCCTGGCCGGTGACGGCGCGGCATCGGCCACTGGCCCCGCGCGCGTGTCCAGGAACACGCGTGGCGATATCTTCAGCTTATGATGCATCGCGAAGATTTCGGATGATGCGCATATGAGCCGAATTGAGCCTGTCAGGAAGATGCGGCGCTCAGGCCGTCAGCCAGTCGATCGGCGCACGCCCGTGCGCTTCCAGCCAGCGATTGGCTTCGCGGAAATGCCCGCAGCCCAAAAAGCCGCGGTGCGCCGATAGCGGCGACGGGTGCGGGGCTTCGAGCACGCAGTGGCTGCCCGTCAGCAGTGGCTTCTTGGCCTGCGCGTGGCTTCCCCACAGCAGGAACACGAGGTTCGGACGGCTTTCGGCCAGCGCATGGATCAGGCAGTCTGTCACCGCTTCCCAGCCGCGCCGCGCATGGCTGGCGGCCTGGCCCTGCTCCACGGTCAGCACGGTGTTCAGCAGCAGCACGCCCTGGCGTGCCCAGCCTTCCAGATTGCCGGACGCGCGCGGCGCCGGGCTGTCGCCATACTCGGCCGCGATTTCCTTGAAGATATTGCGCAGGCTCGGCGGCACCTTCACGCCATCCGGTACCGAGAAGGCCAGGCCATGCGCCTGTGGCAGTTCCACGCCGCCGACTACGCCGGTGCCGTGGTACGGGTCCTGCCCAAGGATGACGACCTTGACCGCTTCGGGCGGCGTCAGGTGCAGCGCATGGAAGACCTCGTGCGGAAAGACCGGCTTGCCGGCCGAGCGCTCGCCGTCGACGAAGCCGGCCAGTTCCTGCCACGCCGGTGCGGTCAGGCATGGCGCCAGCAAATCGCGCCAGGCAGCAGGCAGGGCGTCAGCCTGGGCTTGCAGTCCGGCGGTGGCAGCGGCACGCGGCGTTGCGGTGTCGGTCTCTGGGGCGAACAGATCAGCTTGCATGCGTACGGAGGGAGGCGGAATCGCAGTGAGTCGGAAAGTATCAGGCGTTGGCGACACCGGCCAGCCGGTAGCCGCGCGCGGCCTTGCTGAGATCGGACGGCGTCAGCGCGGCAATGGCTTGCAGGCGTGCGCCCAATGCGCGCAGCGCGTCGGCGGCCCGGCTTTCATCGCCTGACAGCCATTCCAGCTCCAGTTCCTGGATGCGTTCCTGCGCGTGCGTGGCCGGTGCGGTGATGGCGCCGCTGTCGAGCGCGGCCTCGATCCGTGCGCCGTCCTGTTCCACGATCCAGGTACGGCGCGCAAAGTCGGTGCGAAAGACTGGTGCAAGGCGATCGGCCAGGGGTACCAGCAGCGCCCGCGCTTCGTCCGGCAGCCGCTGCAGCTCGATGGCCTCGCCCGCCACCTCGGTTTCCCACTCGTGCCGGCTGGCCAGGCCCGCCTGGCTCTGCCCCGCGGTCTTCAGCGTCTGCAGCCACTGGGCGCCCTTGCGGCGCAGGCGCAGCGCGGCGCGCGCGCGGGCCAGGTCGCGTTCGGGCGTGTCGAGGTAGACGTTCAGCAGCGTGAGCTCGCCCTTCGCCTCGCCATTGGCGTCGAGCCAGGCAGCCACAGGGGCCAGACTGGCGTCAGGTACTGCAAGCTTGAGTTCGATTTCCTGTGCCATTGCCGCTGGCTTACGCGAACAGCCGCGCCAGTTCGACGCCCGGGTCCGGCGCGCGCATGAACACTTCGCCGACCAGGAAGGCGTGGACATCGGCATCGCGCATGCGCTTCACGTCGTCCGGACCGAGGATGCCCGATTCCGTTACCACGAGGCGATCCGCGGGCATGCGCGGCAGCAATTCCAGCGTGTTGTCGAGCGAGACTTCGAAGGTGCGCAGGTTGCGGTTGTTCACGCCGAGCAGCGGCGTCTTCAGGCGCAGCGCGCGGTCAAGTTCGTCGCCGCCGTGGACTTCCACCAGCACGTCCATGCCAAGCTCGTGCGCGCACGCCTCCAGTTCGGCCATCAGGCCCGGGTCCAGTGCCGAGACAATCAGCAGGATGCAGTCCGCGCCCCAGGTGCGCGCTTCATAGACCTGGTACAGGTCGAGCATGAAGTCCTTGCGCAGCGCTGGCAGCGGGCAGGCGCCGCGCGCGCGTTTCAGGTAGTCTGCGTGGCCCTGGAAGAAATTCACGTCTGTCAGCACCGACAGGCAGGCGGCGCCGTGGCTGGCGTAGCTCTCGGCAATCGCCTCGGGCACGAAGTTCTCGCGCAGCACGCCCTTGGACGGCGAGGCCTTCTTGACCTCGGCGATCACGCCGGCGTGGCCGGCGGCGATCTTCTCGCGCAGCGCGCGTTCGAAGCCGCGCGGGGCGAAGCCGGCTTCGTGGCGCAGGCTCTCGGCCTCGGCGCGCAGGCTGGGCAGGTCGCGCTTCTTGCGGGCAGCAGCGACTTCGTCGGCCTTGACGGCCATGATCTTTTGCAGGATGTCGGACATATGTAACTCTCGCTCCGTCGCTCCCGCGAAAGCGGGAGTCCAGTGACTTTTGCTCTGTGGCCAAAGCAAAAGTCACTGGGTCCCCGCTTTCGCGGGGACGACAGGCGCTTACTTAAACTGCTGCGTGGCACGCACGAAGTGGTCGAGCTTCTCGCGCGCGGCACCGCTGGCGATGGCTTCGCGCGCGCGGCGGATGCCGTCTTCGATGGAGTCGGCCACATTGGCGGCATACAGGGCCGTGCCCGCGTTGAGCGAGACGATCTCGCGCGGCGTGCCGGGCACGTTGCGGAGCGCTTCCAGCAGCATCTCCTTGGACTCGATCGCGTCGGCCACCTTCAGGCCACGGTTTGAAACCATCGACAGGCCGAAGTCTTCCGGATGGATCTCGTACTCGCGCACTTCGCCGTCCTTCAGTTCGCCGACCAGCGTGGCGGCGCCAAGCGATACTTCATCCATGCCGTCCTTGCCGTAGACCACCAGCGCGTGCTTCGCGCCGAGGCGCTGCATCACGCGCACCTGGATGCCGACGAGATCCGGGTGGAACACGCCCATCAGGATATTCGGCGCGTCGGCCGGGTTGGTCAGCGGGCCGAGGATATTGAAGATGGTGCGCACACCCATTTCCTTGCGGATCGGCGCCACGTTCTTCATGGCCGGGTGATGGGTCGGGGCAAACATGAAACCGATGCCGGTCTGCGCGATGCACTCGCCGACCTGTTCCGACGTCAGCATGATGTTCACGCCGAGCGCTTCCAGCACGTCGGCGCTGCCCGACTTGGAACTCACGCCGCGGTTGCCGTGCTTGGCGATCTTCGCGCCGGCAGCGGCCGCGACGAACATCGAGGCCGTCGAGATATTGAACGTATGCGAACCGTCGCCGCCGGTGCCGACGATATCGACGAAATTCTCGCGGTCCGCCACGTCGACCTTGTTGGCGAATTCGCGCATCACCTGCGCGGCGGCCGAGATCTCGCCGATGGTTTCCTTCTTCACGCGCAGGCCGGTCAGGATCGCCGCGGCCATCACCGGCGAGATCTGCGCCTGCATGATCTGGCGCATCAGGTGCAGCATCTCGTCGTGGAAGATCTCGCGGTGTTCGATGCAGCGGGTCAGCGCTTCCTGGGCGGTGATGGTCATGGCGGTCTCGGTCGTTGTTGTGGCGCTCGGCGCGATGGAAACGGACGGCGTTGGGGTCTCGAGCAGCCTCATCGCGTCGTCTTCACGAAGTTGGCCAGGAGCGCATGGCCATGCTCGGAAAGAATCGACTCGGGATGGAACTGCACGCCCTCGACGGCCAGCGTCTTGTGGCGCACGCCCATGATTTCGCCGTCAGGCGTCCAGGCGGTCACTTCCAGGCAATCGGGCAGGGTTTCGCGCTCGATCGCCAGCGAATGATAGCGCGTCACGTCGAAGTGTTTGGGCAGGCCGGCGAACACGCCTTCCTGGGTGGTCTCGATGGTGCTGACCTTGCCGTGCATGACCTGCTTGGCGCGGATCACCTTGCCGCCGAAGGCCTCGCCGATTGCCTGGTGGCCCAGGCACACGCCGAGCAGCGGCACCTTGCCCGCGAAGTGCTGCAGCACGGCCACCGAGATGCCGGCTTCCTTCGGGCTGCACGGGCCGGGCGACACGCAGATGTGGTCGGGCCTGAGCGCCTCGATCTCTTCGAGCGTGATTTCGTCGTTGCGATAGGTGCGCACGTCCTCGCCGAGTTCGCCGAAGTACTGCACCAGGTTGTAGGTAAACGAATCGTAGTTGTCGATCATCAGCAGCATGGCTATGTCTCCCAATCTTTCTCGGTTCAGATGTCGGAGTCCAGGCCATCCTGGACCTGCTCGGCGGCGCGGATCACGGCGCGCGCCTTGGCTTCGGTTTCCCTCCATTCGGCTTCGGGGTCCGAATCGGCAACGATGCCGGCCGCGGCCTGCACATAGAGGTTGCCGTCCTTGACGATGCCCGTGCGGATGGCGATCGCCAGGTCCATCTCGCCGCCGAACGACAGGTAGCCCACCGCGCCGCCGTAGATGCCGCGCTTGCGCGGCTCCAGTTCGTCGATGATTTCCATCGCGCGCACCTTGGGCGCGCCCGACAGCGTGCCGGCAGGGAAGGTCGCGCGCAGCACGTCCAGGTTGCTCATGCCGGGGCGCAGGGTGCCTTCGACCGAACTGACGATGTGCTGCACGTGCGAGTACTTCTCGATCACCATCTTGTCGGTGACCTTGACCGTGCCGGTTTCGGCAATGCGGCCGATATCGTTGCGCGCCAGGTCGATCAGCATCACGTGCTCGGCGATCTCCTTCGGGTCGTTGAGCAGTTCGGTGGCGAGCTGGGCGTCTTTCTCGGGCGTATTGCCGCGCGGGCGCGTGCCGGCCAGCGGGCGGATGGTGACGATATGCTCGTTGCGGGTATCGCCGTTGGTGCCGACCTTGCGGGATTCCTGGCGCACCAGGATCTCCGGCGAGGCGCCCACGATCTGGAAATCGCCGAAGTTGTAGAAATACATATACGGCGATGGGTTCAGCGAACGCAGCGCGCGGTACAGCGACAGCGGCGCGTCGCGGTACGGCTTGGTCAGGCGCTGGCCGATCTGCACCTGCATCATGTCGCCGGCCATGATGTATTCCTTGGCCTTGTGCACGGCGGCGAGGTAATCGGCCTTGTCGAATTCGCGGTAGACATCGGTCTGCACGGACGGGCTCGTCACCGGCACGTCGACCGGCTGGCGCAGCTTCATGCGCAGCTCGCGCAAGCGCTGGCGCGCGCGCGGGTAGGCCTCTGGCGTGGTCGGGTCGGCGTAGACGATCAGGTAGAGCTTGCCCGACAGGTTGTCAATGACCGCCAGTTCCTCGCACAGCAGCAGCTGGATGTCGGGCAGGCCAAGGTCATCGTCCTTCTTCGTCTCGGCCAGCTTCTTCTCGATATAGCGCACCGCGTCGTAGCCGAAGTAGCCCGCCAGGCCGCCGCAGAAGCGCGGCAGGCCGGGGCGCAGCGCCACCTTGAAGCGGCTTTCGAACTCGGCGATGAAATCCAGCGGGTTGCCTTCGTGTGTCTCCACCACCTTGCCGTCGGTCACGACCTCGGCGCGGTTGCCGTAGGAGCGCAGCAGCGTGCGGGCATGCAGGCCGATAAACGAATAGCGTCCGAAGCGTTCGCCCCCAACTACCGATTCCAGCAGGAAGGTGTTGACGCCGCGCGTCTGCGACTGGGCCAGCTTCAGGTACAGCGACAGCGGCGTTTCCAGGTCGGCAAAGGCCTCGGCGATCAGCGGGATGCGGTTGTAGCCCTGGTCGGCCAGCGATTTGAATTCCAGTTCGGTCATGTCGATCCTCGTTTGCGGCGCGCGGCGTTATCAGGGTGGCGCGGCGCCGCGGTGTCGGCAATTCGGGCGGGAGACGGCACAAGGCCAGCTCCGGATAGGGAACCGTGGTGCGGGAAGACTGCGGACAAGACCGCACACGGCCGGGGCGGCGTGTGGCGCGTTCTTGAGCTAAACGTAGCACATGGGGCTACGCTTGCTGGCTGGGGAGTGAAGAGGGATCCTGGTAAGGATGCCGGCACCCGGGCCGGTTGCGAAGAGCCTTCGGTACGAAGGCCTTCAGCGGACTCGCGAACGCACTTTACGCCTGTTGGGAGGCGCGCCAGCGACGCCAGGGCCAAGCCTGCCGATCACTGCCAGAAGAGATGCGTTTGCGGTTGAAGAACATTGAGGTGTTCAGGGCTATGAAAGTCTGATTGCCAGGCGCCGCCGGCTTGAAGTACCGGATATCAGCGCGTTTCGTGTGCAGAAAGAAGCTCTGCCACGCGGGCAATGGAATCGACTATACCATCGGCGTCGACGGCTTGTACAGGGTTGCCATGGTTGTAGCCGTAGGGCATCAGCAGCACGCCCATGCCCGCCGCGCGGGCTGCCTGCGCGTCGTTTTCCGAGTCGCCGATCGCCAGCATGGCCGACGGATCGAGGTGGAAAATCTCGGCGACCTTGATTAGCGGGTACGGGTCGGGCTTGCGCAGCGGGAACGCGTCGCCGCCGTAGACCAGCTCGAAATACTTCGCGAGGCCGGTCTTGGCCAGCAGCGGCTCGGTGAAGCTGTAAGGCTTGTTGGTCACGCAGGCCATGCGCAGCCCGGCCGCCTTCAGCGCCGCCAGCCCCTCGCGCACGCCCGGGTAGACCTGCGAGAACTGGCCGTTGATGCGGATGTACTCGCGGTCGTAGAGCGCATAGGCCTCGGCGAACAGACCGTTGGCGTGCAGCGGGGCAAAGCGTGCATCGAGCACGCGCCGGATCAGGTTTTCCGACCCCTTGCCGACGAAGCTGACGATGTCCCGTTCGGACATCGGCGCCACCGGCCCCAGGTTGGGGTGCAGGCGCGCCAGCGCGAGCAGCATGGCGTTGATCGAGGCGTGGAAATCGCCCGCGGTGTCGACCATGGTGCCGTCCAGGTCGACGATCACGCCTTCGATGCCGCCCCAGTCGGTGCGGCGCAGCGTCATGCCCGCGCTCATTGGCCGGCCTTGGCCAGCTCGGCGCGCAGCGCGGAAATGATGCCGCGGTAGCCGCCGTCCGCATCGGGCTTGCCGAACACGGCCGAGCCGGCCACGAAGGTGTCGGCGCCGGCGGCGGCGATCTCCGCGATGTTGTCGACCTTCACGCCGCCATCCACCTCCAGCAGGATCTTGCGGCCGGTGCGCGCGGTGTAGGCGTCGATGCGCTGGCGCACCGCGCGCAGCTTGTTCAGCGTCTCGGGGATGAACGACTGGCCGCCGAAGCCCGGGTTGACGGACATCAGCAGGATCACGTCGAGGCGGTCCATCACGTGGTCCAGGTGGTGCAGCGGCGTGGCCGGGTTGAACACCAGGCCGGCCTGGCAGCCGTTGTCGCGGATCAGTGCAAGCGAGCGGTCCACGTGCTCGCTGGCTTCCGGGTGAAAGGTGATGATATTGGCACCGGCCTTGGCGAAGTCCGGGATGATGCGGTCCACCGGGCGCACCATCAGGTGCACGTCGATCGGAGCGGTCACGTGCGGGCGGATGGCCTCGCATACCAGCGGGCCCACCGTCAGGTTCGGGACGTAGTGGTTGTCCATCACGTCGAAGTGGATCCAGTCTGCGCCGGCCTCGGTCACGCGGCGGACTTCCTCGCCCAGGCGGGCAAAGTCGGCGGACAGGATGGACGGGGCGATGCGGAAGGTGGGCGTGCTCATGGCGGCGGGCAAAAAAATGGGGACAGTAGGGTGGCGGCGCGGCGGAATCGGGCGGGGTAGGCTCAAATGGAGTTCCCACGGGGCGATCCGGGGACTGCCGGCCGGCGAATGGCGCGTATTTTACGCCTGTCGGCGCTACGAGGCCGAGCCTGGCTTCGCACTTGCCGCTACCGGAGCCTTGCCGCACAATGCGCCTACCCTTGAGCCGGATTCCGCAGACAAATGAGCGAGTACGCTTTTTCCGTGGCGGTACGTACCCAGTACCTGCCTGACCAGTCCGACGCCGAACGCGGGCGCCATGCCTTCGCCTACACCATCACGATCCACAATACCGGCGAAGTCGCCGCGCAGCTGATCTCGCGCCACTGGATCATTACCGACAGCGACAATGCCTCGCAGGAAGTCGCGGGCCTGGGCGTGGTCGGCCACCAGCCGCTGCTCAAGCCGGGCGAGCATTTCGAGTACACCAGCTGGGCCACCATCTCGACGCCGGTGGGCTCGATGAAGGGCGAGTATTTCTGCGTGGCCGAGGACGGCCACCGCTTCGAGGTGCCGATTCCCGAATTCGCGCTGGTGCTGCCGCGCATGCTGCACTGAACCGCAGCGGCCCGCGCCGGGAACCTACTGGCGCGGCTGGCTGTCCTGATCCTGCGCCGGCTTTCGGTTCTGGTCCTGGCCCTGGCGCGACGGGTGGTCGGCGGGGGCACGGGATGGGCGCGGGTTCTTCTTCGCCGTGCCCATGGTCCAGACCACGATGAAGATCAGCAGCAACAGCGCCACGCCGGCTTCAGCCGCGAACAACAGCATCGGGTGGGCTTCAAGGTACTCGGACATGATCGGGACGGCGGGGACCTTTACGGGCGCCGCAACGGTGACGATTGACGCCGGGCATTGTAGGGCATCGGCCCCGATGCATGCGCGGCGGCGCTGGACATTACGAACTGACAAGATGGCAATTCCGCATTTCTATTCCGCGTACCCGCGACCGAAGGACAGGCCCCAAGCCAGCATGCCGCGGCGCGGCTGGGCCGCTCTGGCCGCTGGCGCCGCGCTGCTGGCCGGCTGCATGAGCGGGCCGCCGCCGCGCATCGAGACCGGCGGCACGCCCGGCACGACGGCCCCGACCCCGGGCACGCAGAAGGGCCGATTGCAGGCCGCGAACTGGAACGAAATCAACGGCTGGAGCCAGGATGACATGCGCGCCGCGTGGCCGGCGCTGCAAGCCAGCTGCCAGGCGCTGAAGAAGCGCGCCGAATGGGGCCGCGCCTGCGCCGCGGGCCTGATGGTCGACGCCGGCGATCTCGTCGCCATGCGCGCCTACTTCGAAACCAATTTCCAGCCGTTCCGCGTCATCAACGGCGACGGCTCCGACAGCGGCCTGATCACCGGCTACTACGAACCCATCCTGCACGGTTCGCGCACGCGCCAGGGCCAGTTCCAGATTCCGCTGTACCGCAAGCCGGCGCAGATGGCCGGCCGGCCGCTGCCCGCGCGGGCCGAGCTGCTGCAGAACCCGTCCATGCGCGGCAACGAACTGGTGTGGGTGGACGACGCAGTGGAGGCCGCTTTCCTGCAGATCCAGGGTTCTGGCCGTATCCGGCTGCCCAACGGCACCCTGATGCGCGTGGGCTTTGGCGGCACCAACGACCAGCCGTTCCGCTCGTTCGGCAAATGGCTGCTCGACCGCGGCGAGATCACGCCGGCGCAGGCGACCATGCAAGGCATCAAGGCGTGGGCGCGTGCCAATCCGTCGCGCGTCGAAGAGATGCTCAACGTGAATCCGCGTTTCGTGTTCTTCCGCGAACTGCCGCCGACCAATGACGGTCCGGTCGGCGCGCTGGGCGTGCCGCTGACGGCGGAGCGCTCGATCGCGGTCGATCCGGCCACCATCCCGCTGGGCGTTCCGGTGTTCCTGTCGACCACGCGTCCGCTGTCGACCGAACCGATCGAGCGGCTGATGTTCGCGCAGGATACCGGCAGCGCCATCAAGGGCGGCGTGCGCGCGGATTTCTTCTGGGGTGCCGGCGATGCGGCGGGCGAGACCGCCGGCCGCATGAAGCAGGGCGGCAGGATGTGGGTGCTGATGCCGCGCAGCTGACGCCCGCGGCCGCAGTGCCTAGCGCGGGCGCTGGTCGACGATTCGCCTTGCCTTGCCGACCGAGCGCTCGATGCCGCCGGCAGGCAGCACCTCGATGCCGGCGCTTACGCCGATATACGCCTTGATATCGTGGGCCAGTGCCTCGCGCGCGGCCTGCGCCGTCGCCGGTTCGTTGCCATGGGCGCACTCCACGCGCACCGTCAGCGTGTCCATCGGACCCTCTCGCGTCAGCACACACTGGTAGTGCGGCGCCAGTTCGGGGCGCTTCAGAATCAGCTCCTCGATCTGCGACGGGAACACGTTCACGCCGCGTACGATCATCATGTCGTCGGTGCGGCCGGTTACCTTTTCCATGCGTCGGAACGCCACTCGCGCCGTGCCCGGCAGCAGCCGGGTCAGGTCGCGGGTGCGGTAGCGGACCACCGGCATCGCTTCCTTCGTCAGCGAGGTGAATACCAGTTCACCGAACTCACCATCGGGCAGCACCGCGCCGGTATCCGGGTCGATGATCTCGGGGTAGAAGTGGTCTTCCCAGATGGTCGGGCCGTCCTTGGTCTCGGCACATTCATTGGCAACGCCCGGGCCCATCACCTCGGACAGGCCGTAGATGTCCACCGCCGAAATGTTCATGCGCTTTTCGATCGCTAGCCGCATTTCCGGCGTCCACGGCTCGGCGCCGAAGATCCCTACGCGCAGCGAGGTCGTGGCCGGGTCGATGCCCTGGCGCTCGAATTCGTCGGCGATCGCCAGCATGTAGCTGGGCGTGACCATGATGATCTCAGGCTTGAAATCCAGGATCAGCTGCACCTGCCGCTCGGTCTGCCCGCCACCGAACGGGATTGCCGTGAGGCCGGCCTTTTCCACGCCGTAGTGCGCTCCGAGGCCGCCGGTGAACAAGCCATAGCCGTAGCTGATGTGGACCTTGTCGCCGCGCCGGGCGCCGGCCGCGCGGATCGATCGCGCCATCACGGTGGCCCAGGTATCGATGTCCTTGAGCGTATAGCCGACCACCGTCGGCTTGCCCGTGGTGCCCGACGAGGCATGCACGCGCGCCACGCGGTCCTGCGGCACGGCGAACATGCCGAACGGGTAATTGTCGCGCAGGTCCTGCTTGCTCGTGAACGGGAAGCGCGCCAGGTCCGCCAGCGTCTGGACCTGGTCCGGATGCACGCCGGCCTCGTCGAACTTGCGGCGGTAGACCGGTGAATGCTCGTAGGCATGATGCAGCGACCACTTCAGGCGTTCGAGCTGCAGCGCCTGCAGTTCGGCGCGGCTGGCGGTCTCGATGGGCTCGAGCGGAAGATCGGTCAGGCGCGTACTCATCTCGTCTCCTGCAAGGGGGGCGTTCTTGTCGATGACATTGTCTGCATGCCCGGCCAGGCTTCAGGCGACGCTGTCCGGCGGTACCACGTGTCCCTTGATCTGCGCCGACTTGCCACGGAACATCGCCACGGCTTCGCCGGCCGCATTGGTCACGCGGATATCGTAGATGCCGTGCCGACCGGACAGGGTCTGCTCCGCGGCCTCGGCCGTCAGCACATCGCCGCCGTGCACGGGCTTCAGGAACTCGATGCTGCAACCCGCTGCCACCGTGTTGATATTGTGGCTATTGCACGCGAAAGCGAAGCTGGAGTCAGCCAGTGTAAACATCAGGCCGCCGTGGCAGATGCCGTGCCCATTGAGGAATTCCGGACGCACCGGCATGGTCAGGCGGGCGTAGCCGGGCCGTACTTCCTGCACCACGATGCCCAGCCAGCGGCTGCAGGTATCGGCTTCGTACATGGCGGCGGCGGCCGCCTCGGCAAGTGCCTGCGGATTCTTGGTCAAGCGGATCTCCTGTCTCTCGGTGGGCCGGCGCCGGATGGCGCCTGCCGGTCAGCGGCCGGTGAACCTGGGTGCGCGCTTTTCCAGGAAGGCATTGACGCCTTCCGCATAATCGGCGGATTGCCCCAGCTCGCGCTGCAGGTCCCGCTCCAGATCGAGCTGCGTATCCAGCGTCGAGGTGCCGCTGGCATACATGGCACGCTTGATTGCCGCGAGCGCGCGCGTGGGCTGGGCCGCGAGATGCGTGGCGAGCGCCAGCGCCTGCTCTTGCAGCAGGGGATCGTCCATGATGTCCCAGACCAGGCCCCATCGCTCGGCCTCTTCGGCCGTGAGCTTGTCGCCGGTCATGGCCAGGCCCATGGCGCGTGCCATGCCGATCCGCTTGGGCAGCAGCCAGGTGCCGCCGGAATCGGGCACCAGCCCGATCTTGACGAAGGCCTGGATGAAACTGGCCGAGCGCGCCGCCAGCACTATGTCGCAGGCCAGCGCCAGGTTAGCGCCGGCGCCCGCGGCGGTGCCGTTCACGGCGGCGACCACCGGCAGGGGCAGGGCCTGCAAGCGGCGCACGAGCGGATTGAAATAGCTGTCGATCAGTGTGCCCAGGTCTGTCATCTTGCCCGGCGTGAAATCCAGGTCGGCAAGATCCTGACCAGCGCAGAAGCCGCGGCCGGCGCCGGTCAGCAGCAGCGCGCGGGCGCCGCCTGCCTCCACGTGGTCGAGCGCCTGCTGGAACGCTCCGTGCATCTCGCGGGTGAAGCTGTTCAGCTTGTCGGGGCGGTTCAGGGTGATGACGGCCACATTGCCTTGCCATGCCAGCAAGACCGGGCCGGAGTCCAGGCTGGCCGGCTGGCCAGCGGGCGCGGACATCGGGGGCATTGTTGTCTCCTGCCTTTATATTGTTGCCATGCGGTTTTTAATTAACCGACCGGACGGTCGGTGAATGTTAGCACCAAAAATCTGAGTCGGGTTGTCTTGCCCCAGTGCCTTATCGGTCGCGGCGCGACAGGCTTTGCGCGATTGCCGGCGCCCCTCGCAATGCTGGCGGAGGGTGTCGCTCTATAATCCCGCTGCAAACAATAACCTGAAACCCGTCGGTCTCCTTACCCGGACGCCGGTGTGCCTGTCTATTCGCATTGGATACCTCCATGAAGAAGTTCGCTGCACTACTCCTGATTTCGACCGTCGCGCTGCTTGGCGCGTGCGGCAAGAAGGAATCGGCCCCCGCCGCCAATACGGAGCCGGCACCGGCTGCGGCCACCAGGATCATCGTCGGCCTCGACGACAACTTCCCGCCGATGGGCTTTCGCGACAGCAACAACGAACTCGTCGGCTTCGATATCGACATGGCGAAGGAGGCGAGCCACCGCCTCGGCATGACGGTTAAATTCAAGCCGATCGACTGGAGCGCGAAGGAAGCAGAGCTCAATGGCAAGCGCGTGGACGTCCTATGGAACGGCCTGACCATCACGGAAGAGCGCAAGCAGAACATCAGCTTTACCGCTCCCTACATGACGAACCACCAGATCATCATTGTCGGGATCAAGTCGCCGGTGAAGACCAAGGCCGACCTGGCCGGCCGCATCGTCGGCGCGCAGGACGGCAGCAGCGCGGTGGATGCCATCAAGAAGGAAGCCGCGGTCGCGGCCAGCCTGAAGGAACTCAAGACCTTCGGCGATAACGTGACGGCCTTGATGGACCTGTCGACCGGCCGCCTCGACGCCATCGTGGTGGACGAAGTGGTGGGCCGCTACCTCATCAGCAAGCGCGCCGGCGAATACCGCGTGCTGGACGAGAACTTCGGCACCGAAGACTACGGCGTTGGCGTGCGCAAGGACGACGCGGAGCTGCTTGGCAAGCTCGACAAGACCCTCGGTTCGATGAAGGAAGACGGCACGGCCGCCCGCATCGCCACGAAGTGGTTCGGCGCCGACATCACCAAGTAATCCCGACCTTTCGCGACGTCCTGCGCTGCGTTGGCGCGGCGTCGCGCCTTATCGCGGTCCGGGGGCGGCTCGGTATTCACGGCCCGCCGCCCCGACCCGAACCCATTCCATCCGCGCAAGCATGGATTACGTCTTATCCCTTCTGTCGCCTTTGGCGCAGGGTGCGAAAGTCACCCTCACACTGTTCTTCATCACGCTGGCTCTTTCTGTACCGCTGGGCCTCGCGCTGGCGCTGGCCCGCATCTCGAAATGGCCGCTGCTGAGTGGCCTCGTCAACGGCTATATCTGGCTGATGCGCGGCACGCCGCTGATGCTGCAGATGCTGTTCATCTATTTCGCGCTGCCGTTCGTGCCGGTCGTTGGCGTGCGCCTGCCAGACTTTCCCTCTGCCGTGGTGGCATTCGCGTTGAACTACGCGGCCTATTTCGCGGAGATCTTCCGCGCCGGGATCAAATCGGTCGACCGCGGCCAGTATGAAGCCAGCAAGGCGCTGGGCATGACCTACTTCCAGACCATGCGGCGCGTCGTGCTGCCGCAGATGGTCAGCCGCGTCCTGCCGCCGGTCAGCAACGAGACCATCACGCTGATCAAGGACACGTCGCTGATCTATGTCCTGGCGCTCAACGATATCCTGCGCACCGCGCGCGGCATCGTGCAGCGCGATTTCACCACCACGCCTTTCCTGGTCGCCGCGCTCTTCTATCTGGTGATGACGCTGATCCTGACCTGGCTCTTCCAGCACCTCGAGAAACGCTATGCCAAACATGATGACTGATCGCGCCGAAACCGATTCCAGCCGCGCACCTGGTGTCATGGTCGCGGCCCGGGACATCGTCAAGGCGTTCGGGCCGCTGCGGGTTCTGCACGGAGTCTCCCTGACTTTGCGCAAGGGTGACGTCACTGCGGTGATCGGCCCCTCCGGCTCGGGCAAGAGCACCTTGCTGCGCTGCCTCAACCATCTCGAGGTGATCGACAGCGGCAATATTGAAATCGAAGGCGGGGCGCTGGCGGCCACGGGGTCCGACGGCGCCGCCAAATACGTGCCGGATGCGGAAATTCGCCGCATCTGCCGCAAGATGGGCATGGTGTTCCAGTCCTTCAACCTGTTCCCGCACATGACGGTGCTGCAGAACATCATCGAAGCACCGATGACCGTCAAGGGTTTGTCGCGCGATGCCGCGATTCCCAAGGCGGAGGAACTGCTGCGCAAGGTTGGCCTCCTGGCCAAGCGGGACAACTATCCGGCGCGGCTATCTGGCGGACAGAAGCAGCGCGTGGCCATCGCGCGGGCACTGGCGATGGAACCCGACATCATGCTGTTCGACGAGCCGACGTCGGCGCTCGATCCGGAGTTGACCGGAGAAGTCCTTCGTACCATGCGACAGCTCGCGGACGAGCATATGACCATGCTGGTCGTCACGCACGAGATGGGCTTCGCACGCGAAGTCGCCAATCATGTGGTGTTTATGGACGAGGGCAGGATCCTCGAGGAAGGGCCGCCCGAGCAGGTATTCGGCGCGCCGAGCCACGCCCGCACACGGGAATTCCTGGCTCACATGCTCTGATCCGGTGGTGGGCATCGCATGAGAGAACTTCATGCGATACGCCCTCATCGTTTGCCCCTTCAGGAGGACGCAATGTCTTCCTATCCGCCTTCGTCGCCTATGGTTGAAGGCTGGCGGCCGGCCGCCCGTTAACAGCGATGTATCTTGTAAGTTACATTGTCTTTCCGTCGAGTGATCAAAAAATCACTGTTGGAATAAATCATTTGCAGGCAACCAAAGTATATTTCGCCTGTCTTTATATCCGAACAAAGTTGAAAGACTCGGCGCCCCCGGGTCGGCGAGCTGCCGGATATATCGGCCAACAAGATTGCGGAAGCTGGGGAGTCAATGTTGCAAAAAACGAAATTGGCTGACGGGAAATCTAGGCGGCGGGCACTGGTTCTTTGCATTGGCGGCCTGGGTGATGTCGTGTGGGCCAGCGCATCCATCGACGCCTTGAGGGAAACCTATGGCAACGATCTGGAGATCGACCTGCTGCTGAAGCACCGGTCTGGCGATCTGTTCGAGCACGACCCCCGCATTTCGCGCGTCCTCATACTGCGCGGTGGTCCCAAGCTTCCGTTGTTGGTGAATCCGCACAAGTGGCTGATCCTTTCGCGGGCGCTGCTTCGTTATCCGTATCACCTGATATTGGACCTGACCATCAACCGGACGGACTTCTTCCCCAGCCTGGGCTGGTGCTTCCCGGTTGCCCGCAAGGTCAAGGTCTATAAGGTGCGCCATGAAGTGGATCCGCCAGACACCCACAGGACCAAGGTGGTCCAGCGCCTGCTGGCCTATTGCACCCCAGACCATATCGCCGGTCGTGCCATGCCTTCGCTGCGAAGGCCGGACATTGATATCCGCGCACGCTTTGGCCTGGAAACGCCTTGTATCTGCCTGCATACCGGGAACAGTTCGTTCTATCACAAGCGGGCCAATACGCGCCTGTGGCCGGTGGAGCGATGGATCGGCTTGCTGGACGGCTGGTCGCGATTCTTTCCCGACCATCGGCCCGTGCTGATTGGAACGCCGGCGGAAGCGGAGCATGTCGCACAGATCGCGGCGAAGTTTCCCGATGTCTTGAATCTCTGTGGGAAAACTTCGTTGCCCGAAATGATGGCGTTGATCGCTGACTCGGCTTTGTTGATCGGCACGGATACGGGGCCCACACACGTCGCGGCGGCATTCCGCACGCCGGTCATCGCAATCTTCGGGCCGACGCTGTCGCACGTGACGGGCCCGGCCGGGGACGGCGAGTGCATGCGTATCGTCAAGCCATTGACGGGCACGCGGATCGAGGACGTCCGGGTGGACCAGGTCGTCAGCGCCGCGCACGAGCTCATTTCGAGCCGGGAGGATCTCAGCTCCGCGGCGCAATCGGCTGCAACACAATCGGGTAACGTGGCAGACTTGCTGCCGGATCAACATCTGGTTCTT
The DNA here is from genome assembly GCF_057798895.1 of Cupriavidus sp. 22TCCZM04-2. Lineage (NCBI taxonomy): Bacteria > Pseudomonadati > Pseudomonadota > Betaproteobacteria > Burkholderiales > Burkholderiaceae > Cupriavidus > Cupriavidus sp. 22TCCZM04-2. The sequence continues at coordinate 73,918 of NZ_JBYOJS010000026.1, forward strand.
TTGCAGACAAAGGAGAAGACATGTCGTACGAAAACATCCTGGTGGAAACGCGCGGCCGGGTTGGACTGGTCACGCTGAACCGCCCCAAAGCCCTGAACGCGCTCAATGACGCGCTGATGGACGAACTGGGCGCCGCGCTGACGGCTTTCGACAAGGATGAAGGCATCGGCGCCATCGTTATTACCGGCAGCGAGAAGGCTTTCGCCGCCGGCGCCGATATCGGCATGATGTCCAAGTATTCGTTCATGGATGTGTACAAGGGCGACTACATCACCCGTAACTGGGAAACCATCCGCACCATCCGCAAGCCGGTCATTGCTGCCGTAGCGGGCTATGCGCTCGGTGGCGGTTCCGAGCTCGCCATGATGTGCGACATCATCATCGCTGCCGAAAACGCGCGCTTTGGCCAGCCGGAAGTCAAGCTCGGTACCATGCCGGGTGCGGGCGGCACGCAGCGCATGCCGCGCGCGGTGTCCAAGGCCAAGGCCATGGACCTGTGCCTGACCGCCCGCATGATGGATGCCGCTGAGGCCGAACGCGCTGGCCTGGTGTCGCGCGTGGTGCCGGCCGACAAGCTCATGGACGAGGCCCTGTCGGCGGCGGAAGCCATCGCCGGCTTCTCGTTGCCGGTGGTCATGATGATCAAGGAGTCGATCAACGCGGCCTACGAAACCACGCTGGCGGAAGGCGTGCGCTTCGAGCGCCGGCTGTTCCATTCGACGTTTGCCAGCGAAGACCAGAAGGAAGGGATGGCGGCTTTCGTCGAGAAACGCAGCCCGGCTTTCAAGCATCGCTGATAAGTTGATAGGCGAATACCCGATGGTTTTCATTGGGTATTCAGTTTCGCGATCTCAGGGAAAACCCGATATTTCCTTATTGATCAATGGTTTGGGTCTGAAGGTGGGGGCGGGTTGCGGTGCGCTCGTGACAAAGGTGGTTGCAAGCTCCGGAAATCCCCCCTAATATTCGCCCCCTCGCAACACAACGCGGCGCTGCAAAGCAGACGTAGCAAGGGTTGCGGGGTTGATCGGGTGGTTCGGCGGCGCGAAGTTGGCGCGACGAACGGAGCAAAAAAGATTGCTGACCTGGTTGACGAAACGAAGAAAGTGCTACATAATCTCGTTTCTCTGCTGCAAACAACGCAGCGCGCTGAGCGGCAAAGCCGGCGGCGAAGCTCTTTAACAACCAAACAACCGATAAGTGTGGGCGCTGGGTAGCGGACGCACGAAGTTTTCGGACTTCGGAGCTTCACAAGTTATACAGTGCTCGCACAGCAAAACGTGACTGGATTTTCG
>NZ_JBYOJS010000027.1:0-65440 GCF_057798895.1 Cupriavidus sp. 22TCCZM04-2
GCAGCCTGTTCCTGAACAATGGCGTCAACGCGATCCTCGGCGGCGCCGGCGTGTCCTTCGCCAGCCCCAACATCATCGTGGCCCCGGTCACGCAGGTCGATGCCTCGACCCGCACCAACGTCGACCTCACCAGCATCAGCAACCTGCTCAACAACGTGGGCGGCATCGTGCAGGCCGCGCAGCACTAAATCCAGTCCCTCTCATCTCGTCGATTCCAGCCTACCCCAGGAGACCATCATGTCCTTGACCATCCAGAACCTCTCGCTCGAACAAGACCTTGACCACGCCAAGATGGGCGCCGTGCGCGGCGGCAGCATCTTCGTGAATTCCGGCGTCAATGCCATCACCGGTGGCAGCGGCGTGTCGTTCGCCAGCCCCAATACGATCTTCGCACCTGTCACGCAGGTCGATGCATCGAGCCGCACCAGCGTCGATATGAAGAGCGTGACGAACACCATCAACAACCTGGGCGGCATGGTCGCGGCCCTGCAGCACTAATCCACACCCAGTCAGCGCAATCTCAGCCTACCCAGGAGACCATCATGTCCTTGACCATCCAGAACCTCTCGCTCGAACAAGACCTCGACCACGCCAAGATGGGCGCCGTGCGCGGCGGCAGCATCTTCGTGAACTCCGGCGTGAACGCCATCACTGGTGGCAGCGGCGTGTCGTTCGCCAGCCCGAACACGATCTTCGCGCCGGTTACGCAGGTCGATGCATCGACTCGCACCAACGTCGACATGAAGAGCGTGACGAATACCATCAACAACCTGGGCGGCATGGTCGCGGCCCTGCAGCACTAATCCACACCCAATCAGCGCAATTTCAGCCTACCCAGGAGACCATCATGTCCTTGACCATCCAGAACCTCGCCCTCGAACAAGACCTTGACCACGCCAAGATGGGCGCCGTGCGCGGCGGCAGCATCTTCGTGAACTCCGGCGTCAATGCCATCACCGGTGGCAGCGGCGTGTCGTTCGCCAGCCCGAACACGATCTTCGCGCCGGTTACGCAGGTCGATGCATCGAGCCGCACCAACGTCGACATGAAGAGCGTGACGAACACCATCAACAACCTGGGCGGCATGGTCGCGGCCCTGCAGCACTGAGCGGCGACGGGCGGCAGAGCGAGCGGGGCCGCCCCGCCCGTTCTGCCGCCACTACCCGCGCTCCCGCGTGGCTTCCGGACGCCCTCCCCCTTTTCCGGCCAGTAGCAGACGTGCCCGAATCAGCGACAGAGGCGTGCCGCATGATCGCCGTGGCCGACGTCCGAGGGTGCCTCAGACCTACTGGTGGCTCTGGACAATGCGCTCGCCGGCCGATGGCTCCCATCCGGGAGATGGCTTCTGACGTTACGGCTCCCAGCCGTATTTCTGCATAGCAATCTCCCTCAGGCGCACAAAGCGATTGGAGTCCGGTAGCCGACTTCTGGCATTCGCCGCGGTGGCGCGGCGCAGCCAAAACTCGACGCTCGCGTGGATGATCGGGGCGTAAGGATCCCCGTCATACTCGTCCAGCATCTCCGTGAGGTAAAGCATCGCCAGGGCTTGCGGCGTAAATTTCCCTCCACCTCCAACAATGAGGCACATCAACCGCTGGCGAATCTCGTCGGTCATTAGGAGACCGTAGTACTTCCACAGGAGATCGGCTGCCTGCGCGCAACGTCGCGAGGTGACATACGCGCGAAGACAGTTACCCAGGCTGCCCATGACATTGCCAGCCCGTACTGTGAGCGACTGCTGGACAATTGGGTAACGCTTCCAGGTGTGCTCTCCTGAATCGGGAGGGCTATGTGTAACTACGTCCTTCATCGCAACGCTCCCTCAGCGCGATATGATGTTTTCAATAAAGCTTAACGAGAGGCGGGAGGCTTGATCCACTACAAGAAACCGATAGCTGCACGCATCGATTCTGGAGAGGCAATGCATGTTCGACAGGGCGCCTCAGCGCACGAGGACTCAAAATACCGGTTTGAAATCATTCCTATCCAGCGGCCGACTGGGCAGGAATAAACAGCATGGACTCCAGAGTTGCGCAGCCGCAAAGCCGCTCCGATCGCGGCATCAAACTGATCCTTGGTCACCTCGGGAACAAGGTTTCGTTCCAGGAATGCCTGCCCGATGCCATGCAGGCGCTGGTGCACCACCAATTCCGCAGCGATCAGCAGAGGCACCGCCACGAGAAAGCGAAGGTGAACCTCCATGTCCATCAGGAATGGCACTCCCCCGTCCTTGCCCAGGAGGCTTCCATCCACGGCACAAAGCAATAGAAGCGGAAGCCAGGCAAAGAGGGAGATGACGAGGAAGCGTTGGCGCACGTGGAGCAATGCATCGTCCGATAAGTGTGCTTGACGCAAAAGCTGATAAAGAGGCCCACCCAGAACCCCGGGCGCTGCTCATGTCGGTTCCCCAATCATTTCGACTCAGCCTCGGAGCGCTGCGAAGCACCCGCTATCCCGTCATGGGCGTGCGCCGAGCAGGTACATAGCTGTATCCCTGCCGACCCGAGCATGCCGTATGAATATATTGATATCAATGCTCCGACGGTGCCTCTTGATAAGGAGCAACTCCCCAAGCAATTGCGTTATGACATGCTGAGACTTGAAGGTACCCGAAGGGCGGAGTGTTGCAGCGGGAGCATCACTACGCACAACCGATGACCATCTTGGGCGCAACAACGTTGGAGTCAATCTGGTTGCGGCAGCGCAATAAAGCCGCTCTCAGGAGCGCGGTTGAATGGGGCTTTCTGAAGGGGAAATGAGGTCTCCAGAACATGATCGAGCACATTCGGGAAGCACGCCTTTCAGCCTCAGCCATAATCATGTGTAGGATCAATGGGAAAGAAGGCATGGTCATGCCAGCACTTTGGCGTACCTTTACCTCGTGGTTCTGGCTCGCTCCCTGGGCTCTGACGGTCGCCCACGCGCAGGAGTTGGAACCTCGCGCTTATTCCGCCTTGCCTGTTGGCGCCAACTTTCTCGCAGCCAACTATTCGTTGCTGACTGGCGATGTGCTGACCGACCCGTCCCTGCCTATCTCGGATGTGCGAGCCCGAATATCCATCTATGGGGCCGGCTACGTGCACGCGTTTGACCTCTTTGGGCGAACGGCATCGATTGGCGTTTTCATGCCGTTTGCGAACGCCGATGTCAGTGGAAACGTGTTCGACGCACCGAACTCGGTCCATCGAGCGGGAATTGGCGACGCCCGCATGCGACTGGCCGTGAATTTCTTGGGCGGCTCCGCGCTGAAGCCGGCCGATTTCCTGAAAAGGACACCCGCTACCACGCTCGGTGGAAGCGTGACAGTCATTGCACCAACCGGGAAATTCAATGCGAACCGCCTAATCAACATCGGTGCCAATCGTTGGGCCGTCAAGCCGGAGATCGGATTGTCGCAGCCCTTGCGCAACTGGTTTGCAGAGGTTTCCGCGGGCGCGTGGCTCTTCAGCGACAACCCAGATTTCCTCGGCAGCAACCGCCGTTCACAATCGCCCCTCTGGGTATTCCAGTTGCACGGCGGCTATCAGTTTCGGCCCGCGTTCTGGATTGCGAGCGATGTTGGCTTCTACACCGGCGGCAACACCTCGGTGAATGGCATCGCCAACGCCGACCGACAGCAGAACGCACGTTATGGCATCACGCTGTCGGTGCCAATGGCTGCGGGCTGGTCGGCCAAGCTTGGCGCGTCAAAGGGATTCATGACCCGGGCGGGGGGCGACTACAAGGCGCTCACGCTGACGCTCCAATACCAGTGGTTAGATCCAATACCCGCGTGTGCTCAGCCAGGCTCTGGCGGCAGGTGATACAAGTGGTTGGGCACGGACTTGTACCGTTCCGCCTCGATGCGCTCGGCCAGTCGTTTGCGCGCCGCCGCACGCTCCCAGTCATAGGCTGCATGCGCGTACAGGTGGCGCTTTGCCGCGCGTAGCGCTCCCGGTGAGGCGTTGGTTACGATGCCGTTTGCAAGCGCAACAATGGATGGCGTGAGTTCGCCGAGTTGGTAGACGGGCATGTTTTCGATGGGACGGATCATTCGACCTTCACATTGGCCTTCTTCACGAGGCCAGCGTAACGGTTTGCTTCGGCACGGAAGTACTGGGCCGCGGCCTCGGGCGACCCGGGCTTGACGACGGTTGCCTGCTTCTTCAGAGCGTCCACCACCTCGGGGCTGGAAAACGCTGTGGCAAACGCATCGTGTACGCGTTTCACGTCAGCGGGCTTCATGCCGGCGGGACCGATGACCGCGAACCAGCCTTCGACGCGGTAGCCGGGCAGCCCCTGCTCCGCGATGGTGGACACGTCTGGCGCCACCGGCGAGCGCGCTTCCCCACACAGGCCAATGGCACGCAAGGTGCCAGCCTTCAGGTAGGGCAACGCCGCATTGAGCGCGACAACCCCCATGTCCACCTGGCCGCCCAGGAGATCGGTCACCATCGGGCCGGTGCCCTTGTAGGGGATGTGATTAGCCTTGACGCCCGCTTCGCTGAGGAACATCTCGCCGGCAAGATGGATGATGGTGCCGTTACCGGACGATGCATAGTTGTAGGCATCCGGCTTTGCCTTGAGCAGCGCGACCAGTTCCTTGACGTTCTTCGCAGGGACCTTCGGATTGACCACCAGCACGAGCTGCGTGGCGCCAAGCACGCTGATGGGAGTCACGTCCTTGATCGGGTCAAAGGGCATCGACTTGTACACGCTGGGATTGATCACGTGATTGTTCGAGACCAGTCCCAGCGTCGTCCCGTCAGGCTGTGCCTTGACCACAGCGGCGGCGCCGGTAATGCCACCCGCGCCAGGCAGGTTCTCGATCACCACGGGTTGGCCCATGGCCTTGCCCAGAGCCGGGCCTGCGGTGCGAGCGATGGCATCGACGCCGGAGCCCGCGCTGATCGGCAGGATCAGCCGCACCGGCTTGCCGCTTTGGGCCAGCGCAGGTAGCGCGCTACAGAGGAGGAAGGCAGTGGCCGCAGCCACGGCCCTCCAGCGGGGGCGTGCATTCATGGTTGTCTCCGTCATGCATTGTTATAGGAACTACTGTGAGGGGACCAGACCGACGCGTTCAGGCTGGCCATGCGAGGCGTCCGAGCACTTCCTCGTTGTGCTCGCCGGGCTTGGGCAACGGATGCCTGACGCCAGGGCGCCTGCCGCCCATCAGCAGCGGCAGCAAGACCGTGGGAGCGATCGAGCCATCGTCGACCTGCATTGGCACCAGGCCGCCGCTTTCCATCAGGTGCGGATCGTCGAGCAACTGGTCCGGGCGCACGATCGGCGCATAGGGAATGCCGGCGGCTTCGAGCTGGGGCATCAACGCTCCTGCGCGATGGTGTTGAAGGATTGTTCCCAGTTCTTCCAGCAATTGCGGCCGTACGGCCACGCGCGAGGCGTTGTCGCGGTATTCGGGTCGCTCGGTCAACTGCGGGTGGCCCAGCACTTGGCAAAGCGTGACGAATTGCTTGTCGCTGACCGCGCCAATAAAGAGCTGCTCGCCGTCAGCAAGCGTGAACACGTCGTAGACGCTCCAGGCCGATATGCGCGACGGCATCGGCGGCGGCGCCTCGCCCGTCATCGCGAACTGCTGCATGTGCTGTGACGCCAGGAACACGCAGTTCTCGAACAACGCGCTCTGGATTTCCTGTCCACGGCCCGTACGGTCGCGCTCTCGCAGGGCCGCCAGGACGCCGATGGCCCCGAACATGCCGCCCATGATGTCGTTGACCGAGGAGCCCGCACGCAGCGGCCGGCCCTTCGGCCCGGTCATGTATGACAAGCCGCCCATCATCTGCACCACTTCGTCCAGCGCCAGGCGCTTTTCGTACGGGCCTGGCAGGAAGCCCTTGTGCGAGACATAGATCAGGTGCGGGTACTTCGCGGACAGCGTCGCGTAGTCGAGGCCGAGCTTTTCCATCAGCCCGGGACGGAAGTTCTCCAGCAGCACGTCGCACTGGCCGGCGAGTTCGGCGGCTGCGACGGCCCCCTCCCGGGTCGTGATGTCCAGCACCACGCTCTTCTTGTTGCGGTTGAACGCGCGGAAGAAGCCAATGCCCAGGCCGGGAAGATTGCGGGTCTTGTCGCCGCCCGGCGGCTCGACCTTTATGACCTCGGCGCCGAGGTCGGCCAGGATCATGCCGCAAGTGGGTCCCATCACCATATGGGTGAATTCGACGACGCGAATGCCGGCCAGTGGCAGCGATGTGTTCTCTTGTTGCATGGTTTGGTCCATGGTGTCGATCAGGCCGCCGCGAGGCGGGTGCTGGCAGCGAACGTTCGGGGCAATCCGGCGCGCCATAGGGTGCCGTGCAGTATTTCCCCGGCCAGCCAGCCTTGGACCTGCTGGCGCAGCGCGAGCAGCGCGCCGATATCGATGCCGGTCTCGATGCCCATGCTGGCCAGCATGTAGGCCAGGTCTTCGGTCGTGACGTTGCCGCTGGCGCCGGGAGCGTGCGGGCAGCCGCCAATGCCGGCCAGGCAGGCGTCAAAGCGCGTGACGCCCGTTTCCATCGCCGCCAGCACGTTGGCCAGACCCAGGCCGCGCGTGTCATGGAAGTGGCCGCACCAGAAGCGCTCGCCGGCCAGCACGATGGCGCGCTCGAACAGTTCGCGCACCATGCGAGGATCGGCATAACCCACCGTGTCGGCAAGGCTCACGCGATCGGCACCAGCATCGAGTAACGCCTGCATCAACCGCAGCACTTCATCAGGTTCCACGCGACCTTGAAGCGTGCAGCCGAAGGCCGTGCCCACTCCGCCTTCGATCAACGTCCTGGCGCCGGCGGCATCGCGCGCCGCACGGATGCGCGCCACCTCGGCCACCACGTCGTCGGGCGTCTTGCGCAAATTGGCCAGGCTATGCGCGTGGCTGGCGGACAGCGGCACGATCATCAGGTCGGCGCCGCTGGCAATGGCCCTCTGCGCCCCGCGCAAGTTGGGCACCAGCACCGAGACAAAGAGCCCCGGCAGCGTCCGGGCATACGCCACCAGCTCGGTGGTATCGGCCAGTTGCGGCAGCAGCTTTGCCGGCACGAACGAGCCAACCTCGATTTCGCGCTGGCCAGCGGCGTGCGCGGCACGTATCCACGCCTTCTTCTGTTCAGTGGGGATGATGGTCCGGATGCTCTGCAGCCCGTCGCGCAGCCCGACTTCACGGATTACGGCACGCGCGGGACAGATGGCCGGATGGGGAACGTCAGGGAAAGCGGTCATAGCTTGTGATAGCGGCATGGCGCCAGAAGGGTCAGGCAATACCGGAAACTCTATTTCGTTCCGAAAACGATATGAAGCGATCTTTTACCACCCTTGTCGTTCCATATCGGAATGTCTCATCTTACAATCCGAGCATGAGAGATCTCGACCTGACTACCCTTCGGCTGTTTGTCGCCGTGTGCGAAACCCAGAACATCGCACGCGCCGGCGAACAACAGCACATCGTGGCGTCGGCCATCAGCAAACGGCTGGCGCAACTGGAAGAGACCGTGGGCGCAAGCCTTCTGGACCGCCGCCGTCGCGGCGTGGTGCCCACCGCCGCCGGCGAAATTGTGCTGACTCACGCACGCGCCATGCTAGCTGCGGCGGATCGCGTCGCACGCGACATGGCCGACTTCGGCTCCGGCATTCGAGGCCAGGTGCGATTGCTCGCTACCGTGTCGTCGATGGCCGAGTCGTTGCCGGACGACATCGCGGCGTTTCTGCAGATCGCCGGTCATGAGGATGTCGGGGTGACGATCGAGGAAAGCCTGAGTATTGACGTCGTCAGGTCGCTGCGCGAAGGCTCGGCGCTAATTGCCGTTTGCTGGGATGCAGCCGACCTGGAGGGGTTTCAGACGCGCCCATATCGATCTGACCATCTGGCGGCAATCGTGCATGGTTCACATCCCCTGGCACAGTTCGACGACTGCGAGTTCGCGCAGACGCTGGACTTCAAGCATATCGGCATGCCGGCGCAGACTGCCGTGCAGACCATGCTGAACCGGCACGCCGCCATTCTCGGTCGCCGCATCGACTACCGGGCAGTTGTATCGACGTTCGACGCTGCGTTGCGCTGCGTGCGCGCGGACCTTGGGCTAGCCATCCTCCCCCGGGAGATCGCGGCGCCGGTTGCGCAGGCGCTGGGCATTCGCGCCATCCCCCTACGCGACGACTGGGCGCGACGCCGCTTCACGATCTGCTCGCGCGACTTCGATGCGCTGTCGCCGGTCGGCAAGTTACTGGTCGATTTTCTGCAAGTCCGTGCCGCGCCCCGCACAAGCGAGAAACAGCCTGCGCTTTCCTAAAGCACCTTTGGTATGGATGGCGCCATCGCTCCGACTCTAGTACAACCCCGACCAGCCGTCCGGTCCGACGGCCGATTTTTCTCAAGAAGGATTGAGAGCCGCCGAACTCCAATGCCTGCCCCTGGCCTGGAAAGGTGAGCCAACGTCGGGGTTCGGCCAGGAGACCCTCGTCGATGGTTCATCGAGACATTCACATGTCAGCTCCAGTCTGAAAGCCGACGCCTGCTGAGCCGCCCGGCAGTTGGCTTGTCATACAATCAAAACATGGCATGCTTGCCTGCTCCACTTGGCTGAGCCACGGAAGACATAAAGCACAGACCCAATACTGATGCACTACCAGTTCGCGCTCCCTTCGCAATGACAAATCAGACACGTCGTCGCTTCCTGGCTCGCGCCGGCGCGTTAGGCACCCTCGCCATAGTTGGTTCCAAGCCTTCAGCAAGCTCGGGAGGTTCGCCAACTTCGACACCGCGCGCACGGCCTTGGCCACTTTATCTGCAGTTCCTGGAGCGCTTCGTGCAAGCGGATGGCCGTGTCATCGATTTTTCTACGCCCGCCCACCAAAGCACGTCGGAGGGACAGTCGTACGGCATGGTGTTTGCCTTGATCGCCGGCGACCGCAATACGTTTGACCGACTGTGGCAATGGAGCGTGACCAACCTTGGAGATGGCAGGTTGGACGACAAGCTTCCCGCGTGGCAGTGGGGACACCGCGACGACGGCACGTGGGGAGTAATGGATCGCAATCCGGCGGCGGATGCCGACTTGTGGTTCGCTTTTGCGCTTGTTGAAGCGGCGCGTGTGTGGAATGTTCCTGCCTATGCCTGCGCAGCGCGCGCTTTGCTGCGCCAGGTGGCAGCGCAGGAAATCGTCTCCCTGCCCGGCTTCGGACCCATGCTGCTCCCTGGCCCACAAGGATTTATCACGAACGGCCCAGGTCTATGCCGTCAATGGCGGGTCAATCCGAGCTATCTGCCCGTGCCGCTTCTGCGGCGACTGGCCATATTCGACCCTGAAGGCCCGTGGGGGGCGTTGGCGGGACAGGCGGCTAAGCTGGTCCGCGCGTTGTGCCGCGCAGGCGTCGTACCGGATTGGGCCGCCTACCGCGCCGGGGACTGTGGACACGGATTCCTGCGCGATCCAGTAAAGGGAGACATCAGCAGCTACGACGCTGTGCGAGTTTATTTGTGGGCTGGCATGACACCAGATCAGGACCACACGCGTCGCACGCTGCTCCAGGCATTGCTGCCCAATGCTGCGCGCATGGAAGGCCGTCCCGCTCCGCCCGAGAGAATGCACACGGAGACCGGGAAGGTTGAAGGCGCCGGACCCGCGGGCTTCTCCGCAGCGTTGCTGCCATTCCTTAAGGCCGTGGAGTCGGCAGCTCTGACGACTCAATGGGTTCGTGCGCAGCAAATCGTGGGAGCGCCGTCAGGGGCTAGCGGCCCGTCCTACTACGACACGGTATTGGGCCTGTTCGGTCTGGGCTTTGTCGAGCGGCGTTACCGGTTCTCTGTCTCGGGGCAACTCGACTTGCTCCAGCACTGAGAGGCGCTCGACTTCCGTCACCTCGGCACTACGACTCCTTAAAGTCGCTTACGCCACATTTCCAGTTGCACGGCATCAGGCGATTCAGCTGAAGGAAGTCTAGGGTGAGGCACTCATTCGCAGGAAACCGACACTCGGGTATCCTGACATGCGCATCGCGCGGCACAATGGAGCCGATGTCGACGCCATCTTGGCGGTTTGCAGATATCATGCGGACCGCTTCCAAAGGCGTAACAGAATGTATCAGTGGAAGGCTCACGTGGGCATGGGCTCGCCTGCGTCCTTGTCCGTTTATCCCCCGACAATGCAAGCCGAAGAATGAACGTGAGTATGAAAACGGAACAGCCGAACCGCGCCATCAAGCTCCTTGTCGCCGTCTATATCTTGGTGGGACTGGTGTACATGGGGTGGCGTCTGGGCACAGTCAATCTGTCGGCCCCCCTCTTCTCGATCCCGCTTTACGCGGCCGAGGTCTACGGCTACGTCAGCGGCCTGCTCTTCATCCTGATGACGTACCGGCTCACTGTCCGGGAAGCGCCACAGCCGGAGCCAGGCCTGACTGTCGATGTCTACGTACCGACCTATAACGAGTCGGTCGAACTGATACGGCGGACGCTGCTGGCAGTCATGCGTATGGACTATCCGCATGTCACATGGCTGCTTGACGACGGCCGCCGGGAATCGATGCGCGCGTTGGCCGAGGAACTCGGCTGCCGCTATCTGGCGCGCGACGACAATGCGCATGCCAAAGCCGGGAACCTCAATAATGCGCTAAAACACAGCACTGGCGACTTCATCGCGATCTTCGACGCCGACCACGCGCCGCGCAAGGATTTCCTGATGAAGACTCTCGGGTACTTCCGCGATGAGCGCGTTGCATTCGTTCAGACGCCGCAAGATTTCTTCAACATCGATTCCTTCAACCATCGCCAGGGCAAGAAGCGCGTCTGGGATGAACAAGCACTGTTTTTCAAGGTGATCCAGCGCGGCAAGGACGCGCTCAACGCGGCGTTCTTCTGTGGCAGTTGCGCCGCGATCCGCCGGTCGGCCGTCGTGCGAATCGGCGGCTTTGCCACTGAAACCGTCACCGAAGACGTGCACACCGCTATTCGGATGCACAAGCTTGGCTATCAGTCGGTCTACCACGCGGAATCATTGGCGTTCGGACTGGCACCGCACAGCATCGATACGTACCTGAAGCAACGGATGCGCTGGGGAATGGGAGCCATGCAGGTCTTCCGCCGCGAGAACATTCTGTTTGGACGAGGACTGACGCTGGGCCAGCGCCTGAACTACCTCGCATCGGCACTGTTCTTCTTCGAAGGCTGGCAGAAGCTGGTCTTCTTTCTGATGCCCCCTGCCGTGTTCCTCACTGGTGCACTGCCGATCGTCGCCCCGTTGAACACGTTCCTCCTTCTGTTCTGCCTTTACTACTTGCTTTCAATACTGGTCCACCTGGAACTTGGACGAGGATACAACTCTCTGTTCCTGAGCGAGCAGTACGCCATGGCACGGTTCTTTGCGTTCATGTCCACCAGCATCGGATTGTTTCGCAAGAACATCCCTTTCGCTGTCACTGACAAGCAGATGTCGCAAACAGGAAAGATGTGGCTATGGCTTTCGCCGCTTCTCGTCATCTGCGGCGTGGCGGCGGCCAGTGTTCCTGTCGGCATCTACCGGATCTACAACGGTACGATCCCGCTCGGCGCAGGCTTGGTAACGATGTTCTGGACGCTGATGACGCTGGGCTCGGCCGTGGCGGTTGCCATGTACGCGCGCAAGCATTCGCTCAATCGCCGGACAGAGTATCGCTTTCCGTTGCATGTCCCGATCACGGTGACGCACAACGACAAGACCTATCTTGGCCTTACCTCGGACCTGTCTCCGAATGGCGCTTTGTATGTCGGTGAAACGTTGCCCACTCTTTCGCTAGGCGACGAAGTGGCCGTCGCAGTGCACCTGCCTAATCTCATCGTTCGTGATACGGCAACCACAAGCTTCGTCAAAACGACGCAGACTGGATCGGTCAGCGAAATATCGATCGGATTGCGCTTCAAATGGTCGATACATGGCAATACCGGCGCGCTTGAAACGTTTCTGTTCGGCAGCCGGCTCCAACTCGAGATGGGCGGCCTGCGTGAAACAGAGACGCCTCCGCTAACCCGTCTGGCCGAAATCATCAGGCGAGGCGAGAGTCAGTCTTCCGTCCCGGCCAATTGGGCTGCGGGGTTGTTAATGCAGCCGCTGCGCACAGGTATGCTGCCGGTGGCAATCGCCACCATTGAAGGCGGAGCACCGTTGCTATTCAGCAGCATCGAGTTGGACCATAGCGCGAGCGCAACGTTGCGCCAGCGCTATACCGGGCAGAAGGGACACCAGCGCGACCAGGCCATCCGTCTCACCCCCACGGGTCGTGTAACATCCCCCACCGGTGACTTCCATCTCTATAACATTGCCGTGCACGGCGCGGCCTAACACAGAGTGACTTTATGACGCAGTTCACGCGCCATGGCGCCGCACGCCGGCTGCTCGCCGCAACGCTTCTCGGAGGAGCCTCGCTGCTGGCTTCGATGCCGGCAGCAGCAGGTCCATTCGTGTTCGGGGGCGCAAGCTTTGCGGGTGGCGGCGAGCGCGGCGAGTACGTAGGTGTTAGCGACAATCTCCTGCCGGTATCATTCCTGACCCAGAAGTTCGTGGTCAGCGATTACCACTACAAGTACGATTCCAACGGGACCACCGTCTCCGTGAACGGACAGTCCGCGGAAGCTGCGATCGGCGTGAAGAACGGCTGGCAAACCGGGTGGGCAGAGGCAACGGTCGGGGCGCGGTATCGCTACAACCGGGTATCTCCCGAGGGCGCTGACAATCGTAATGACGGCGGCGAATGGGGACTGGCGCTGACCGTGCTGGGTCAGCAGGAGTTCGCGCAAAACTGGGCGGTCAATGGCATCGGGAGCTACAACTTTGGACCGAAGGCTTACTGGGCGCGAGGGCGCCTGCTCTACAAGGTTTTCGGCAAGGCCTGGGCCGGCGTGGAGTTGATCAAGCACGGCGATCCTTTTTACCATGCCACGCAGGGCGGACTTGTGCTGACGGGCATCTCCGTCGGCAAGGATCTGAATCTCGGGTTTTTTGGCGGCGCGAAGAAAACAGCAGGAATCCCGCGTGCCTTTTATGGTGGGCTTGAGCTGTCCAAGGCGTTTTAATGCGAAAAGGCGGAGTTCGCGAGCTGGCCTTTTCCGAAAGACGATCAAGGTTTGGCGGTCGGCATGAAGAGCGTGACGAACACCATCAACAACCTGGCCGGCATGGTCGCGGCCCTGCAGCATTGAGCGGCGACGGTAGGCAGAGCTAGCGAGGTCGCCCACCACTCTGCCGCCACTACCCGCACGCTCCGCGCGGCTCCAATTGCTGCAAAGATCGCCCCTTGATGGGCGATTTTCTTTGTCCATCACCGATTTCCGGAGACAACCGATGAGCCGATGGCCGCGCTGACGACTGGCCGGCAACCGGTTTAGTCAAGCTCCTGCTTGATGAAGAGACCCAGTCGAAGACCGGCACGCTCGTGTTCACGCTGATTAACGTGAAGAGGGACGCGCAGGCCGTGGCATAAGCCACCGACGCGCCGTATCCCCACCACCGCGCGGCGCTTCGGCGTCGCGCGGTTCAGTATCAGGCAGACCCCAGCAATGCTCGGCTGCGGGCAAATCGTTCCGCGAATCGGCTCGCGATTCGACGGACGCCACGCAGGTGTCGGCCTGCCGCGAACACGCTCGCACTCCAGTGTCGGTGCCGGGCAAACAGCGGGACCGGCCATGCCGTCCCCTTCGCGCACGGAGATTGGCGGTTTATCTTTTTATTTCAATGACTTGATAGCGCGATGCCGTTGCCGGCGACGCCCTGGCATACCCCATGCGTATATCCCTCCGAGCGCAACATCTGATGCTCACCACCGAAAGCCAGACCAGACCATCAAGGAGCTACATCATGTCCCTCACCATCCAGAACCTGCCCCTCGAACAAGACCTCGACCACGCCAAAATGGGCGCCGTGCGCGGCGGCAGCGTCTTCGTCAATTCCGCCATCAATGCCATCACCGGCGGCTCGGGCGTCTCGTTCGCCAGCCCGAACACGATCGTGGCGCCGGTCACGCAAGTCGATGCGTCGACCCGCACCAGCGTCGACATGAAGACCGTCAACAACATGCTCAACAACGTCGGCGGCATCGTCCAGGCGCTGCAGCACTGATCCCGCACCCATTTCGCACCACCTTCCCAGGAGACCATCATGTCCTTGACCATCCAGAACCTGCCGCTCGAACAAGACCTTGACCACGCCAAGATGGGCGCCGTACGCGGTGGCAGCGTCTTCGTGAACTCCGGCATCAATGCCATCACCAACGGCGCGGGCGTTTCGTTTGCCAGCCCCAACACGATCTTCGCACCGGTCACGCAGGCCGACGCCTCGACCCGCACCAGCGTCGACATGAAGACCGTGACCAACACGATCAACAACGTGGGGGGCATGGTAGCGGCCTTGCAGCACTGAGCCGCGCCGCAGGGACGGAGCCGCCTCGCGCCACCGTCCCTGCCCCGATATCCCCGATGCCAGGCGGATCACTCCAGCGATACGCCCAGCTTGCGGATCAGCTCGCCCCAGCGCTTGCTGCCCGCAGCCAGCCACTGCGCGCCCTGGGTGCCGTCCGTCGCCTGGGGCCGCACGCCCTGGGACAGCAGCGTCTGCTGGAAGTCGCCATCGGCAAACACTGCCTTGAGTTCCTGCTCCCAGCGCACGCGGATCGGCGACGGCGTCGCGGCCGGCACCAGCATCACGAAAGCGAATTCGGCTTCGAAGCCGGACACCCCGGTTTCCGCCACCGTGGGCGCATCGGGCCGCAGCGGATCGCGCTTGAGCCCTGACACGGCCAGCGGCGCCAGCTTGCCGCTGCGGATGTACTGCACCGCCGTGGGCGTGGCGAGGAAGCCCGCCGGCACCTGCCCCGCCAGCACGTCGCTGAGCGCCGGAGCATTGCCCTTGTAGGGGACGTGGGTGCCCTGGATCTGCGTGCGCGCCTTGAGCATCTCGAAGGCGATATGCCCTGGCGAGGTTGCCGGTCTTCTTGCCGGGATGGGTCACCAACACCTGGTCGAAGGTGCCGGCCAGCCCGACTGGCAGCAAGTCACGCGCCGGGTTGATCGACATCGTGCGGTAGCCAAACGAATTGGCCCGTTACCATGGTAACGGTGCCCCTCAACCAATTGAGCCAACGCGCGCGGCGGGTTACAGTCTGATCCGCCCCGGGGTCCCCGACCCCGGGAGATTCAGTCCGGACAGGACCGCACCAGGCCAGGGGGCCGGCGGCATGATCCCGGGCGTGGGAGACCAAGGCATGAACGCGTGGATAGCAAGGACGTTGGGCAAGATTGGCTTCGCGGCCGCCATGGCAGTCGGCATGTCAACGCTGGCGGTCGCGGCCGGCCCCGGTACGCTGACCATTACGTCAGGCACACAGCAACGAAGCTGGACCGTCGAGCAACTGTTGCATGATCGCCGCCTCGCCGATATCAGCGTCGACGACGAGAACCTGAAGCTGCGCGTGACCCTCAAGGCGATCCCGTTCGCAGCCCTGCTCGCCGGCCTGCCGGTGACGGCCGATGGCAGCGCCACCACGGCAGCCTCTGACGGCTACGTGTCGCACCTGCCGATGGCCATGCTGCTGGCCGAGGGCAAGGCGCAGCCGCGTGCGTGGCTGGCGGTCGAGAATCCCGCAGCGCCGTGGCCAAAGCTCAAGGGCCAGGGCATCGGACCGTTCCGGCTGGTCTGGACCGGTCCGGCCGGACGCGCCGGAAAGGTCACCGAGAGCTACTGGACCTACAACATCGAGCGCATCGACATTTCCGCTTCACCCGCCGCGCGCTATCCGGCCATCCGTCCGGCCGCGGGGCTGCCCGCCGATGGCCCGGTCATGCGCGGCTTTGCGGCGTTCCAGCGCGTCTGCCTGTCCTGCCATTCGCTGAACCGCGAGGGCGATTCCCACCTCGGCCCGGACCTGAACCTGCCATACAGCCCCGTCGAATATCTGGGCGACGACAAGCTCGCGGGGCTGATCCGCAATCCGCAGTCGCTGCGCTGGTGGCCCGAGGCCCGCATGCCGTCGATCGACCCGCAGACGCTGCCCGATGCCGAACTCCGGGACCTGCTCGCTTATTTCCATCACATGGCGACCCACCGCAAACCCGAAGCCACCGCTGCCGCGCCCCGGCAGTAACGCTCCTGTCCCCGTTGCGCGGTCTGCGTGCCGCGCAACAGGGCCGGGGCTCGTCCGGGATCGGATAAGATACGCCCCGTTTTACCAACCAACGGAGTGCTTCAGTGATCCAGCCCACCCCTGTATTCAAGGACAACCTCGCCCAGATGCCCGCGATCGACGCCGTCGCGCGCATCGACCTGATCGACGGCAACGGCGCGGTGGTGGCCAGCATCGAAAACCAGCCGGGCAAGCAGGGCTCGCTGGCCGTGTATCACTACCTGCAACAGGCCTTCGGCACGCTCGATGCCAAGGCTGCGGAATATGGCCTGGGGCTGTTCGCCGAACACACCCTCGACGCCCGCAATCGCCCCGGCGCCCATCCGAACGTCGACCGCCTGCTGGCGATCGTCGCAGGCGCGCAGGCGCTGCGCATCGACGTGGTAGCCAAGGCCTGAGGCCGTCCGGATATCAAGTGACCGCATCAAAGCGCCGTAAGACTCTACAGATTCCGCCCGGAGGATTGCCCGAATGAAGAAGGTTTTCCTGTTCGCCGCCGCGTTTTCGGCGTCCATCGCCTGTGCCGAAACGCCGGGCAACCTGGCCGCACCGCTCGGCCTGGAACTCGGCAAGACGCACTGCGCCCGGCTGACACCCGGCCCGAACCGCGTGACGACCGGCAAGGCGCCATGGGCCGGCGGAGACGCCATCGAACTCCGCAATCTCGACCGGTTCAACCTGCCGGGCCTGAGCCGCGCGATCGTCAACTGCGATGCCCAGGACACCGTAGCCCTGATCAGCCTGACCTTCGAGCGCTCGGCACTGCAAGAGGTGACCGGCAAGCTCGACGCGCGCTACGAGTCCAAACGCAGGACCGAAGCCAATGCCGAGAACGCCTATGCCGAATGGGCGGCGGCCAACGGCACCCTTGAGCTGCTGTCTGCGCGCGATGGCAAGCATTTCACCGTCGCGTACTGGGCCAAGGGCGCCAAAGCGAAGTACTTCGCGTACAGCGGGACCAGTGAGAAGAAGCCGGCCGCGCCGGCAGCACCCGCGACGACGCCCGCACCGTTGTAACGGCGCCCTGCCCGCTCCAGTCATCTCGGTAAGGCCGGACTTGATTGAGTTGCGATCCGCAACTATATTGATTGCGGATCGCAACTCATTGGAATCAGTCCATGGAACTCGTCGACATCCCGGCCAAATCCCGTGAAGCGACAATTCTGGAGCTTCGCGAATTCTCCCGAAGGCTCGTTCGCGAACTGGGTTTCATGCGAACCACCCTGGCCGATAGTGACCTTGCGCCGTCCGCGGTTCACGCGATCATAGAAATCGGGACGACCCCTGGCATCAGCGCAAAGGCGCTGGGCAATATCCTGCGCCTGGATAAATCAAACACGAGCCGGCAGCTCGCGAGGCTGGAGCGTAGCGGGCTGGTCATGCGCAAGACCGCAATCGATGATGGCCGGTCGTCCGAGCTCTATTTGACCGGCGCAGGACAGACGCTCCGCAAGAAAATCGACCGCTTCGCAACCGACCAGGTTTCCAGCGCGCTGCGACGGATGGTTCCCGCCGACCAGCAGGCCCTGGTTCGTTCTCTCGCGCTGTACGCCGACGCGCTCACGCAAGACAATGCGGTCAAGACTGCCGGCGGAGACGCCGACATCGCACCAGTTCTGGAGGGCTACCGCCCCGGCTGCATTGGCGATATCGCAAGCTTGCACGCACGGTTTTATTCGGCGCATTGGGGCTTCGGCGCGTTCTTCGAGCAGAAGGTGGCGACAGAGCTTGCGGAGTTTGCAGGCACGCTGCCCGCGGCTGGCAAGGCTCTGTGGCTGTACGCCGAACATGGCCGCTCTCTCGCCTCGGTTGCCATCGATGGAGACAACGAAACGGGCATCGCCCATTTGCGCTGGTTCATCGTCGACGATTCACTGCGTGGCACGGGTATCGGACGGCAGTTGATGTCGCACGCGATGAAATTTGCCGACGAGCGCTTCCGCGAGACATACCTCTGGACGTTCAAAGGGCTGGATGCGGCCCGCCATCTTTACGAGTCATTCGGTTTTCAATTGACGGATGATTTCGCGGGATCGCAATGGGGGACCCAAGTCATCGAGCAACGGTTCAGGCGCTGGCAGCCTCAACCTCTCGCATAAAACCAGAACGGACCGTGGGGCAACGCCGGTCCCGGCGCCGCCCCATGAACACCGCGATCCAGCTGACCGCCGCTCAGTTTCGCAGCGCGATATGGTTGACGACGTTCTCCACGCCATGCACATACCAGGCGTCGCGCTCGATCTGCTTGCGCGCATAGTCGGTCGCCGCATAGCCTTCGAGCGTCACGACATGGTTCTCGGTGCGAGCGGTGATGCGGCCCGCATCGACGAACGGATCGGTTTCCAGCACGAGCATCAGCGCTTCGGTGATCTCGTCATCGCGATCGGTCTCGGCCGGTGCCACCACCAGTTCATTGACGACGCAGCGGCAACCGCGCGACCACCACGCCAGCACGCCGGCCAGGCGCATATGCGACAGGCTGATGACTTGCCCGCTCAGCGTGACCACGCCGTTGCTGGCGGCCACCTCGATCCAGCCGCTGCGCTCGCCCACGGCCTCGCGCATGGGCTCGAGCTGTCCCTTCACCTTTGCGCAGATCTTGCAATTGCGGAAATCGATAGCGTTCAGCAAGCGCTCGCAGACCGCATCGCGCAGCTCGCCGTCCCCTACCGGTGTGGCGCCGTCGGCCACGCGCAGGTGGTCGATTACGCTGGTCACCCCATCCACGCGCCGCACCAGGGCGGCCGCACGCGTCTTGTCGACAATGTCCGCCACCTCGCCTTCCAGGATCAGCGCGCCGTCGGACAGCCGCAAATGGATCTCGGGATGGAGGTGGTGACCCTGATAAGGCACATGTGCCAATGCTGCGCGCGCCTGCGTCAGCACCGCTTCGCTACTCTGCATGATGTCTGCCTCGCCTGATGGTCTGGAGCTGGGAAGGAGCGCGCCCCTGCCTGCCGGCACGCCTGGCGCGGCGCCGGCCTGCTGCCGATGACCCGTAGCAGGCCGGCGCCGCCTCCCCATTATAGGAAGCAGTATGGCGGCCTTCCTGACGCTTTGGCGGGCCGTTGGCGGCGTCAGGCCACCGGGGCGCCGCCCTGCGCGTCGCGCACCTTGGCGACCTCCTGGTTGCGCAGGATAAAGCGCTGGACCTTGCCGCTAGGCGTCTTGGGCAGTTCCACCAGGAACTCGATCTCGCGCGGGTAGGCGTGGGCCGCCAGGCGATTGCGCACATGCAGGCGCAATTCCTCGGCCAGTTCCGGCGTCGGCCGGTATTGCGGATCGAGCACGACGAAGGCCTTGATCAGTTCCGTGCGCTCCGGATCGGGCTTGCCGATCACGGCGGTTTCGACCACGGCCGGATGCTCGATCAGCGCGCTCTCCACGTCGAACGGCCCGACCCGGTAGCCCGAGGTGGTGATGACGTCGTCGGCACGGCCGATGAAGCTGATGCTGCCATCGTCGTTGAGTTCGGCGGAATCGCCCGTCAGGTAGTAGTTGCCGACAAAGGCGCGCGTGGCCGTGCCGTGGTAGCCGGGGAACCAGCACATCGGCGACTGCGTGAGATCCAGCGCCAGCGTGCCCGGCTGGCCCGCGGGGAGTTCGTGGTGCTCGTCGTCAAGCACCACCACGCGATGGCCCGGGCTGGCAAAGCCGGCCGCGCCCATGCGTACCGTATGCGCCAGCGCGTGGTGATTGCACAGCACCATGCCGGTTTCGGTCTGGCCATAGTGGTCATGGATGGTCACGCCCAGCTCGTTGGCGAACCAGCGGATGACTTCCGGGTTGAGCGGCTCGCCGGCGCTGCTGACCGCGCGCAACTGGCCCCGCAGCGGTCCCGACACCGCCTTGCCTGCCGCGATCAGCAATCGGTAGGCGGTCGGCGACCCGGCCAGGTTGGTGATGCCGTATTTCCGGATCACGCGGCATGTGCTTTCGATCGTGAACGGGCCGTCGTAGAACGTGGTCGGATGGCCCAGCGCGAGCGGTCCGGTCACCGCGTAGTACAGCCCATAGGCCCAGCCGGGATCGGCCAGGTTCCAGAAGGCGTCCTGCTCGCGCAGGTCGACCGCGTCGCGCATATAGCCCGCGAACGCCACGATAGCCTTCAGCGGCACCTGCAGCGGCTTGGCCGGGCCGGTGGTGCCCGAGGTGAACATCATCAGGAACGGATCGTCGCCGCGCCGCATGACGGGCTCGAACTGCGCGGGCTGGCGCTCCACTTCGGCCCAGAAACTGAAATCGCCGCGCACCAGGCCCCGGCCCTTCTCGCCGGCCACGGTGACGATGGGAGGACAGTCGGCGACATCGTCGAGCTTGCCGCGGTTGGCACCGTCGGTCACCACCAGCTTGGCGCCCGAGGTGTTCAGCCGGTGCTCGATGGCCTTGGGCCCGAACGCGGTGAACAGTGGCTGGTAGACCGCGCCGGCACGCCACACGCCGAGGATGGTGGCGAGCAGTTCCGGCGTGCGCGGCAGCAGGCCGGCCACGCGGTCGCCCGGTTGCACGCCCTGCGCCTTCAGGAAGCCCGCCACCTGCGCGGAGAGCGCCTGCAGTTGCGTGAACGTCCAGGTCTCGGAGGCCCCGTCCCGCCCTTCCCAGAACAGGGCGATGCGGCCCGGCAGCGCATGCCGGTCGCAACACTCCACGCAGGCATTGATGGCATCGAGATTGCCGTGCAGCTGGCGGCTGACGGTGTCCGGGTATGAGAATCCGGCAAAGGCTTCGGTGTAGTTGCGCATGGTGTCTCCAACCTTGTCATAGCTGTTATGCGGCGCGGTGCAGCGAGGCACCCGCCTGTGCCGCACGAGTGTGTGCCAGCGGCCTGCACGCGGCAATAGCCGATTGCACCAGCACGGCTGACGGTTTTTGCCATGTGCGCGGCGTCCGGCACTTTCACCGGACCGCGAAGGTTGACGCACCCTGACTGCAGGGCTAGACTGCGCGCTGTTTTAAAGCCTTGGGGTTCCAATTGGACTCAGCCAGTTGTCCTGACGGACATCACCGGTAACCCTCGCCAGACCCGCATCCCTCCGCACTGCTGACGCTTGCGCCAGCACGGCATCGCAGGGCCACCGTCTGGCAGGAATTGCCTGACGGTGCGCATCGATCGCGGCATTCGCCGCGGACGTTTCTCCCGCACCACTCGAATTTGCATCGCATGTCCGGCACGCTCGCGCCGCGAGCCGCCGCGCATGCCCGCTTAGCCCGACCCGGTCTGTCGCCGGCACGCGCACGCATGCCGTCGGTGGCCACAGCCGTGCGCCTTGCGCGGGCCTTGCCGGCACGCGCGTCGGCCCATGCCGATCCACCCGAACCGGAGCTTTCCATGCCCGACGACCCTTGTAGTCCCTTACCAAAGCCGGCGCGCACCGGGCCCTGCCCGCGCGCCGTTCCCGCAAGCTCCCGCTTCCGGCCGCCGCAATACTGAGCTTGGCGTCGGATCGGGAATCCCATCGGAGACCTGCCATGAAGTTCTCGATCCTGCTGCCTGACTTCCGCCACCCTGACGTCGCCGCGCACGACGCCGACCGCCTGCGCGCCATGCGCGACCTGTCCAGCCCGGGACGCCTGCGGTGGCGTGCGCTGAAGCGTCTCGGTGCGATGCTGCGCGGCTGGCGCCTGCAACCGCGCTGACATCCCCGGGTGCCGACGTCGCGACCGCGGATCGCGGCGGAGGCATTGGCACCCCTCTTCATCGTTCCACTGGTAGAACTCTGATAACGGATTCTGGCGTCTACAACTCGCTTCGTCCCAGTTCTATGCTTTCTCCATCGACCCGGCACCGCTGGTCAGCGAAACAAAAAGGAGATGGCAATGAAGAGAATCCTCGGGGTCTACAGCGCTCCGCGTCCCCACTGGGTAGGCGATGGCTTCCCGGTCCGTTCGATGTTTTCCTACCAGAGCCACGGCAAGCAGCTCAGCCCGTTCCTGCTGCTGGACTACGCCGGCCCGGCCGACTTCACGCCGACCAGCCAGCCGCGTGGCGTGGGCGTGCATCCGCACCGCGGCTTCGAGACCGTGACCATCGTCTACAAGGGCGAAGTCGCGCACCGCGACTCGACCGGCCAGGGCGGCGTGATCGGCCCCGGCGACGTGCAGTGGATGACGGCTGGCGCGGGCATCCTGCATGAAGAGTTCCATTCGAAGGCGTTCTCCGAATCCGGCGGACCGCTCGAGATGGTGCAGTTGTGGGTGAACCTGCCGGCGCGCGACAAGATGGCGATGCCGGGTTACCAGGCCATCACCAGCGACGACATTCCCGCCGTGGCGCTCCCGGCCGGTGCGGGAACCGTGCGCGTGATCGCCGGTGGCTTCGACGGCCACGCCGGACCCGCGCACACCTTCACGCCGCTGCAGGTGTGGGACATGCGCCTGAACCAGGGCGGCATCAGCGAGCTGCCGGTGCCCGATGGCTGGAACGCCGCGCTGATCGTGCTGCGCGGCACCGTGCGCGTCAATGGCGACACCGTTGCCGGCGAAGCGCAGATGGTCCTGCTGGACCGCGCCGGCGAAGGCACCTGTGTCGAAGCCAGCACCGATGCCACGGTGATCCTGCTGGCCGGCGAGCCGATCGATGAACCGATCGTCGGCTATGGCCCGTTCGTGATGAACACCGAGCAGGAAATCCAGCAGGCGCTGGGCGACCTCAACAGCGGCCGCTTCGCCAGCATGGCTCGCCAGCCCGCCAACACCTAGTTTCCGTGGGCCTCGCTCACGCCCTATCGCCCGCCGCCGACCGGTGGCGGGCTTCAACGACAGCCTGTGCCCAGGCACCCAACGTTCAAGGAGATTCACCATGAGCAGCCCTGCCAACTTCAACGGCAAGCGCCCCGTCATTGACCCGGCCGATACCGCCATGCTGCTGATCGACCACCAGAGCGGCCTGTTCCAGACCGTGGGCGACATGCCGATGCCCGAACTGCGCCAGCGCGCCGCCGCGCTGGCCAAGATGGCGACGCTTAGCAAACTGCCCGTCATCACCACCGCCTCGGTGCCGCAAGGGCCGAACGGCCCGCTGATCCCCGAGATCCACGAAAACGCCCCGCACGCGAAATACGTGGCACGCAAGGGTGAAATCAACGCCTGGGACAACCCCGATTTTGTCGCCGCCGTCGAAGCCACCGGCAAGAAGACGCTGATCATCGCCGGCACCATCACCAGCGTATGCATGGCCTTCCCGGCCATCAGCGCGGTGGCCGACGGCTACAAGGTCTTTGCGGTGGTCGACGCCTCGGGCACGTACTCGAAGATGGCGCAGGAGATCACGCTGGCGCGCGTGGTGCAGGCCGGCGTCGTACCGATGGACACGGCAGCCGTCGCCTCGGAACTGCAGCACACCTGGCATCGTGATGACGCGCAGCAATGGGCCGAGGTCTACACGAAGATCTTCCCGGCCTACCAGTTGCTGATCGAAAGCTATATGAAGGCGCAAGCCGTGCAGAAGGACGGCGAAGTCCTCGACTCGGCAAACTGATCCGCGGGCGCGCCGCTTCGATCCGTCCCCGCGTTGTCCGCGCCCCTGTAGGACAGCACCCACTGAACATTCGCCAACCGCTCCATACAATGAAATGGTCCGGCGCACCGCCCGGTGCGCCGCTGGCCTGCACAAGGAGCGGAGCAATGCGAGCATCGGAAGGCTGCTGCGCCGAGGCCACCCTGGTGGGTGGCATGGACGAAGACGCCCGGGCCGCCTTGCGCGAAGCAGGCCTGCACTACGTCGACGACAGCATGCCGGGCATTACCCGGCGGCGCCGCGGCAGCGGCTTTGCTTATGTCGACGCGCACGGCAATCGCGTGCGCGACGCCGCCACGCTCGCCCGCATTGCCGCGCTGGCCATTCCTCCCGCCTATGAATCCGTCTGGATCTGCGCCGACGCCAACGGGCATCTGCAGGCCACGGGCCGCGATGCGCGCGGCCGCAAGCAGTACGTCTACCACGCCGACTGGGGCGCGCTGCGCGACACCGACAAATATGCGCGCCTCCCCGACTTTGGCAGGACCCTGCCGCGGCTGCGCGGGCGGGTCGAGCGCGACCTCGGCCGCAACGGCATGCCGCGCGAGAAGGTCATTGCCGCTGTCGTGCGCCTGCTCGACGCCACGCTGGTGCGCGTCGGCTCGCCGCGCTACGCGAAGCAGAACCGCACCTACGGCCTGACCACGCTGCGGCGGCGGCACGTCAGCGTGCATGGCAGCAAGCTGAGGCTGCAGTTCACCGGCAAGAGCGGCATCACGCACGACGTGTCGGTCAATGATCCACGCGTGGCCCGTGTCGTGCGCAGCTGCGCCGAGTTGCCGGGCCAGTGCCTGTTCAAGTATGTCGACAGCGAAGGCGACGTGCGCGAGATCGGCTCCGCCGACGTCAATGCCTACCTGCGCGATGTCACCGGCGGCGACTTCACGGCCAAGGATTTCCGTACCTGGGCCGGCAGCGTCCATGCCCTGGCACTCCTGCGCGAGGCAGCACGCGCACCCGCGGCAACCGAGGCCCAGCGCCGCAAGGCCGTGGCCGACGCCATCAAGACGGTGGCGCAGCGCCTGCGCAATACCGTCGCGGTCTGCCGCAAATGCTATGTCCATCCCGCGGTCATCGACGCCTTTCTCGCCGACGCTACGGAAGGCGCCGCGGGTCCCGCCCGGACACACCTTCGCGCGGACGAAGCACGGCTGCTCAGACTGCTGGAGAAGACGGGCACCGCGTGACGTTCCCATCCCAGGGGGCGAATGCCGTCGCGCCTGACTGGCACCCATAAAAGTGCGGCTCTCGATCTGATCGTGTCACTGTACGAAAGGCGCGAAATACGGACAGTTTTCGGACACCTGCGCCGGCGTTTAATTCGCCAATATGACCGGAACATGAAGGGGAGACCACTATGCCCGACTTCCGAGACGCAGTCGTACTCAATCGCTACATTGGCGAAACCAGGGCAAAGGTGAAGGCGCAGGAGAGTCGGTTGAAAAAGCTCAAGGAAGCGGGTCAGGACCATCAGGAGGCCGACAGGTTGCTACAGGTACTGCGAGGCGCCCTTGCCGCCCTGGAGACGCGCGCCGCACAAGCGATGCAGACGATGAAGTGACCGCCCCGGCGGCAAGGTAGAAGTCCACGGCCCGCGGGCTGTGTAGCACCTTAGCGTCCGCCGCCTCCCGGACCAGCGCCTGCACCAGTGCCTGCGGCGCCACCAGTGCCCGTGCCGGGCGATCCGCCGCCCATTCCCGTGCCTGCACCGGTGCCCATGCCGGCGCCGCTGCCCATGCCGGCCCCGCTGCCCATGCCGGTTCCGCCTGGCGTACCGGTTCCAGGGGTCGTACCCGTCCCGCTGCGAGTCCCGGTGCTACCCCGCGTGCCGTTGGACCCTCTCATATCGCGCGAGCCATGCGCGCCGCCGGTGCCAGTGGCGCTGCTCGTGCCGTCCGTGCTGCCCCGAGTATCCGACGAACTGGCGCCACCACGCCTGGTGCCCGGCGTGGTGGCATAGCCGGTTCCGGGTTCGGTGGCGGTGCCGCCGCTCGTGGCGGAGGAACCCGTGCTGCCGGGGCCCGCGGTACCACCGGCCCCGCCTGGCGAGCCTGGCGTGGTCTGGGCAAGAACCGACCCGCTGAACAGCAGCACGGCCGCGGACGCGCAAAACATCCTGGACATTGACATCTCCGTCTCCTCATAACTGTCTGGTGACGCGGCGGTTGCCGCCCCCGTGCCGACGCAACGGGCATGCCACGGCGTGGCGCGCCTGCGACGGGCGGGCGAAAGCGCGGACCGTGTGAAAGCTGCACGGGCTCCATCCCCCGCTTGCAAGCCGGGCAATGCTGCAGGACCGTGGTCAACGCAGCCGGCCGATATAGCCCGGCAGTGACCGGGCCTCTTCACTTTGGGCCAGGCGAAACGCGCGCACCAGCGCGGCCGCGAAGGACGGCTGCGAGTCCAGCGGGCCGTCGATGTGGCGCCGGAAGAAGTCCGCCCACCGAAAATCGGGATACGCCTCGCGGACCTTGCGGTAGCCGCCCGCCAGCTGCACGAACGCTTCAAGGCTGCGATACGGGTCGTCACGCATGTCGTGGATGGACGCCGGCAGCTCGGTCAGCGGCCGGCGTTGCCCGTGCTCGTCATAGGGATGCACCATGTGCTTGGCCACCATCCATTGCCAGAACGCGTGCGCGTCGAGCCGGCTCAGGTCCCGGCGGACGATCGCCGGTGCGTGCGTCAGGCCGAGGTCGTGCCACGCGCGCACCCAGTGGTGATGGTCGACCACGTAGGGCACCTGCTCCGGGCCGATGATCACATGCACGCGATGCCGGTCAAGGAACCCCGGCCTGCGCGCGGGCGCTATGCGGCGCGTCACGTGCACCTTCTGGGCAACGTGGTAGGCGCCTATCGTGATCTGCGTGGGATGCAAGGCGTCGAGCGGCATCAAGAGCTTGCTGTCGTCGCGAAGGACACGGGGTTGGCGCATGCTGGCACGGCGTTGAGATGGCGCGGCGGGCAAGCCGCCGTGCCGTGTGGCTCAACTCTTGTTAAGCGTGCGGTTGGGCGGCGTGTCCGCGCCTTCCAGATGGCCCGCTACGGGACCCGCGCGTTCCGTCCCCTGGTTGCGCTGCACGCGCAGCCGGTTCTCGACCTCGTTCACGCCGAACACGGCCTCCGCGATTTCCTCGATCTCGTATTTTTCGCGCCGGGCCTGTACCGTGCCTTCGAGCATGACGACGCCATCGGAGACTTCCACCGAGACGTCGGAGACGTCGACGTTCGGGTTCATCGCCAGCCGTTCGCACACATCCTCGTGCACGCGTTCATCGGGACGCCGGTAGCCCTTGGGCCCGACCAGCCGCCGCGCGGAACCTGAGGCGCCGCCGCTGCGGGCGCGGTCGCCCGCGTCGTCGCGATACAGGCGCTGGCCACCGCTGTACGACTGGCCGCCGCTGCGCGAATCACCGAAATACCCGCCGCCATAGGCGGGCTGCCCACCGCGCTGTGCGCGGTCGCGCGCCATGCCTTCGTCCCAGTGCATCGCGCGGCCACCGCGGCCGCTACTGCTGCCCGCGCCGGAATCGAAGCTGCCTTCATAGTTGCCCGAGTCGAAGCCGCCCTGTCCCCACTGCTGGCGCTGCGAGCCTTGCGAGCCTTGCGAGCGCTGCGCGCCTTGCGAGCCCTGGGAGCCCTGTGAGCGCCGCTCGTGCTGCTGGTACCCGCCGTCTCGCGCAGAGGGCTGGTAGCCGCCATAGGTGTCGCTGTAGGGATTGCCGCGGCCGCCCATGTCGGCGGCGCCGTAGCCCTGTTCACCCCAGCTGCCGCGCGGCTGGCCTGCCGGCGTGTCCTGCTGGTGCCAGGCACTGCCGCGCGAAGATTCGCCGCGCCAGTCCTCGCCCCACTCCTGGCCCCAGTCCTCGGAGCCGCTGCCCTGGCCTTCATCGTGCCCGGCACCGTGTCTTTGCTCACCCTTTCTTTGCTGCTCCTGCCGCCCGTAGTCGCCGCCTTCGCTGCCGCTGCCGCGGCCCTTGCGGAAGTTGAACATGTCTAGCCTCCTTGCAATCGTGGCCGGGCGGGCTGCCTCCCGCCGGGCCGCATCGAGTACCAGCACGCCGCAAGAACCGTGCCCCGTAGCATTCGCGGCGGCGTGGCGAGCATCACAACGGCAGTTCCTTCACACCGGCGTCGGGCTGCGGTAAGGATTTCCATGCAGGTGTAAGGCTTACGGCAGCCTGCCTCGCCAGCCGCACAGTGACGCAGTGCCGCGCCGAGGCATGGAACTTGCGCGAGGCCCGTCGAAACGCCGCTTTCAGGAGCACGCCATGTCGACGCCCA
The DNA here is from genome assembly GCF_057798895.1 of Cupriavidus sp. 22TCCZM04-2. Taxonomy (NCBI): domain Bacteria; kingdom Pseudomonadati; phylum Pseudomonadota; class Betaproteobacteria; order Burkholderiales; family Burkholderiaceae; genus Cupriavidus; species Cupriavidus sp. 22TCCZM04-2. The sequence continues at coordinate 27,920 of NZ_JBYOJS010000027.1, forward strand.
AAGACCTTCCTCCGCAACACCAGGACCGGCAGCCGGGCCTGCAAAGCCCCATGCACCCGCAGCCCGTCAGTGGTGCCGATGACTATGTCGGCAGCGGCCGGCTCGCCGGCAAGATCGCGCTCGTCACCGGCGGCGACAGCGGCATTGGCCGCGCCATTGCCGTGGCTTTCGCGCGCGAGGGCGCCGATATCGCCATCGCGTACCTGAACGAGCATGCCGACGCGCGCGAGACCGTCAGGCTGGTCGAGGAAGCCGGACGCAAATGCGTGTCGCTGGCTGGCGATCTCGCCGACGGCAGCCATGCCGACGCCGTCGCCGCGCGCGTGATCGACGCCTACGGCCGCCTCGACATCCTGGTCAACAACGCCGCCGAGCAGCATCCGAAGCCGTCGCTGGAAGACGTCGACGCCGAGCAGGTGGAAGCCACGTTCCGCACCAACGTCTTCGCGATGTTCCAGCTCACGCGGGTGCTGCTGCCGCATCTGAAGAAGGGCTCGGCCATCCTCAACACCACCTCGGTCACCGCGTACCGCGGCAGCGCGCACCTGCTCGACTACTCGGCCACCAAGGGCGCGATCGTGTCGTTCACGCGCTCGCTGGCGCTGCAGGTCGTCGGGCGCGGCATCCGGGTCAATGGCGTGGCACCCGGCCCGATCTGGACGCCGCTGATCCCGTCCACGTTCAGCGCCGAAGAGGTCGAGGAATTCGGCAAGAAAACGCCCATGGGCCGCCCGGGCCAGCCGTTCGAGGTCGCCGCGGGCTTTGTGTTCCTGGCGTCCGACGCGGCCAGCTATATCACCGGGCAGATCCTGCATATCAACGGTGGCGAGGTGGTGAACGGATAGCAGCATCCGCTCCGCCGGGGCAGCCCTGGCGGCACAGATTTTCGATTGCAGCAGGAGAGCAGCCATGTCACCGATCGTATTCGGACGATTCGAGACCGTCGCCAGCGCCGAAGATGCCGCGCGCGCCCTGTACGCGCACGGCTTTTCCGTCTGGGATGTCTCGATCCTCTCTGCCGCGCCGGAGGCCCGGCACGCGGGCGTGACGCCGCGCGTGGTGCTCGCGGCGTGCGTGCGCCGGGCCAACCCGTCCGTCGCCGCCGACGTGCTGCGCGAAGCCGGCGCCATGGACCTGGACCGCACGCAAGGCAACTGGGACGGCGGCCGCTGGACCGATTTCGACCCGGCCGTGCACGGCCAGCGCCGCGATGCCGCCCTGCCGGTGGCGCGCGAAGCGGTGGACTCCGAAAGCACCGGCAACGAAGACCCGGGCAGCGAACTGGAGCAATACGTCGACCAGCAGCGCGCCAGCCATGACTAAACGGCGCAAGGCTATCGCCGAACTGGCCCGGCTGCGTCCGACCCAGCTCACGCTGGGGTACATCCATGTGCGCGACAAGATGACCGCGACGCGCCGGCACCAGGACCCTGGCGACCTCGCCGCGCTGCGCCGGTTTCTGCGCTGCCACCGTATCAAGACCGTGATGGGTCCGGGTGGCACGCTGTTCATCGCCGATCATCACCATTGGGCCCGGGCATGGATGGAACTCGGCTATCGCCGGGCGCCCGTGTGCATCCTGCATGACTTGAGCAAGCTTTCCCCATCGGCATTCTGGAAGCGCATGGATGCGCTCGGCTACGTGCACCCCTACGACGAACTCGGGCAGCGGCTGGGCGTCAAGGCGCTGCCTGCCAGCGTCATGGGCATGCGCGACGACGCGTACCGCAGCCTGGCGGCCTTCGCGCGCCAGGCCGGCGCCTATCGCAAGCCTCCCGATGCAGCCGGCGACTTCCGCTGGGCGGGCTTCCTGCGCGAACGCGTGGCGGAAGACATGAGTTCGATCGGCGGCTTCGCGCTGGCATTGTCACAGTCCATCCGCCTGGCACGCAGCACCGCCGCGCGCCGGCTGCCCGGTTACTGCGGCGCCGTTTCGGACTGAGCGTCCCCCGCGCCCCGAATTGCCTGCCATGTCTCCGGCCGCACACCGGCCAGGCCCGCCAGTGGCATCAATGCCACAAAACGCACCGCATTCCGTTCCGATGACGCAAAAGTAGGAGCCCGGCGGACGGCAGCCGGGAGCCTTGCCATGTAGAACACAGGCATGGGTTCGCATCGGAGGTGTCTTACATGTCCAGCCAGAGTTGTTCCGTTCAGGTATTCCAGACCGAAGCCGGCCAGTGGTCAGTGCAATCGGATGCCCCCGGCGCCGACCTCGTCGACTACCCTTCGCAGGGCGATGCCATCACCGCGGGCGTGCGCATGGCCATGGCTGAAGGCGCCCTGCTCACGATCCACGCCGCCAACGACGCCAGCAGCAAGAGCAAGAGCGAGATCGACTTCGCCGGTTGCTGCGCGCCGCAGATGGCCTGACGACGGCCGGCTCGCACGTTCCGCCTACTTCGGACGTGGCGCAACCAGGTCGCCGCCCACGGCCGGCAACTTTCCTTCACGCCGCAACTTGACCGCCTCCGCCACGGCGGCGCCGACGTTCTCCGCCTCGCGCTGCACGCCCGCATCCTCGTCCAGCGCACGGTGCGAGGTCGCATACGGCGTGTAGTAGCCGATGTAGCGGTCGAGTTGCGCCAGCGGCCCGGCATCGATCAGCCCCATCCAGCCGAGCCAGTCGCCCAGCGCGCGCCGCACGCTTTCCACGCCGGCCACGTCCCCATGCACGATCAGTCCGTAGACACGGCCGGCCAGATGCTTCGGGTAATCCCACCCCTTCAGCTCCAGCGCCTTGGCCTCCGCCACGGTCTTGCCATGCGTGCTGCTCGGGTCGGGATTGCCGCCATCCGCGCACACCAGCCGGTCGATCATCAGCTTGAGCGGGCTGGCCGCCTGGTACCAGTAGGTCGGCGTCACGATCAATACGCCATGTGCCGCCATCCAGCGCGGGTAGAGTTCGTTCATCCAGTCGTTGACCTGGCCGAGCGCATGGTTCGGATAGCAGCTGCACGGCCAGTGGCACAACGGCATGGCGGTGGAAACGCAGCCCTTGCAAGGGTGGATATGGCGGTCCGGATCCGAAGCCAGCAGGCTCAGGTCCAGGGTATCGACCGTGATCCCCATGGCCTCCATGCGCGCACACGCAAGCCTGGCAAGGCGCCAGGACTTGGACACCTCGCCCGGGCAGGTGAAGTCGTTGCGCGACGCACCGATCACCAGCAGCACACGCGGGTCCGCGTTGGGATCGTCGTGGCGTCGCGCGGCGTCGCGCACGGCATCGCGGGCCTGGCGCCACTCGACGGAGAGGTCATAGTCCGGATCCGCCGCGCCAGCACCGGCTTTCTCGGTCACGGGCGCCTTGCGGCCCTGGCAATAGGCATCCCAGGCGATCGCCTCCAGCCGGTCGATCGATGCGTCTTCCTTGCGGAAGGCCGGGTCGAAATAGCGGGCACGAAAGCGCGCGCGGAATGCCTCGCGGGACATGAATTCGACGACTTGTCCCTTGCGTATGTCGTGCGCCGCATCGGCGCTGGCGTTTTCTTGCTTGGCCATGGCGGTAAGGGCGTCCGGTGTCGCACCGTGCCCCGGTGGGTTCATGTGGCGTCCTGCGAAGAGGTCGAAGCGCGCCCCACGCGAATCTGGTTGTCGACGTCCCGCACGCCAAACACCGTATCGACCACTTCCTCGATGCGGTACTTCTGCCCGCGTTCCCTGACCTTGCCGCTCAGTGTCACGATGCCGTCCGCGACGGCCACCTCGACCTCGCTCACATCGAACCAGCTTTGGGCCAGCCGTTCGCACACCTCGTCCTGGATGCGCCCGTCCGGGCGGTGATAGCCCTTGGGCCCGGAAGCCTGGCGCTGGCCGGCGGCGTGCTCGGGACGCCCGAAGTCCATGGGCTCCCATTGCGCCGCGCCGGCGAACGGCATGTAGCCGTGTTCGCCCTGCCCTGTGTCCCGGGGCGCACGGCTGGCGCCCCACTCCTCGCGCTGGGTGCGCAACAGCCGTTCCCGGTCGTCGCCGTAGCCGTTGCCGCCGCCCTGGTGCCAGTCCCGGCGCGAACGCCAGTTCGGATCGCGCGGCGCGGGCGGAGCACTGGCCTCAGGCGCTTCGGTGCGGGCGCCGCGACGCGGCGCGCCTGGCGAACGGGGCGATGTCGACCAGCCATTGGCCGGCTGCCGCGCGCCGGCCTGCCAGCGCGGATCGGCGCCGGCGCTGCGCTGCCGGCTAACCGCCTCATCGTCAAAGTTGTCTGGCGGGTCCTGGTCGAACGCGTCGTAGCGCCGGCGGTCACCATATTCGCCTCGGTTCATCGATAGCTCCGGTTATGAGTGGGATGGGCCCGGTGCCGGTCGCACCGCCCCCTGCGCCCAACGTCGCCGCAAGTTCCATACCGCCACGCCACGCGCGCCACTGCGCCGCCAGCGCGCGGGCCGCGCCGTGTGATTTACATCGCTACCGGGAAAACTTGCATCCGCCGCGCGGCCAGGCAGCAAGGCGCCGCGGCGTCATCCGGCCACGTCGCGCAACGCCGACTGCCAGTCGGCCACGAAGCGTCCAATGCCAAAGCGTTCGTGCGCCGTGCGCGCCGCCGCCTGTCCCCAGCGCGCCGCAAGCACGGGCTCCTCGATCAGTGCCCGCATGACCTCCACCAGGCTCTCCGTGCGCGTATCGACATAGCCATTGATGCCGTTGCGGATCACCGTCGACAACTCGGTAGTGGCCAGCCCGACGACGGGCATGCCGATCATCATCGCCTCCACCACGGCGAGCCCGAGGCTGGTGTAGCGGATCGGGTGGAAAAAGAACCGGTATCGCGCCATGAACCCCGCGAGCCGGTCGTTCGGGACCTCGCCCAGGCCACCGGACGCTTCGGCTTCCATGCCGACCAGGTCGAGCGCCACCATGCGCCGGGCTTCGGCGAACACATCCGCGCCGAGCCGGCGCCCGCGCCGGCCCAGGTGGTTGACGACACTGATGCCGCGCGCGAGCGCGCCCGTGTACCGCACCGACGCGTCGACCACCACGCCATGCTCGATCACGCGCGTGGGCGTGACCCCGCTGTCCCACATCAAGGCGTTGAACGGCGTCACATGCACAAGCAGCACATTGGGGTCCTGGACCGGGTGAAGCGTGTTGGTGGGGTGCTCCTGCGGGGGATCGTGCTCGAGATAGAGCGTCGGCAGGTTGCGCTGAACGGGCGTGAGCAGCGCTTCCCGGTCGTGCTCATAGTGGCTGCGATGCTGGTAGAGCACGCAGTCGAACTCCGTCGCGGCCACGCGCTCCCAGGGCACCTCATGCACATTGCGTCCCCACGGCAGCGAGCCGCCCACGCCGGCATAGCCGGGCGGATACCCCTCCCGCGTCACCAGGTAGAACTCATGCGGTACCTGCGACAGGTAATACAGGTAATTGCCGTGGACATGCCACGTGAGGATGCGCAGTCGCCTAGGCATGGTCATAGCTCTGCAACGCCAGCCCCAGCGCTGCGGCCGCGACCGCATCCGCCGTGATCGCCGTCGCGCATTCGTGGCGAATCGGGCATTTCTGCCAGCCACAGGGGCGGCACGGCGGATAGGAGGCAAGCACCTGATGCAAGGTGATGTCCAGGGGCGCCCAGCGCTGGCTGTCGCCGCCGCACGAGACCACCACGCTCGGCGTATCGAGCGCGGCGGCAAGGTGCGACGGACCGGTGTCGTTGCACAGCAGCAGCCTCGCATGCGCGATCAGCGCGGCCAGTTCGCCCAGCGGCGTGACGCCGGTCAGGTTCACCACGTCGCCGCCGACCAGCGAGCACAGCCGGTGCGTCAGCATGATTTCGTCGGGCGCGCCGGTGACCACCACCTTCCAGTGCGCGCGCAGCCGCAGCGCGACTTCGGCAAAGCGCTCGACCGGCCAGCGGCGCGACAGCATCCGCGCGCCCGGATGCACGCAGATGTACTCGCCCCCGACCAGCCCGTGCTGCTCGGCAAGCCGCTCCCAGCCGGCATGGTCCTGCGGCCGTAGCGGAAACGAAAGATGCGTGTCGACGTCCGGATATCCCAGTGCGCGCGTCAGGCCCAGCAGGCGTTCGATCTCGTTGCCGTCGGGCCAGGGGATCAGCCGCTCCGCCTCGCCGGCCAGGCCCGCTTCCGCCGCGCTGGAGCAAAAACCGGCCATGGCCCGTGCGCCGAGCTGGCGCACCACATCGTTGCTGAGCGTTCCGCTGCCGTGGAGCTGGATGGCCAGGTCGAACCGGCGGGCGCGCGCCGCGGCATGGAACGCGGCCTGCGCCGCGCAGTCGACAGGCTGCTCGGGAAAGCCCGGCGCGCCTGGGAACACCAGCACCTCGTCGATCAGCTGCGCGAAGCGGCTGGCAAACTCGCGTGCCCAGGGCAGGCCGATCAGCGTGATCTGCGCATCGGGCTCGCCTTCGCGCAACGCGCGCAGGGCCGGCACGGCGCAGAGCATGTCGCCGAGCTGCAGCGCGCGAAACACCGCGATGCGACGACCGGCGCGGCCCGACGCCGGGCTGGCTGACGGCAATGGCAGCACCGCGGCCTGTCCCAGTCCCGCGCGATCGCCTCTTTCCATGTTCCTCAACAACAGCGGCGCATTCATAGGAACCTCGTCTGGAAAGCTAACGCGCCGCGCAGGCGCCAGTAAAGTGACAATGGCGGAATCAGGACCGATGTGACGACCATCTCCGCGACATGCGAAGGCGTCCGCGCCGCCCCTTGCAGGCGGCGCCGGCAGAACATGGCGGTCAGCACCAGCCAGAGCGCAGCGGCCATGCCCGCAGCGCGCCACGCACCGGCAGCGATGGCCACCCCCATTACGGCCATGGCCAGCCCGATCACGTAGTAGTGCCACGGCGGGACGCGGCGGATCCGCGCCCGGTAAAGCGCGGGGTGTTTCTTGTAGAGCAGCGCATCGAAATACACCTTGGCCTGCGCGGCCAGGCTGCTGCCCCACGGCGCGGGACGGACCGGATGCACGACGACGGCGGCAGGTGCCCGGCCCACCGGTCCGACCTGCTCTTCGAGCCGGAACTGCAGGTCCGAATCCTCGCGCCAGGCGCGCGTAAAGCGCTCGTCGAACCCGCCCACGCGCGCCAGCGCCTGACGCCGCACGAAGCAGTTGGCCGTCACGAACTCGGCAGTGGCCAGGCCGGCGGTGTCGCGCTCATGGTCGGTGGGCCGCGGCGGCATCGGCACCACGGTGCGCCCGGACGCGGCGCTCCATGCGGGCCGGGATGCCAGCGTGCGGCGACCTTCGCGCACCCAGGCTGGCGCCGGGATCGTATCGTCGTCGGTGAAGGCAATGATGGCGCCACGCGCGAGCCGGGCGCCCGCATTGCGCGCACCGGCCGGGCCCTGCGTGTCTGGCACCGCGACGTAGCGCAGCGCAATGTGAGGATATGCGGCCGCCAGTTCCGCCACCTGCTGCGCGATGCGCGGCGCGCAGCCGTCGTCGCAGACAATGATTTCGAACGCGCCGGCTTCGATGTCCTGCCCGCACAGCGCGCGCAGGCACCGCTCCAGCAGGTCGGGCCGCCGGTAGGTGGGAATGACGACCGAGACGGCCGGATCAGGCGCCGGCATCGGCCATCTCCGCTGCCGTGGCCGGCGTCGTGGCGGCCGATGCCGCCGGCGCGGCCGGCTTTTCCAGCAGGAACGAGCCGATCACCAGCGCATCGAGCGGCGAAGTCCAGAAGCACTCGACCGCATCGCGTGGCGTACAGACGATCGGCTCGCCGCGCGTGTTGAACGAGGTGTTGACCAGGATCGGCACGCCGGTGCGGCGCGCGAACGCCGCCAGCACGTCGTAGTAGGCGGCATTCTGGTCGCGCCGGATGGTCTGGACGCGCGCGGTGCCGTCGACGTGCGTGACCGCGGGAATCCGCGCGGCCATGTCCGGCTTGACGTCATAGACGAACAACATGAACGGCGCGCTGCCGTCGCCGGGCTTGTCGGCGTGGAACCACTCGGCCATGCTTTCCTGCAGGACCACGGGCGCCACCGGCCGGAAATCCTCGCGGTCCTTGATCTGGTTCAGCCGCTGCTGCATGCCCGCGTCGATCGGCGAGGCCAGGATCGAGCGCGCGCCCAGCGCGCGCGGCCCGAACTCCATGCGGCCCTGGAACCAGCCGATGATCCGGTTCTGCGCGAGCAGCGCGGCGGTGGTCTCGGCCACGTTGTCCAGGCGCGTATACGGCAACTTGGCCCAGTCGAGGAAGGCCGCGATCTCGTCGTCGCCATAGGCGGGACCGAGGTAGGCGTGGTCCATCTGCCAGTGCCGCTGCGGCCGGCCGCGCTGCTCGAAGTCGACCCACAATGCCGCGCCGAGCGCCGTGCCCGCGTCACCGGCGGCCGGCTGCACCCATACCGCATCGAACGGGCTCTGGTCACGCACGCGCGCGTTCATCACGCAGTTCAGCGCCACGCCGCCCGCCATCGCCAGGCAACGTTCGCCGGAGGTCTGCGCAAGCCACGTCGCCATGCCGACCACGGTTTCCTCGAGCACCTGCTGCAATGACCGCGCGATATCGAAGTGGCGGCTGGACATGGCGCTGCCCCGCTCGCGCGCCGGACCGAGCACGGCGTCGAGATCGGCTTCGGCGACGCGGTAGCCGCCCGCGCCATCCGGCGTGACCATCTTGCGGAACGTTTCCAGATAAGCCGGCTTGCCATAGGAGGCAAGCGCCATGACCTTGTACTCGTCGGACGAGTGCAGGAAGCCGAGATGCCGCGTGATGCGCTCGTACAGCAAGCCAAGCGAATCGGGCAGGTCGATCTGCCGGATACGGCGATACGCGCTACCGTCGAACACGCCGTAGCTGGTGGTGGCGCGCTCGCCGCGGCCGTCCATGGTCAACACCGCGCAGCGCTGGAACGGCGCCGCCAGGAACGCGCTGGCTTCGTGCGCCATATGGTGTTCGACGAAGTGCCAGCGGAACGGGCCGTCATGCCGCACGCCGTGGAACCTGGCCTGCAGGTGATGTGGCGCGCCCGACGCGAGTTGCCGCGGCGCGTTGACGATATAGGACAGGAACAGCGGTTCCCACGGCGCCGCCGCCGCGCCGGCGCGGGACGGCTCCAGCGGCAGCGACAGGGCCTCGTCGTCGCGCCGCTCGCCAAGCAGCAGCGCGGGATCGTAGGAGTAGGCGATGTGGTCCACATCGGCCAGCGAGATGCCTGCCTGCGCCAGGCAGTAGTCGATGGCGTGGTATGGCAGTTCCCAGGTGCTGAACGGCACCGGCCGCTTGCCGTGCTTGATGTGGGTGAAGCGCTCGTCCTCGGCGGCGGCAATCACCTCGCCGTCGCGCACGAGGCAGGCGGCGGAATCGTGGTAGGCGGCGTTAATGCCAAGCGTATACATGCGTCCTCTCCTCGACGGTGGAAACCGGCTGGCTGTCCGGCACCGGGTCTTGCGGCCATGGCATCGGGCTTTCGGCGGGGCTGTCTCCGCCGAGCAGCGCCAGCGCCGCGGCCACCACCGCTTGCGGGCCGACGCCGCGCAGGCAGCGGTGATGGCCTTGCGGGCACGTGCTCTTGTAGCAGTAGCGGCACGGCACGTCCTGGAACAGCGTGCGGTGCGGCACCTGCCATGGGGTGTGCTGCGGGTTGGTCAGCGCGTACAGGTCCACCACGGGCGTGCCGAGCGCCGCCGCGATATGCACCGGGCCGCTGTTGTTCGACACCAGCAGCTCCGCCGATTCAAGCAGGGCCGCGAACTCGCCCAATGGCAGCACGCCGGCCAGCGGCACGACGCCGGATGAACCCGCGTTGCGGCAGACGTCTTCGACCACCTCGCGCTCCGCTTCCGAGCCGGTCACGAAGACCGTGGCACCCGTCTCTCGCGCCAGTTGGCCGGCCACTGCCGCGAAGTGTTCCGCCGGCCATCGGCGCGACGGCGCGGTCGCGCCGGGGTGCACCACAATCCTGGCTTTGCCGGCAGCTTGCAGGCCCCGTGCCGAGAGTGCGGCACGGTCCGCGTCGCGCACGGCAAACCGCAGTCGCCTGTCCGACGTGTGCGCACCGGCCTGCGCGACCAGGTCGAGCTGGCGCTGGGCTTCGTGTCGTGGCTGCCCACCGGGGTCGGTCTCGGGCGCCCAGTCGCTGAGCAGCGCATAGGGGTTCTCGCGGCAGTGCGCGAGCCGCAGCGGAATCCCCGCCAGCACGCACAGCATGGCGGCGGGCAACGGACTCTGGCTGTAGACCGTGAAGATCACGGCCCCGTCGAAGCGCCCTGCGGCAAGTTGCGCGGCGCACGCGCGCAGTCGCCGCGCCGATTCTTCGGGTCCGGGCGACTCGGCATGCCGCACCCACGGCGCGTCCCAGCCGATCACGTCACTGACCATCGGCAGGTGCGGCGCGAGCCGGGCCGAGGCCGATGAAGTCAGCAAGGTCAGCCGGCGTCCCGGCACCGCTTCGGCCAGTGCCTGCATGGCGGGCGTCGTCATCAGGACGTCGCCCATATTGTCCAGCCGGACACACAGGAGCCGGCGTGCGCGCTCCCAGGTCGTCATGCCGGCCTCGCCACGAACGGCGCGGCCGGCACGTGCTCGCCGGCAACGATCCGCGCCGCATGCGCCAGCGTCGGCACCACGAAATCCGGCGTGCGCCACGCCCCGCCGACCCATTCGGTTTCACCGCCGCAGTCGATCAGGATCGTGTTGCAGCCCGCGCGCCGGCCCGCCTCGACGTCGTCGAGGATGTCGCCGATCATCCACGACGCCTCCAGGTCAAAGCCCAGCACCGACGCCGCCGCGCGCAACATGCCCGGCGAAGGCTTGCGGCAACTGCACGCCACGGCATACTGCGCCACCGCGCCTTCCGGATGGTGCGGACAGTAGAAGAAGCCCGAGAGCCTGGCGCCGTGCAGCCGGAACAACGCCGCAAGTTTGCGGTGGACGGCCTGCAGTGCCTGCTCTTCAAAGCCGCCGAGCGCCACGCCCGGCTGGTTGCTGACCACCACCAGCGGCACGCCCAGGTCGCCCAGCACGCGCAGCGCGTCGCCGGCGGTGTCCGCAAGGACCATCTCGTCGGGGTCCACGTTGTACGGCACGTTCCTGAGCAGGGTGCCGTCCTTGTCGAGCAGGACGGCACCCTTGCGCGTGCGGATCAGGGCCACGACGTCTCCTTCATCGGCAAGACCATGAGTTCCGGGATCACGGTCTCTTCCGGCTGCGTCAGCACGAAGCGCACGGCGCGCGCGACATTGGCCGGGTCCTGCAGCGTCGAGGTATCGATATCGGGAAAGCGGTCGAGCAGGAACGGCGTGCGCATGCCCCCGGCGACGATCGCGCAGACCTTGATGCCGTGCGGGCGCAGTTCGGCGTGCAGCGCGTGCGAGAACCCCAGCACGCCCCACTTGGTGGCGTGGTAGGCCGACGCATTGGGCCATGCCCGCTTGGACGCGGTCGACGCAATATTGACGATGTGCCCGCTGCCCTGCGCCTTCATCAGCGGCACGGCGGCATGCGCCAGCAGATACGGCCCGTAGAGGTTGACCATCAGCACGCGGCGCCACTGCTCGGTGTCCACTTCCTCGACCGGCAGCGTGATGTCGATGGCGGCGTTGTTGATGATGCCATCGAGGCGCCCGGCCAGCTTGCCGCCGGCGCGTCCGATCTCCGCGAACAGCCGGTCGACGGCGTCGGCGTCGGACACGTCCACGCCGATGGCCTCCGCGTCCGCGCCGGATTCCCGCAGCGAAGCCGCGCACGCGCTCGCGCGCGCCAGGTCGAGCTCGGCGATGATCACGCGCGCGCCGGCTTCGCCCAGTACGCGGCAGATCTCGCCACCGAGGCCGCGGCCGCCGCCGCTCACTAGGAATCGCTTGCCTTCCAGCAGTGGGTCTTTGCCCGCCATGTCATTTCTCCGGTGCGAGGGTCGAGGGTCTATACCAGGCAGCAGGCCGCTCCAGGCGGCCGGACTGCGTGAGCCGAGCGAAATGCATGCCAGTGCGCGGCTACGGCCGGTGCGCCGCGTGCGCGTGCCCGATCGCCGCCGCACGCAGCAACGCGGCGATGCAGCGCGCGAAGGCCTCGTCATACCAGCCGTTCGCGCCGCTGACCGCGACCACGATGCCGTCGAGCACGATGCCGCCCGCCAGGGCCATGTCGCCGGCGACGAGCAGGTGCGGGGATTGCGTGGCCACCACGCCGGAGTCCGCCTGGGTACGCCACGCGACACGCGCCTTCTCGCGCGCGTAGTACGCATAGTCGGCATCCCAGCTTTCCTGCGAGGGCAGCGAGTGTTCGTAGAGGATCGCCTCCTCGAACGTGCCCGTGCCAAAGGGAATGCAGGGATCCATCACGACGATATGCATGCAGCGGCTCTCGCCGACATCGCGGTCGGCAAGGCTCGCGTTGAGCATCGGCAAGGCAAGAGCGACCGCGCGGCGCGCGGTCTCGGCATCGGCAAAGCGGGAGGTCATGGCGCGCTCCTCAAAGACTGGGCCGCTATGACGCAACCTCCATGCCCGTCCCAGCAAACAGCGCCCGGCACGTGAGAGACGCTTCTACACAAGCCTGGTAGAAAGCGCGACCGGGAACTTCAAACGCCCGGCACGGGGCTTGCCCCGCAGCGCACGGGGTGGGGGTCGGGCCGAGAACCGCTATAACGCTGGTCATTCGGTTCCCTGGCATTGCGGCCTCCAGGGCTCCCACGCGCACACAACACCTCTGGCATGCATGCTGCAGAGCCGGGCTACCGATCCCCCACCCGACCGGAGGCCGCCATGCAGCGCATCGCCATGATCAGTGAACATGCCTCGCCGCTGGCGAGCATCGGAAGCGTCGACAGCGGCGGACAGAACGTCTACGTCGCGCACCTGGCGCGGCAGCTCGGCAAGAGCGGCTATCTGGTCGATGTGTTCACGCGGCGCGACAAGGCCCTGCTGCCGGACATCGTGGCGTTCGCGCCCAATGTCCGTGTGGTCCATGTGCCGGCCGGGCCCGCGGTGTATGTGCCCAAGGAGCAATTGCTGCCGTACATGCCAGCCTTCGGCGACTTCATGGTGGGGTTCATGCGCGGCGATGCGATCGGCTACGACGTGCTGCACGCCAACTTCTTCATGTCGGGCGTGGCCGCCATGCGCGCTCGCCAGGTGCTCGATATCCCGCTGGTCATGACGTTCCACGCACTCGGCAAGGTGCGCAGGCTGCATCAGGGCAGCGCCGACGGCTTCCCGGACAACCGCTTCGATATCGAGGACGATCTCGTGCGCCATGCCGACCGCGTGGTGGCCGAATGTCCGCAGGACCTGGACGACCTGGTCACCCTGTACCACGGCGATCCCGAGCGCATCGACATCGTCCCCTGCGGGTTCGACGAAGAAGAGTTCGCCCCGATCGAGCGCGATGAAGCACGCCGCGCGCTGGCGTGGGATGCCAATGCCTTCACCGTGCTGCAGCTCGGCCGCCTGGTGCCGCGCAAGGGCATCGACAACGTCATCCGCGCGATCGGGCACCTGCGCCATGGGCAAGGCATCGAGGCCCGGCTGTTTGTCGTGGGCGGCAACGCCGACCAGCCCAGCGTGGCGGCGACGCCGGAAATCGGCCGGCTCCAGGTCGTGGCCGAAGACGCGGGCGTGGCGGACTGCGTCACCTTCGTCGGACGGCGCCGGCGCTCGCAGCTGCGCGGCTTCTACAGCGCTGCCGACGTGTTCGTCACCACGCCGTGGTACGAGCCCTTCGGCATTACGCCGGTCGAGGCCATGGCCTGTGGCGTACCGGTCATCGGCGCCGACGTCGGCGGCATCCGCACGACGGTGGTCGACGGCGAAACCGGCTTCCTGGTGCCGCCGGATGCGCCCGAGGCGCTCGCGGAGCGGCTGGCGCGGCTGGCCTGCGACCGCGCGCTGGCGCGCCGCATGGGCGTGGCGGGCCGGCAGCGCGTGCAGGCGGAGTTCACGTGGATGCACGTCGCCCGCCAGATGGAGCAAGTCTATGCCCGCGTCGCGGGCGCCGAACGTCCGGCGCGCCGCGTGGCGGCTTGAGCGGAGACGACCATGCGGGAAGCCGATCGCAAGCGCGTCCTCGTCACCGGCGGTGCCGGGTTCCTCGGTTCGCACTTGTGCGAACGCCTGGTGGAACTCGGCCACGATGTACTTTGCGTTGATAACTTCTACACGGGCAGCAAGGAGAATATCGCCCACCTGCTCCCTCTCTACAATTTCGAGCTGCTGCGGCACGATGTGACGTTCCCGCTCTATGTCGAGGTCGACCAGATTTACAACCTCGCCTGCCCCGCGTCGCCGGTCCACTACCAGAGCGATCCGGTGCAGACCACCAAGACCAGCGTGCACGGCGCGATCAACATGCTGGGGCTGGCCAAGCGCGTCAAGGCGCGCATTCTCCAGGCCTCCACCAGCGAGGTCTACGGCGACCCCGACAACCACCCCCAGCAGGAAAGCTATTGGGGGCATGTCAACCCGGTCGGGCGGCGCGCCTGCTACGACGAAGGCAAGCGCTGCGCGGAAACGCTGTTCATGGACTATCACCGCCAGCACGGCGTGGACGTGCGCATCGCGCGCATCTTCAACACCTATGGCCCGCGCATGCACCCGGCCGACGGCCGCGTGGTGTCGAACTTCATCTCGCAGGCGCTGAACGGCGAGCCGCTCACGTTGTACGGCGACGGCTCGCAGACGCGCTCGTTCTGCTACGTCGACGACCTCGTCGACGGGCTGGTCCGATTAATGGAATCCGACGCCGCGGCCACGCCCGTGAACCTTGGCAACCCGTGCGAAAGCACGATGCGCGACATCGCGAGCGAGATCCTGCAGGCCACCGGTTCCGGCTCGCCCATCGAGAACCGCCCTTTGCCCGAAGACGATCCGCGGCAACGCTGCCCGGATATCACGCTCGCGCGCACGCTGCTGCAATGGAACCCGGCGACGCCGCTTTCCCAAGGCCTGCGGCTGACCGTTGCCTATTTCGTCTCGCGGCTGGCCGGGCGCGTCCGGCGGCAGAAGCTGGCCGGGCAGTCGTCAGCGCCATTGAAACCCGCCGAGCCGGCGCGGCGCCAACCCGCCTCGGATGTGTCCTGACGCGATGGCGAGCTTCCATGCCCCGGAGCGGATGACGATCCTCTCCCCCCACCTGGACGACGCCGTCTTCAGCTGCGGATGCCTGATCGCCGCCGGCAACAATCCCAGCGTGCTGACCGTGTTCGCCGGGCTGCCGTCCGCGCAGATGCCGCTGCCGGAATGGGACCGCGCGGCCGGCTTCGCCAGTGCGCGCGAAGCCGTGCTGTCGCGCCGCCATGAAGACGCGCGCGCGCTCGGCCAGCTCGGGGGCCACCCGCTCTGGCTGGACCTGCTCGACAGCCAGTACCGGCACGCCTATACGATCGAAGCCATCGCGGCCCGCATCGTCGAGTGCCAGGTGCTGCGCGAAAGCCGTACCGTGATCGCGCCGATGGGCCTGTTCCACAGCGACCATATCCTCACGCATGGCGCCAGCCTGCTGCTGTGCCGGCCGGCCCTGGTGACCGAGGGCGGCGATGACGAAGAGCGCGCCGCCGAGCCCCGGCGATGGCTGTTCTATGAGGACGCGATCTACCGGCGACTGCCCGGCCTGGTGCAGAACCAGCTTGCCGCGTGGCAGCGCGCGGGACTCCTCGCGACACCGGTGTCTTTCGCCACGGCACCGTTCCTGCCGCGCAAGATGGAGGCCGTCAAGGCCTACGCCAGCCAGCTTCCGCTGTTCAGCGAAGCGCAGATCGCCGATATCGGCGCGCCCGAGCGCTACTGGTCGCTGACCCTCGCGGAACGGAGCCCGTCATGACCGCCCCTTGCATCAGCGTGGTCGTGCTGACCCACAACCGCCGCGATACGCTCGCGCACACGCTGCGCCAGCTCACCGCGCTGCCTGAGCGGCCGCGCGTCGCGGTGGTGGACAACGGCTCGACCGACGGGACCTGCGCCATGCTGGCGCGGCAGTTTCCGGAGGTGGCCTGCCTGTCCTGCAGCACCAACCTGGGCGCCGCGGGCCGCAATCTGGGTGCGCGGTGGGCGTCCACGCCGTACGTGGCCTTCTGCGACGACGATTGCTGGTGGCAGCCCGGCGCGCTGGCCCGCGCCTGCGCCATCTTCGGCAACCACCCCGAAATCGGCGCGCTGACCGCACGCATCCTGGTCGGCGAGACCGAGCGTGAAGACCCGGCCAGTACTGCCATGTCGCACAGCCCCCTGCCCTCTACCGGCCTGCCCGGACGCATGATCCTGGGCGTGATGGCCGGGGCCACCGCCTTCCGTACCGGCGCCTTCCTGGAGGCCGGCGGCTACGATTCGCGCCTCTTCATCGGCGGCGAGGAAACGCTGCTATCGCTGCGGCTGGCCGCGCTGGGGTGGGCGCTGGTCTACGCGCCCGAACTGGTGGTGCACCACCATCCCAGCGCCGCGCGCGACGCGCAGCGGCGCCGCGCCATGCTGGCGCGCAATGCGGTGTGGTCCGCCTGGCTGTGCCTGCCCGCGCCAATGGCCGTGGCGGAAACGCTCGGTGTCTTCCCGCAGCTGGCCACGCAGCTGGAGGCCAGCGACTGGGGCGATCTCCTGCGCGGCATGCGCTGGGTGCTGCAGGAACGCGAGGTGGTGCCGCGCCACATCGCCGCCGCGCTGCGTCTGGTGCGCGCCGCAGCGCGCTGAGCTCGGCGTCGCCGCTATTCCTCGTTTACATCCGACCCGGGCGCCTGTGCGCCTGGATCGCCGCGATCAGTTCGGCCATGCGGACCGGCTTGGGCAAGTGCACCTGGAATCCGGCCATCATTGCGCGGATGCGGTCCTGCGGCTGCGCATGCCCCGACAGCGCGATGGCGGTCAGCCGGTGCAGCAGCGGCACCTCGCGCCGGCTTTCGAGCCGCCGCACCGCGCGCAGGACGGTATAGCCGTCTTCTTCATCGAGCGCGATATCGCACAGCAGCACATTGGGCCAGTCGGCCGGCGACATGCCGGCGAGATCCTGCAGCAGGTCCCTGCCGTGCCCGTAGGCCAGCGCGCGCGCCCCAAGATCTTCGAGCGCTTCGACCAGGATGTCGCGCGTGGTCGCATCGTCGTCAAGGACCAGGATGCACAGGTCGCGCAGCGAATGCGGCCCGGGGGCCGGGAACTCGTCGGGCGCGGGCAAGGCTGGCGCGACCGCTTCGCGGACCGGCCGCATCGGCATACGGAAGCACCAGGTCTGCCGGGCCGCGTCGGCCGTGAGCCGCACGCCCGCGTCGGCAAGCCGCACCTGCAGTCGCTGCACGTCGGCCGGCGGCACGCGCCGCCCCTCGGCGGGCTGGGTCGCGGCGAGCGTCAGGCCGGCATCGCCGTCCAGCCGTTCGAGCCGGAGTTCGAGCCGTCCGCCTGGGACCATGGTATCGATCACACTTCCGCACAGCTGCCAGATGGCCTGCTGCAGCACGCCGGGGTCGCCAGTCACGCGCAGTTCCGCGTCGTTCACGATCGTAAACAGGTGGATGTTGCGTTCCGCGATAATGTCGCGCAGGCCGTCCACCACCCCGGCCACCAGCGTATCGAGCCGGATCGGCTGCATCGCGAGCCGCTCTTCCGTGCGTTCCAGTTCGCGTTGCTGCTGCTGCAGGCGCCACATCTGCGCATAGACACCGCCGCGCGCGAGCAGCGCCTCGTGCGTGCCGGCTTCCACGACGCGGCCGTGTTCCATGACCAGGATGTGGTTTGCCTCGGCAATGGTCGACAGCCGGTGCGCAATGATGAAAGCGGTGCGGCCCCGGGCCACGGCGGTCAGTTCCTGCTGGATCGCCCGCTCGGTACGCGTGTCGAGCGCGGACGTCGCTTCGTCGAAGACGATGATCGGCGGCTTCTTCAGCATGGCGCGGGCAATCGCCACGCGCTGGCGCTCGCCGCCCGAGAGCCGCACGCCGCGTTCGCCGACCATGGTGTCGTAGCCATCGGGCAGGCGGTCGACCAGGGTGTCGAGCTGCGCGGCGCGCGCGGCGTCCACCACGTCGGCGCGGGTCGCGCCTTCCCGGCCGTAGGCAATGTTGTAGGCGATGGTGTCGTTGAACAGGATGGTGTCCTGCGGCACGATGCCGACCACCTCGCGCAGGCTGCGCTGCGTGACCAGCCTCAGGTCCTGCCCGTCGATCAGGATGCGGCCCGAATCGGGCTGGTAGAGCCGGAACAGCAGCCGCGCCAGCGTCGACTTGCCCGAACCGCTGCCGCCAACCACGGCCACGGTCTGGCCGGCTCGCACATGGAAGCTGACATCCCAAAGCGTATGCCGGCTCGGGTCATAGCTGAAATTGACGTTCTCGAACACGATCGTGCCCTGGCTGACCTGCAGTGCCGACGCGCCCGGCGCATCGGTGTCCTCGCCGGCGCGGCCCTTGGCGTCGAGCAGCGCGAACAGGCGCTCGACATTGGTCATGGCGTCGTTCGATTCGCGGAAGATGAAGCCGAGCGTATTGAGCGGCAGCACGACCTGGATGATGTACGCGTTGATCAGCACCAGGTCGCCAACGGTCAGCACGCCGTGCAGGACCTTGTCGACGCCCAGCAGCATGACGCCGGCCACGCCGACCGCGATGCACGCGCTCTGCGCGATATGCAGGGTGGACAGCGCATACTGGTTCTCCACGCTGATGTCGACCCAGCGGCCCAGCAGCCGTCCCAGCCGCTCGGATTCGAACGACTCGCGCGCGAAGTACTTGACCGTGTCGTAGTTCAGCAGGCTGTCCACCACCTTGCTGTTGGTCTGCGCCTCGACACTGTTGACATGGCGCTGCACACGCATGCGGCGGCGCGCGAGCAGCACCGTGCAACCCGCGTACAGCGCGAACACCACGACGATGATCCCCGCAAAGCTCGCCCCGTAGCCGGCCACCATGATGATCAGCACCGAGCCGATCTCCAGCAGCGTAGGGACGATGGTGAATACCGACACGCCCAGCAGAAAGCCGATCGCCGCCGTGCCCTTCTCCAGGTCGCGGATCACGCCGCCGGTCTCGCGCCGCGCGTGGAACCTGGCGCCGAGCTTGTGCAGGTGCGCGAAGGTGCGGGCCATGAAGCTGGCCACCGTGCTCTGCGCGACATTGGCGAAGACCACGTCGCGCAGTTCGTTGAAGGCGTTGCCAAGCAGGCGCAGCACGGCGTAGGCCAGCACCAGGTACGCCGGCATTGTCACCACAAGCCGTACCACGGATGCGGGCTCCGCGCCCGTGCCCGCGTGCGAAAGCGTGCGCACCGGCGACAGCTCGTCGACGATCAGCTTGAGGACCAGCGGGACCGCGACCGTTGCCGCCTTCGCCAGCAGCAACAGGGCGATGGCCACGACCACGCGCGCGCGGAACTTCCAGATCGCGCGCCACAGCTCGCCCGCGATCCGGCGGCGCGAGACGCGAGGCGTGTTCGGCATTCCCGCCTGCCGGGTAGCGCGCCGGGGCGGCTCAGCGATCGGGTTCGGACGGGTTGGAGACCTCGGTCAGCGTGTCGCCGGCCTTGGCGATGTCGCCGGACTTGGTCGCGATATCGCCGAGCGATACGATGCCCACCAGCCGGTCGTCCTTGTCGATCACCGGCACCCGGCGGATCTGCCGTTCGGCCATCTTCGCGCGCGCGTCGTCGACCGTGTCGTCATCGCGGCACCATAGCGGGCCTTCCGACATCGCCTCGGCGATCCGGGTCTGCGGATCCTTGCCCACGGCGATGCAGCGGCACGTGATATCGCGGTCAGTCACCATGCCGCGCAGATGACCGTCGACGCACACGGGCAGCGTGCCGACATTGAGGTCATCCATGATCCTGGCCGCCTCCTGGAGCGTGCAGTCGGGCGTTACGTACTGCGGATCGGCGGTCATCACGTCACGCAGCCGCAGTTGCGGCTGCAGCGGGGAGGCAGGCGTGGAGGCATGCTGCGTTCGGGTGGCCATCAGTTTCTCCATGTGGTCGGTTCGCGTTCTTTTTTCGTGGCGCAGGCAAGGGGTCGCAACGACCATGCCCGTCGCGCGCCGCCCATGGGCGGCGCGGGCGGCGCAAGTCGCGAGCGGATTTGCAGTCCGACATGGAAAGATTTACCGCCGGTGCGCAGCGCGGCACCCCGGATTACCCGCGTACGCGATGCGCTTTCCCTGACCTTCCTTCGCCGGCGAGGCGCACCGCCTGGCGCAGGCTGGCCACGATGCGCGCGAACGCGGCCTGGCGTCCTTCCTCGCTGCGCTGGCGCAGGACGAACGACGGGTGGTACGTGACGACGACCAGGTGGCCGTCCTTCTCGACCGGCGCATCGAGCAGTGCCGACAAGGCCACGCGCTTCTTGCCGAGCACGGCGCCGGTGGCGGTCGCGCCCAGCGCAACGATGACGGTGGGGCCCACCGCGTGGATCTCCTGCTCCAGCCACATGCCGCACGCTTCGATCTCGAGCTGCCCCGGGGTCTTGTGCAGACGGCGCTTGCCGCGCAGCTGGAACTTGAAGTGCTTGACGGCGTTGGTCAGGTAGACGTCTTCACGCTGCAGTCCGGCCTGCGCGAGCGCTTCGCCCAGCAGGCGGCCGGCTGGCCCCACGAAGGGCTCGCCCTGCAGGTCTTCCTCATTGCCGGGCTGTTCGCCGACGAGCATGAGCCGGGCGCTGACGGGGCCTGCTCCGGGCACGCCCTGCGTGGCGTCGTGCCAAAGCGGGCAGCGCCGGCAGGCATTGAGCTGCGGGCGTTCGGGAACGGAGTCGGTGGATTTTTCAGCGCTTCGGGGCATGAGTGCATACACTGGCGGCAAGTAGTCAGGGACGACTCAAGATGCATGCCGGATCGCGGCACGCGCCGCTGGCACGACAGATGCAGGGTTCCGGGTGCTGATGCCGATTGACAGGTTCCGTTCGATCGCGGTTACTATCCTCGGCTTCACCGTTGCCCACGCCATCAGAACTTCCCAGGGGAAGATGCGGCCAGCCGCGCCGCGGTTCATTTCAGGGAGCCGATATGCAAGCACTGAAACCGCTGAAGCCGAAAGTCAGGGCCACCATCGTCTGCATCCGGCACGACAGCGTGCTGCTCGTTTCGAAGGACGGCGTGCGATGGGCACTGCCTGGCGGCCGCCCCGGCAAGCAGGAGTCGCCGGAGCAAACCGCACGGCGCGAGCTGCAGCAGGAAACGGCACTGAAGACCAAGGCGCTGGTGGGCGTTTTCCAGTTCATCGGCGCGACCACGGTGCATCACGTATTCACCGCCGACATTGAAGCATCGGCGCGGCCGAAGGCCGGTCATGAAATCAAGTCGCTGCAATGGCTGCCGCACGAGAAACTTGGCGAAGTCGAAACCAGTGCGACCACGCGGCAGATTGTGTCGCAGTTTTTCCAGACCGAAACACGGTAGCAATGGGCCGGGGTCGGTCACCCTATCGCGACGCATGCCTCACTTTGCGGCGAAACACCGTCGCAGGCGCGCGACAGTCGCTGGATTGACGCCGGTCCGGCCGGGGTTCGCGACTACACTCGTTGCTGGGGCGGGCAACGGGTACGCCCCAACCACTTCGAGCCCTCGACCACCCCGGCCGAGGGCTTTTTTATGGTTGTCCGGGGGATTGAGGGGGCGTGCCTGGGGTCTGAGGTTATGACGGGGTAGCGAAGACCCGGTCATAACCAGAGAACCCCCGGCTACATACACGGCGCGCAGCAGCAGGTTTTCGCCCTGTGAGGATTGAATCCAAGAAATCCCCGGCATTCACCCCGAATCTCGTCCAATTGATCGCAATTTTCGGGAACTGATTCGCACCTCGACTGCCTTATCACTGCCGTCACGGCGCTGGGCTGTGACGGATCGCCCTTCTGCTTCGTGCCGGGGCCGCGGCTCCGCACGTCTCTTGCCACCGCTCGGTGGCGCCCAGAACACCAAAACAAGAAAGGAAAAACAGGGATGGCACTGACTTCCAACAAGCTGCCGGCGTGGACCGTGTGCGCCCCGCTTGCCGCGGCGGCGATCCTCGCCGCCGGACTTGCCCTGCCCGTACAGGGCTGGCTGATCCTGCTCATGGCACCGGCGCTCGCGGGCGCGGTGTTCGCGGCGGTCCACCACGCGGAGGTGGTCGCGCACCGCGTCGGCGAGCCGTTCGGCACGCTTGTCCTGGCCATCGCCGTGACGGTGATCGAAGTGGCGCTGATCGTCTCGGTGATGCTGTCGTCCGGTCCCGAAAAAGCCGGACTGGCACGGGATACCGTGTTTGCCGCCGTCATGCTGATCTGCAACGGGATCGTCGGGCTATGCCTGTTCGTCGGCGGCCTGCACCATCGCGAGCAGGCGTTCCAGGCGCCGGGCGCCAATGCCGCCATGGCCGTGCTGGCGGCGCTGCTCGCGCTGACCATGGTGCTGCCCAACTACACCAGCAGTTCGCCGGGCCCGGTGCTGACGCCGGCGCAACTCGGCTTTGCCGGTGTGATGTCGCTGGTGCTGTACGGCTCGTTCGTGTTCGTGCAGACCGTGCGCCACCGCGACTATTTCCTGGCTGACGACAGTTCGGACGAGGACGTCCATGCGCCGCCGCCGCCGGGCCGCGTCGCCGCCATCAGCGGCCTGCTGCTCGTGGTCTGCCTGGTGCTTGTCGTCGGCCTGGCCAAGCTGCTGTCGCCATCGGTGGAGGCGGCCGTGCTGCACGCGGGCGCACCGGCGGCGGTGGTCGGCATCATCATCGCGGCCACGGTGCTGTTGCCCGAGGGCCTGGCCGCACTGCGCGCGGCGCGCGCCGATCGCATCCAGACCAGCCTGAACCTTGCGCTCGGCTCGGCGCTGGCCAGCATCGGCCTGACCATTCCATCGGTCGCCGCGGTCTTTATCTGGATCGGACAGCCGCTTGAACTGGGACTTGGCCCGAAGGAAACCGTGCTGCTGATGCTGACGCTGATCGTGTCGTCGCTCACGCTCGGCAGGGGCCGCACCACGATCCTGCAGGGTGTGGTGCACCTCGCCATCCTGGCCGCCTACCTGTTCCTGTCAGTGGTGCCCTGAGCGGGCCCTCAGGCGTGATCGCGCCGGTAGTGCGCGAGCTTGTCTTCATCGAGCGCAAGTCCCAGCCCCGGGCCTTCGGGCAAGTGCAGGCTGAAGTCGCGGTAAGCGGGCCGCTCGACCACGATGTCATCCTTGAGCAGCAGCGGGCCAAACAGCTCCGTGCCCCACGCCAGCTGCGGCAGCGTGCAGAAGCCATGCGCGGCGGCGATGGTGCCCACGCTGCCCTCCAGCATCGTGCCGCCATACAGCGCGATGCCTGCGGCATCGCCCACGGCAGCCGTGCGCAGCATGCCGAAGATGCCGCCCGACTTGGCGATCTTCAGCGCGAACACGTCGGCGCCGCCGATGCGCGCGAGTTCCATCGCATCCTCCGGACCGCACACGGCCTCGTCCGCCATGATCGGCACCACGAAGCGTGCCGCCAGCCGCGCCAGCGCCGTGCGCTGCTCGCGCGGCGTGGGCTGCTCGATCAGGTCGATGCCCGCGGCTTCGAGCATGGCGATGCCGCCGGCGGCATCGGCTTCGTTCCAGGCCTGGTTGATGTCCACGGTCACGCGGGCGCGGTCGCCGAGCGCGCGCTTGATCGCCGACACGTGCGCCACGTCGTCGCGCACGCTGCGCCGGCCGATCTTGAGCTTGAAGGTGTTGTGGCGGCGCTCGGCCAGCAGGCGCTCGGCTTCGTCGATGTCCTTCGCGGTATCGCCGCTGGCCAGCGTCCACAGCACCGGCAGCGTGGCGCGCA
Organism: Cupriavidus sp. 22TCCZM04-2; assembly: GCF_057798895.1. Lineage (NCBI taxonomy): Bacteria > Pseudomonadati > Pseudomonadota > Betaproteobacteria > Burkholderiales > Burkholderiaceae > Cupriavidus > Cupriavidus sp. 22TCCZM04-2. The sequence goes on from NZ_JBYOJS010000027.1 coordinate 51,554, forward strand.
CCGCGCCGCCCAGCAGCGTGGCCAGCGGCACGCCCAGGCGCTTGCCCTGCGCATCGAGCAGCGCGGTTTCCAGCGCCGACTTGGCGAAGCGGTTGCCGCGCGCGATCTTGTTCAGGCGAGCCATCGCGGCGTGGACGTTGGTGGCGTCCTCGCCAGCCAGCGCGGGCGCCAGGTAGGTGTCGATGGCCAGCTTGATGCCTTCGGGGCTCTCGTCGCCATACGACAGGCCGCCGATGGTGGTGGCCTCGCCGATGCCCTCGATGCCGTCGCTGCAGCGCAGCCGCACGATCACCAGCGTCTGCTGCTGCATGGTGGCCATGGCCAGTTGATGGGCCCGGATGGTGGGCAGGTCGACCAGGATGGCTTCGACCGAGGTAATCGTGGCTGTCATAGTTTCTCGATACAGTGGATGTATGGGTTGGACAACGTCATGAGCTGCGCTGCTGGACGTTCGCAACGATGTTCCTGTCATCCGTTGTGGCCTGGACCGCCTTGCCTTCCATGATCGACGCCGAGCGCTGGTGGTCGATCATCAGGACAGCCAGCACGGCGATGACCGCGGGCACGGCCATGGCCGCGAAATTCTGCTGCAGCGGCAGGGAAAGGCTGACCAGCACGCCGATGACAATCGGCGCGAGGATGGCGCCGCCGCGGCCGACACCGGAGGCCCAGCCAATTCCCGTGCCGCGCACGGTCGCCGGATAGAACTGCCCGGCATAGGCGTAGGTCACGATTTGCGTCCCGATGGTCGAGGCTCCGGCAAGCGCAACCACGAGGAACAAGGCCTCGGTCGGCATCCTGAAGCCAAGCAGCGTGATGGAGACCGCAGCCAGTGCGTACATGCCGACCAGGACGTATTTGATATTGAACCTGTCCGCAAGCCAGCCGCCGCCGATGGCGCCGGCCATCGCGCCAAAGTTCAACACCAGCACGAAGGTCAAGGCGGAGCCGAGGCTATAGCCCGCGCCAGCCATGAGCTTGGTGAGCCACGAGCTCAAGGCATAGACCATAAACAGGCACATGAAGAAGGCAATCCACAGCATCACGGTGCTGAAGCCGCGCCCGTCACGGAACAGCATGCTGATGGGAGCGCTGGCCCCTTTCCCGGCCTGCGGCAAGTCGAACCGGTCCGTGGCCTGTGCGCGGTAAGCGGGGGCCATCCTGACCAGCACGGCCTTCAACGTGTCCAGGCGATTCCGCTGGATCAGGAACGGCAATGACTCCGGCATCAGCTTCAGCACCGCGGGGATGATCAGTACGGGCGCGCTGGCGGCCAGGAACACAGATTGCCAGCCGTACGTCTCGATCAGCGACTTGCCCATCAGTGCGGCCAGCATCCCGCCCACGGAATACCCGCTGAACATGAGCGTGACCATGGTGCCGCGGATCTTGCGCGGCGAGAACTCGGTCATCTGGGCGACGACGTTGGGCATCACGCCGCCGATGCCGAGTCCGGCAAAGAAGCGTGTCACGCTGAACGAGACCGGGTCGTGCGTCATTCCCGCCGCGGCCGTAAAGACGCTGAACAGCGCAATGCAGATGGCAATGGCCTTTGGCCGGCCAATGCGGTCGGCGACGGTGCCCATGATTACCGCGCCGAACATCATGCCGAACAGGGCCGAACTGACCATGAAGCCTGCACGGGTCGCGTCGACGCCCATGTCCTTCATGATCGAGGGCAGCGCAATGCCCACCACGGCGAGATCGTAGCCGTCAAAGATGATGATGAGCGCGCACCAGAACAGCAGGCCTGCATGGAATCTGTTGAAGCGCGCGTCGTCCGCTAGCTTGTGGACGTCAATGTGTCGCATGTTTTGTCTCCGTTGTCGTTTTTTGGATGGCCGCGGCAGCCAGGCTGAATGCAGCCGGCCGCGCCTGCTTCTTTTATGAGCTTTAGCCGTTGTCGCCGCCAGCAACCGGCAGTACGGCGCCTGTGATGTACCCCGCCTCGTCCGACGCAAGAAAGAGAATCGGCGCGATCTGTTCGTCGAGCGTGCCGTAGCGTTTGAAGAAGGTCGACTCGGCAACCTGCGTCACCGCCTCGCGCATCCATGCCTTCTCTTGCTCGCTGTCTCCCGCTGCGTTGCGCGGCACGCGCCGCGGCGGCGCCTCGGTGCCCCCGGGCGCTGCGGCGACCACCCGGATGTTGTGCTCGCCATACTCCATGGCCAGCGACTGGGTCATCGCGTTGACGCCGCCTTTGGCCGCCGAGTACGGCACGCGTCGGATGCCGCGCGTGGCATTCGAGGAAATATTCACGATGGTTCCGCCTCCCTGCGCCAGCATGTGCGGAAGGACGGCGTGGCAGGCGTACAGCGTAGGCATGAGCGAGCGGCGGATTTCCGCGTCGATCTGCGCCGGCTCGAACTCGGCAAATGGCCGCATCCGGATGGCACCGCCCACGCCGTTGACCAGGACGTCGATGCGGCCAAATTTCTCCACCGCAAAGGCCATCGTGGCGGCCGCGCCTTCATAGGTCTCCATGTCGGCAATGAAGCCGGCGGTGTCGGCCCCGACCGCTTCAGCAGCGACCTCGCGGACGAAGTCGGCGCGATCGACGAACAGGACGCTGGCACCTTCCGCCGCGGCGCGCAGCGCAACGCCACGGCCGATACCCTGTGCCGCGCCGGTGACGACCATCACCTTGCCTTCGAATCGGCGGGCGTTCATGCGATCACCGGAACGGCGTTGGGCGTGAACTTCTCGTAGTGGAAGCTGTTGGGCTTCACGCCATTGTCATCGAAATGCTTGCGCACGGCGTCGACCATCGGCGGCGGACCGCACAGGTACACGTCGACATCCCCGTCGTTCAGGCATTCAGCCGGCATATGCTGCGTCACCCAGCCCTTGCGGGGATGGCTCGATTCCGCTTCGGCAACCACGGTGCTGAACGTGAAGTTCGGCAGCTTCGCGACGTACGCCTCGATCGCATCGACCTGGACCAGGTCAAGGTCGCGGGTCACGCCGTAGATCAGATGCACCTTCTGCTGCGAGTTCGCCCGCACCAGCACTTCCAGCATCGACAGGAACGGCGCCAGGCCCGTGCCGCCCGCCAGGAACAGCAGCGGACGCTCCACGGCCCGAAGGTAGAAGCTGCCCAGCGGGCCGGTCAGCTGCACCTTGTGTCCCGGCTGCGCCGATTCGAGCCAGGTGCTCATCACGCCGCCGGCAATCTTCTTGATCAGGAAGCTGATCTTCGAAGCACCCGGCGCGGACGAGAACGAATACGAGCGGTGCGCCCCCCTGCCGGGAACGTCGATGTTCACATACTGGCCGGCCAGAAAGACCGGCGGAATGCTGTCCACGTCCAGTTCCAGCACTACCGCCGCATCATTGTGCTGCTCGACCTTGGTGACCGTCGCGGAAAACTTGCTTTGTTCGGTCTTGCACACCGTTGACGACGCCGGCACGGCGATAACGCAATCGCTCTGCGGCACCATCTGGCACGTCAGCACGAGCCCGCTGGCTTTCTCGTCGTCGTTCAGCGCGTCCTCGATGTAGTCGTCGCCGAGATCGTAGCTACCGCTCTCGGCGCGGCACTTACAGGTGCCGCAGACGCCGTCGGAGCAATCCATCGGCAGGTTGATCTTGGCGCGAAACGCGGCGTCGAGGACCTTCTCGCCGGCCTTGCATTCGACAAAGCGGGTGACGCCGTCTTCAAAATTCAGTGCGATGTTGTAGCTGGACATGTTGCCTCCTGCGTCCGTTTCGTTCCAACCCGTGGCCTCAGACGTGGTAGACGTCGAGCACCTGGCGGATGTAGTCATTCTTGAGCACGATCTTCTTGCTCGAAATCAGCAAGCGGTCGCCCACCTTGCGGAAGGTGAGATAGACCGTTCCGAAGTACTGGTCTGTCACCCTGTAGCGATGGCTCAGCGTGTTGAAGTTGTAGCGAATGTCGACTTCGCCCTCGCGCTGCGCCAGCACTTCGACATTGGTGACGTTGTGGCCGGTGCGCGGCTCCGGCATCGACGCGCTGCTGCGCTCGGTCCGGATGCGGAACACCCGGTCTTCCAGGCCGCCGCGGTCCGGGTAGTACATCAGTGAGATCTGGCTTTGCGGGTCCTGTGTAAGCTGGTCATCGTCGTCCCACGCCGGCATCCAGTAGGTGACGTCTTCCGCGTAGCAGGCCAGCCATTCGTCCCATTGGCGGTCATCGAGAAAGCGCGCTTCCTGATAGAGCGCCTGGCAGATGGTTTGATAGTCGATGTTCATACCGCCGCCTCCGCCTGTTCCTTGCGCAGGGCTTCTCTCATCACCTGCCTCCAGTATTCGTGTTGCACCACGAAGAGCCCTTCATCTTCACTGCGCTCGCCCGATATCAGCGGGTTCAATCCCATGCCTTTGGCGTTTTCGTCCGGTCCGTGGACCCAAAGCGGTGCGCCACGCGACATGTCGTTCCACATGGTTGTGGTGTTGGCGTAGCCCGCCTGGCACGCGCGGAATTCCTCAAGGTCGTCGCTGGTGCCCATGCCGGTGACATTGAAGAAATCTTCGTACTGGCGAATGCGGAGGGCGCGGCTTTCGGCGCTTTCTCCCTTGGGCGCGAAGCAGAAGATATTGACTTCGGTCTTGTCGACACTGATCGGGCGGACCACGCGGATCTGGGTGCTGAACTGGTCCATCAGGAACACGTTCGGATACAGGCACAGGTTGCGTGTCTGGTTCACGATGTAGTTCGCCTTGTCTTCACCGACACGCGCTGCAATCTCGTCGCGATGCTGATAGACCGGACGCACTTCCGGATTCATCGTGTTGGTCCAGAGCAGGATGTGGCCATGCTCGAAGCCATACACCCCCGCGATCGACTTGCTCCAGCCGTTGGCATCGACGGCCTTGGTGCCTTCGACCTTGCGCCGGCCCATGGTGGCGGCGTAGTTCCAGTGCACGGTGCTGACGTGATAGCCGTCGCAGCCGTTTTCCATCTGCATCTTCCAGTTGCCGTCGTAGATGTAGGAAGAGTTGCCGCGCAGCACTTCGAGACCTTCCGGTGCTTGCGAGACGATCTGGTCGATGATGACCCTCGTTTCGCCGAGGTAGTCCTCGAGCGGCATCACGTCTTCGCTCAGGCTGCCGAACAGGAAGCCGCGGTAGTTCTGGAAGCGCGCCACCTTCTTCAGGTCGTGCGAGCCCTGCTTGTTGAACTGCACCGGATACTCGGTGGTTTTCTCGTCCTTGACCTTCAGCAGCTTGCCGGCATTCGAGAACGTCCAGCCGTGGAACGGACAGGTGAAGCTGCCCTTGTTGCCATGCTTGCGACGGCACAGCATGGCGCCTTTGTGGGCGCAGGCATTGATCACCGCATGCAGTTCGCCGGTCTTGTCACGCGTGATGACGATCGGCTGGCGACCGATCCACGTGGTGTAGTAATCGTTGTTGTTCGGAACCTGGCTTTCGTGTGCCAGGTAGACCCAGTTGCGCTCGAAGATGTGCTTCATCTCGAGTTCGTACAGATCGGCGTTCGTAAAGATGTCACGGCGGCAGCGGAAGACGCCATTTTCCTTGTCATCCTGAACGGCATTGCTCAGCAGATCGTCCAGTTGTTGTGCTTTGTCGAGTGTTGCGGACATGAGTCGTCTCCCTATGCAGGCTTCCCAGGGGAAGCCTGTGGCATCGGTTCAGATAGTTCGTGCGGAGAGTTGGGCGGCCTGCGAGAGAGGCCGCCGGGCGAGGCTTACAGCGGCTTACGCCGTGGCGGCGACGCGCGGGCGGTTCACAAGCTGGTTGTCCTTGCCCTGCACCAGCGGAGTCAATGCGATGTTGAACTCGATTTCCTTGTACGCGTCGGCCTTGAGGCCGAGCGCCGTGCCGCCGGTCTTTTCCACCACATGCGGCACGAGTTCTTCACGCGTTGCGTAGGCGAAGTCATCCCAGATCAGCGGGTCGCCTTCGATGTTGATCTGCGTCGTAAGCTTGCGGGTCTTGTCGCTCGTGACGAAGAAGTGCACGTGCGCCGGGCGGTTGCCGTGGCGGGCCATCGCGTCAAGCAGCTGTTGCGTGGCGCCCTCCGGCGGGCATCCGTAGCCGACGGGCATCAGCGTGCGGAATTCATACTTGCCGTCGGCCCCGGTCTTCACCGCGCCGCGCAGGTTGAAATCGTCTTGCGCGCCGGTCGGGTCAAAGTGCGAGTAGAAGCCCTTCGAATTGGCGTGCCAGCATTCGACCACCGCATCGGCGACGGGCTTGCCGTCCGGTCCGGTCACCGTGCCACGGATAACCAGCGGGCCTGCATCTTCGTCAGCATTGAGATCGATCCGGGAGACGCCGTCACGCACCGGGGCACCGGCCACATACAGCGGTCCTTCAATCGTGCGCGGCGTGCCGCCGTGGATATCGGCTTCGCGGTCCTGGGCATCCATGCGGATGTCGAGATACTTCTCCAGACCCAGTCCAGCGGCCAGCAGGGCCGCCTCGCCATCCTGGCCGAGCTTGTTGAAGTAATTCACGCCGACCCACACTTCGTCGGGGGTCATGTCCAGGTCCTCAATGGCCTTGAACAGGTCGCTCAGCAGACGATGCGTGATCTGCTTCGTACGAGCGTTGCCCTCGTTGCTGCCCAGATTGGCGGCGGCCTTCAGCAGGTCCTGCACTTCCTTCGCGTCGAATACCTTGGCACTCATGTCTGCTCCTAACTGTCTGTGTTTTTACTGGGGTTAACCCTCATTTCAGGTCGGTCTTAATCTACCCAGAAGGTATAATTTGCCGCTGAAATCGAGCTTGAATGCAGAATAGAGTCGTAAAACGCGTCAGTCCAACACCGTTTTAGTATCAGGCTATATCCAGGAGGTATTGTATGGAGCTACGGCATCTCCGCTACTTCGTGGCCGTCGCGGAAGAGCGCAACTTCACGCGCGCCGCAAAACGGCTCCATATCGCCCAGCCGCCGCTCAGCCGGCAGATACAGCAGCTCGAAGAGGCACTCGGGGTGCAGCTGTTCGAGCGGAACTCCCGTCCGCTCAAGCTCACCGAGACCGGCAAGTTCTTTTACTCGCACGCGGTCCACCTGCTCGCGCAGACCAGCGAGCTGGAATCGATGACGCGGCGCGTGGGCAACATCGAGCGGAGCCTGTCCGTCGGCTTCGTGGGTTCGACACTCTACGGCATGCTGCCAAAGATCATCCGGCGATTCCGGGACGAAAACAAAGCGGTAGAGCTCAGCCTGCACGAAATGTCGACCATGGACCAGATCCGCGCATTGAAGGACGGACGCATCGATGTCGGGTTCGGCCGCATCCGGCACGAGGACGCGAATATCCGCCGGGTCATCCTGCGCGAGGAGAAGATGATCGTGGCCCTCCCCGTTGGTCATCCGCTCTCGCTGTCCAAACCGCAGCTTTCGCTGCGGGACCTCATCTACGAAACGCTGATCGTGTTCCCGAAGGCGCCGCGTCCCAGCTTTGCGGACCAGGTCCTGTCGGCGTTCCAGGAACGAGCACTGACGCCCCGGCGCATTTATGACGTCCGCGAGTTGCAGATTGCATTGGGGCTGGTCGCGGCGGGAGAAGGGATCTCCGTCGTGCCGAGCAGTGTCTATGGGCTCAAGCGCGACGACGTGAGCTACATGGAACTCGATGACCCGACCCTCACGTCGCCGATCATCATGAGCATGCGCGCGATGGACGAGTCACGCGATATCAGGGAAATGCTCGACCTGATCTATCGGCTCTACGAAGAAGAGCAGATTCCATATGTGCCTCGGACGGACATGGGCTAAGGTTTGAACCGCATATGCCCTACACAACTCTTCCAGAGCGAAAATATGCACCTTATATTGCCCACGCCTGAGCCCCGTCTGCGCCTAAACTAAAAAGTCCCGGGCCGCCTGCCCATGCACCGGAGCGCCTTATGCGAGACGTCGCCATCACGGCCGCCGACCACGCGGTCGGCCCCGACACCGCCAGGGTTACTGTCGTCGAGTACGGAGATTTCGAGTGCGAGTATTGCCGCATGGCGTATGGCGCCATGAAGATCCTGATGGAGCACTACGGTCCGCAGGTGCGCTTCGTCTATCGCCACTATCCGATGTCGCACTGGCACCCGTCGGCCGAAGCCGCCGCCGAATGCGCGGAAGCCGCCGGCGCGCAGCAAAAGTTCTGGCCGATGTACCGCCTGCTCCATGAAAAGCCGGACGGCCTCAGGCCCGACGCGTTGCGCCACTACGCCGGCATGCTCGGCATGGACCTGGACCGATATGACGAGGACATGTCCGCGCATGCGCACTTGCCGCACATCCGCGACGACATGCATGGCGCTGCGCAGTGGCAGGTGCGCGGCACGCCGTCATTCTTCGTCAACGGCGTGGTGCAGGACGTAACGTTCGGCATGGAGCGGCTGCAGCATGCTATTGATGCGGCACTGGCCGCATGACCGTGCCGAGCGTCCGCAGCAGCCGCTGAATCTCCGCGACGAGACTCAGCTCGCCCGCTGCGGCGCTTTCCCGCAAGCGGAACTTCTGGATCTTTCCGAACTGCGTGACCATTGCCGCGCGGCCCTGGCGCCGCAAAATGCCCCGTAGGCCGGGATCAGCCGCGGGCAGCACTGCGTCCGCGTGCAGGCGGATTGCGGCAGCCACAATCTTCCCCCAAGGTCGGGTCGGACAGGCCCCGCCGCCCCGGTGCGCTGGCCCGCTCAGCCCTCCAGCTTTGCCGCCGCATCGCGCAACGCCGTACGCAGGCCCTCTTCCACCACCGGGTGATAGAACGGCATGCCCAGCATCTGCGCGATGGTCAGGCCCTGCTGATATGACCACGCCAGCAGGTGCGCAATGTTCTCGGCGCGCGGGCCAGTCCATTCGGCGCCCAGGAAACGGCCGCTCGCCTTGTCGGCATACACGTGCATCAGGCCGCGGTTCTTCAGCATGACGCGGCTGCGGCCCTGGTCCTCGAAGCTGACCTCGCCGGTGACGAAGCTGCCTTCGGCCAGGTCGGCAAAGCGCTGGCCAACCATGGCGATCTGCGGGTCCGAGAACACCACCGCAATCGGCGCGCGGCGCGCGAGCGGCTTCACCTGCGGGTACGCGGCAGCGTTCTCGCCAGCGGCCTTGCCTTCATCGGCGGCTTCGTGCAGCAGCGGCAGGATATTGTTGGCATCGCCGGCAATGAACACCGGCGATACGCCGCACTGCAGCGTGGCCGGATCGAACACCGGCACGCCACGCGCATCGAGTTCCAGGCCCGCGTTTTCCAGGCCCAGGCCGCGCACATTGGGCTCGCGGCCGGTCGCGGACAGCACGTAGTCGAACGTCTCCGTGACGGATTTGCCCTCGCGATCGGTGTAGGTGATGCGAGCCAGGTCGCCTTCGCGCGCCATGTCCGTGACATCGGCCTCGGTATCGAGGTAGAACTCATTGCGGAAGGTCTCGTTCGCATGGCTGCGGATGACAGGGTCGGTCAGCGGACCGAGCGAGCCGCGCACGCCGAATACCCGGACCCGCACGCCAAGGCGCGACAGTGCCTGGCCAAGCTCCAGGCCGATCACGCCGGGGCCGAACACGACGACGCTGCGCGGCAAGTCTTCCCACGCAAATACATCGTCGTTGACGATCAGGCGGTCGCCGAACACCTTGAACGGCGCCGGCACGACCGGACGCGAACCCGTGGCGATCACCACGCGGCTGGCCCGCACGGTGATTTCGCCCTCGGCGGCAGCCACCTCCAGCGTGGTGTTGTCGATGAAGCGGGCATAGCCACGCACGCGGTCCGCCGCGGGAATGGTTTCCACGCCGCGCTCCACGAAACCGACAAAGCGGTCGCGTTCGCTGCGGACGCGGGCCATGACTTCGCGGCCATCGATGCGGATATTGCCGTCCACGTGCACGCCGAACGGGGCCGTGTGGCGCAGTTCGTGCGCGGCTTCCGCTGCGGCGATCAGCAGCTTGGACGGCATGCAACCCACGCGGGCGCAAGTGGTGCCGTACGGGCCGCCTTCGATGATCACGGCGCGCTTGCCTGCCGCAATGGCGGCGCGATAGGCGGCGAGGCCGGCGGTGCCTGCTCCGATGACGGCGACGTCGGTCTGGATGGTCTTCATGGCGTGCGGTTCCTTCCCTTCAGGGTTGTTCTTGAAATCGATCGGTCATCAATCGGCGGGCTGGATGGCGCCACGCAGGCAGCGCGGTGCCATCGGGTCCGGCGACTGCCGGACCGCGAAGTGCGGTCGTGAGACCGGAGTTACCTGGCCAGGTACTGTTCAAGCGCGGCGGCGCCGCCGACCAGCTTGCCGTTGATGAACACCTGCGGCGCGGTCATTTCACCGGACACGGCGCCCAGCACCTTGCCGCGCACCTTGTTGTCCAGCGGCACTTCGATGTACTCATAGCCGGCATCCGACAATTGCTGCTTGGCCTTGGCGCAGAACGAGCAGCCGATCTTCGAGAACACGACAACCTGGTCCGGGCGCTTGGCATCGGGGGCGATGTAGTTCAGCATGGTGTCCGCGTCGGACACCTTGAACGGGTCGCCCGGCTCATCCGGCTCGATGAACATCTTTTCGACCACGCCGTCGCGAACCAGCATCGAATAGCGCCAGCTGCGCTTGCCGAAGCCCAGGTCGGTCTTGTCCACCAGCATGCCCATGCCTTCGGTGAACTCGCCATTGCCGTCGGGGATCATGGTGATGTTCGCGGATTCCTGGTCCTTGGCCCATTCGTTCATCACGAAGGTGTCGTTGACCGAGACGCACAGGATCTCGTCCACGCCCTGCTTCGCAAACGCGGGCGCCAGCTCGTTGTAGCGCGGCAGGTGGGTCGACGAGCAGGTCGGCGTGAAGGCGCCGGGCAGCGAGAACAGCACGACGGTCTTGCCGTTGAACAGTTCACCGGTGGTGACCGTCTTCCATTCGTTGTCCTGGCGGATACGGAAAGCGACATTGGGAACGCGTTGGCCTTCACGGGATTGCAGCATCGGAATCACTCCTGGTTCTGTGGTTTGCTGCGTGCTGCAGCGATGAACCACATTCTGTCGATCGCGATGTGATTTGTACAATTCATCGTTTAAACCGATGCGATTAGCATTTGCTATCGCAACGTGATCCGCCTCCCATTACCCACGGGCAAAAGGGGACTTAAAGTCACACATAACTTTCAGCCGGGCACAAAAGTGCCCTATCATGCGGCCATCTCCCGATATCCATCGGAATTACCGATAGTCCTGATGCTTCGCCCAGACACCCTGAATGCCGGCCGCCACCATGGCCGGCTGATCTCCCTGGCGTTATCGCTGGCGCTGGCGCTGGCCTGTCCGGCCGGGGCCGAGACGCTGCGCAAGCCCGCCCTCGACACCCTGATCGCGACCCATAAATCGAGCCCGCCGGCCAGCCTGGAAGCTTTCCTGGCGAGCGCGGCCAAGGCAGAGCCGGCCGCGGCGCCGGCCGTGGCCGCCTGGCAGGCCGGGACACCGCTCAGTGGCGACAACCTTGTCAATATGGGGCGCTTGCTTGGTGTCTATAACCGGCTGCGCAACGAGGCGGCGGTGATCGACGCCCTGGGCAAGATGGTCGCGCTGCGGACCGTGCGCGACGACAAGGTTCCGCCGCACGAGAGTCCCGCCATCATCGAGTTCGGCAAGCTGGTCGAAGGCATGGCGAAGTCCTTCGGCCTGGTCTATCGCAATATCGACAACCGCGTGTTCGAAGTCACGCTGCCTGGCGCGGGCCTGGACACCTTCGGCATCCTGACCCATGCGGATGTCGTCCCGGCGGTCGCCGACGAATGGGTGCTCGACAACGGCACCCGGCTGGACCCGTTCTCCGTCACGCGCGTGGACGGCTACCTGTACGGCCGCGGCACCATCGACGACAAGGGATCGATTGCCGCGGCGCTCTACGCCATGAAGACCGTCAAGGAAAGCGGCCTGTCGTTGGAGCGCAGCGTGCGCCTGATGATCGAGACCACCGAGGAAACCGGTGGCGACGGCATGAAGTACTACCGCGAACGCAACGCGCTGCCCGACTACAACATCGTGCTCGACAGCAAATACCCGGCCGTGGTGGCAGAGAAGGGTTCCGGCGCATTGCGCGTCATGTTTCCGGCGCTGCGCACCGACAGCAAGCAGCCGGCCATCGTGTCCATGCGCGGCGCCGCGTCCGCCAACAGCGTGCCCGAGACGGCAGTGGCGCGCATCGCCGGGGGCAATCCGGCGACGGTGATGGCGGCGCTCGACGGCGCCCGCGCTGCCTTCCTGCGCAAGACCACGCCGCAGGGCGGCAAGTTCAGCATCGACCTGAAGCGCGATGGCGACGTTGTCGAGGTCAAGGTAACGGGCGTGTCGGCCCACGGCTCGCGCCCCGAAGAAGGCGTCAACCCGCTGCCGCGCCTGGCCATGTTCCTGCAGGCCTCCGGCCTGCAGCTCGCCGACAACCAGTACCTGCGGGCCGCGCGCTACATTGCCGACCTGTATGGGCTGGGCTACCTGGGCGAGAAGATGGGGCTGGCCTATCGCGATCCGTTCATGGGCCCGCTGACCATGTCCCCGACCCAGGTGCGCGAGCAAGCCGATTTCGTCGAGGTCATCACCAATGTGCGCATGCCGCGCGGCAGCACGCCCGAGGCGCTGAGCGGCAAGGCCGTGCAGCGCATCTACAAGTGGGCGGCGTCCACGGGTTCGACGGTTGAGATCAAGTATGACCAGGGCAACTGGATGGCCCGCGACCCCAAGGGTGCGTGGCTTTCCACGCTGCTCAACATCTTCGGCGACACCACCGGCCTCGAAGCCAAACCCGTGGCCACCGCCGGCAGCACCACCGCCAAGCTGCTGCCCAATGCCATCAACTTCGGGCCGGCGATGCCGGGCAAGAAATACACCGCCCATAACGCCAAGGAATACAAGGAAGTCGCCGATCTCGACCTGGACCTGCAGATGTTCACCGAGATGATGGTGCGTATCGGTAACCTGGCAAAGATGCAGTAAGGCGGCAAGGAAACGCTCAGGCAAACCCGGCTTGATGCGCCTGCTGGTCGGCGTGGTACGAACTGCGCACCATCGCGCCCACGGCGGCATGCGTGAAGCCCATCTTGTAGGCCTCTTCCTCGAACATCCTGAAGGTGTCGGGATGCACGTAGCGCAGCACCGGCAGGTGGTGGTTCGACGGCGCCAGGTACTGGCCGATGGTCAGCATGTCGATGTCGTGCGCGCGCATGTCGCGCATGACTTCGAGGATTTCCTCGTCGGTCTCGCCCAGGCCGACCATCAGGCCGGACTTGGTCGCCACGTTCGGGTTGCGGCGCTTGAATTCCTTCAGCAGCGTGAGCGAGTGCGCGTAGTCGGCGCCCGGGCGGGCCTGCTTGTACAGGCGCGGCACGGTTTCCATGTTGTGGTTCATCACATCCGGCGGGCAGCCCTGCAGGATGTCCAGCGCCTTGTCCAGGCGGCCGCGGAAGTCAGGGACGAGCACTTCGATGCGGGTCACCGGCGACAGTTCGCGGGTCTGGCTGATGCAGTCCACGTAGTGCTGGGCGCCGCCGTCGCGCAGGTCGTCGCGGTCGACGCTGGTGATCACCACGTAGTTCAGCTTGAGCTGGGCGATCGTGCGCGCCAGGTTGCCCGGCTCGTTCACGTCGAGCGGATCGGGGCGGCCGTGGCCGACGTCGCAGAACGGGCAGCGGCGCGTGCACTTGTCGCCCATGATCATGAACGTGGCCGTGCCCTTGCCGAAGCATTCGCCGATGTTCGGGCAGCTCGCTTCCTCGCACACCGTCACCAGGTTGTTGGCGCGCAGGATGTCCTTGATCTCGTAGAAGCGCGAGTTGCCGGTGGCGGCCTTCACGCGGATCCAGTCCGGCTTCTTGAGCTTTTCGGCCGGCACGATCTTGATGGGGATGCGCGCGGTCTTGTCGGCAGACTTCTGCTTGCGGGTCGGATCGTACTGCTCCGCGGGGGATTGCGGGGCTTC
>NZ_JBYOJS010000028.1:0-58944 GCF_057798895.1 Cupriavidus sp. 22TCCZM04-2
TGGTGTTCGTACTGGTCGCGGATCGGCTGCTTGAACGCGTCTTCCTCTTCCTGGCTCCACTGGCCGCCCTTCGCCTCGATGCCATCGCGGCGCACGGTCGCCAGCACGCTCGCGGCCTGCTCGCCGCCCATCACCGAGATGCGCGCGTTCGGCCACATCCACAGGAAACGCGGCGAATACGCGCGGCCGCACATGCCGTAGTTGCCGGCGCCGAACGAGCCGCCGATGATCACCGTGAATTTGGGAACCTGTGCGGTCGCCACCGCCGTCACCATCTTGGCGCCGTTGCGCGCAATGCCTTCGTTCTCGTACTTGCGGCCCACCATGAAGCCCGTGATGTTCTGCAGGAACACCAGCGGAATCTTGCGCTGGCAGCAGAGTTCGATGAAGTGCGCGCCCTTGAGCGCCGCTTCCGAGAACAGGATGCCGTTGTTGGCCACGATGCCGACCGGGTAGCCCCAGATGCGCGCGAAGCCGCATACCAGCGTGGTGCCATAGCGCGCCTTGAATTCGTCGAACTCGGAGCCATCGACGATGCGCGAGATGACCTCGCGCACGTCGAACGGCTTGCGCGTGTCGGTCGGGATCACGCCGTACAGTTCTTCCACCGGATACAGCGGTTCGGCCGGCTCATGCAGGCGGATCTGGTCGGGCTTGCGCCGGTTCAGGTGCCCCACGATATTGCGCGCCAGCGACAGCGCGTGATGATCGTTCTGCGCGAAATAGTCGGCCACGCCCGATAGGCGCGTGTGGACATCGGCACCGCCAAGGTCCTCGGCGCTGACCACCTCACCTGTTGCGGCCTTCACCAGCGGCGGGCCGGCGAGGAAGATGGTGCCCTGGTTCTTGACGATGATCGACTCGTCGCTCATCGCCGGCACGTAGGCGCCGCCGGCCGTGCACGAGCCCATCACCACGGCGATCTGCGGGATGCCCTGCTTCGACAGGTTGGCCTGGTTGTAGAAGATGCGGCCGAAGTGGTCGCGATCGGGGAACACCTCGTCCTGGTTCGGCAGGTTGGCGCCGCCCGAGTCCACCAGGTAGATGCAAGGCAGGTTGTTCTCCTCGGCAATCTCCTGCGCGCGCACATGCTTCTTGACCGTCATTGGGTAGTACGTACCGCCCTTGACCGTCGCGTCGTTGCAGACGATCACGCATTCCTGCCCGGCCACGCGGCCGATGCCGGTGATGATGCCGGCGCCCGGGGCGGCATTGTCGTACATGTCGTATGCCGCTAGCTGCGACAGCTCCAGGAACGGCGTGCCCGGGTCCAGCAGTTGCTGCACGCGGTCGCGCGGCAGCAGCTTGCCGCGCGACAGGTGCTTGTCGCGCGCGGCATCGCCGCCGCCTTCGGCGAGCTTCGCCACCTTGGCCTTGAGGTCGGCCACCAGCGCCTGCATGGCTTCGGCGTTGGCCTTGAACGATTCGGAACGCGCGTTGAGTTTGGTTTCCAGCGTGGGCATGTTGAGGTCTCTTTCCGGTCTCTTGCCGCTTGGTGGCTCGAAATCTTTCGCGTCAGGATCGCCGCCTGCCAGCGTCAGCCGCTGCGCTTGGGCAGCGGATGCCCGGGCATCAGGTCATACGGATGCTTCCACCCCGGCAGCACACGCATGCGCTCGGTCCACGCGTGGATGTGCGGATACTCCTTGCGCCAGTGCACGCCGATCTCGTCGTCGAAGAACACATAGCCCGCCAGCGAGAAGTCCGCGATGGTCGCATGCTCGCCCGTGACGAAGCTGCGGCCGGCCAACTGCGCGTTCAGCACGCTCCATGCGCCTTCGCAGCGCGTGCGGAAGAACTGCAGCACCGTCTGGTCCGGTGTCGCGGTGAAGGCGCGCAGGAAGCGATAGGTAGCGGTGTACGACGTGAACTTGTGGTTGTCGAACAGCAGCCAGCGCAGGATTTCGGCGCGTTCGGCCTGGTTCGCGGCGCCGTAGGCATCGAGGCGCGATGCCAGCGTTTCGAGGATCACGCCCGACTGGGACAGGCGTTGCCCGCCGAACTCCAGCACCGGCACCTCGCCCATGACATTGATGGCGCGGTACTCCGGCGTGCGCGTCTCGCCGTTGAAGTAATCGACAAAGCGCGGCTGCCACAACGGCCGGTCGCGTTGCGCGCTGACGGTCTCCAGCAGCAGTGCCACCTTGTAGGCATTACCGGACTGGGCAAAGCAGTACAGCAGGTATTCCGGCGTGCTGCCGGATGCCGTCGATTCGATGCTCATGACGCCTCCCCGATCATGTCGCCATCCACATACAGCCACACCGGCGCCTCGCCGGCCGCGCGCGGCTCGCGCACGAACCGGCTGCGCTCATGCAGCCGCCACGCGCGCCCGCCCACCTTGTAGCGCGCCACGAATTCCACCTCGGCATGCGTATCGTCCTGCTGCGAATGGGCCTTGATGGCGAGACCCAGCCAGCGCGTGCCCGTGTCCGGCGCCAGGTCGGCCGGGCAAGTGGACGGGTGCCAGGTCTGCCGCAACCAATCCATATTGCCCATGACATACGCGGTATAGCGCGAGCGCATCAGCGACTCCGCATTGGGCGGCACGGCTTCGCCGCGATGATAGCGGCCGCAGCACGCGGCATAGTCCGCGCCGAGGCCACAGGGGCATGGCGCGGTGGTGGCGCGAGGCGGTCGCTTTGCGCTCATCCCAGCAACTCCGCCAGTTCGCGCATGTCAGTGAACAGATGGTGGGCGCCGGCTTCGCGCATCAGTGCAGGATCGTTGCGCGCCGCATAGCCGAAAACAGTCATGCCCGCCGCCACGCCGGCGGCGATGCCGGTCGGGCTGTCCTCCACCACCGCGCAGCGCGACGGCTCCACGCCCATGGTGCGTGCGGCGAGCAGGTACACATCCGGTGCAGGCTTGCTGCGCTCCACCTCGGTGGCCGAGAAGATATGCTCGCGTTCGTCCTGCTGGAACAACTCCACCAGGCCCGTGCGCGTGAGCTGCAGCTTGACCTTGACGCGGTCCGCGCCCGATGCGACGCACACCGGCATGCCGGTCGCGGCAATCGCGGATACCGCTTCGCGCACGTAGGGCACGCTCTGCACTTCGGCCTCCAGCACCTGGTTGCGTCGCACAAACCATTGCGACAGCCAATTCTCCGGCAACGGCGCGCCGCGCCTGCGCTCGATATTGCCGAGCTCTTCGCGCACGGCACGCCCCAGGAACCACTTTGTCGAATCCTCGAGCGAGATGGCGATGCCAAGCTCGTTGAGCATTTCGTTGAGCAAGCGGTTGACGATCGGCTCGCTGTCGACCAGCACGCCGTCGCAGTCGAAGATCACACAATCAAAACGCGACGATGGGCCGGAGGTTGGACCATTCACGGCCCGGTTTGCTGCAGTCATGCGGGTTTCTTTTCCTTGTTGCCGTCCACGCTGCTCACGGCGCGCAGTTCGGTCTGGCGGTCGCGCTTCAGGTGGTCTTCGATCTGGTTGAAACGGTCGAAGCCCCAGAACGGCTCGCCGTCGATGATGACGAATGGCGAGCCGAACACGCCCTTGGCCATGGCGACCTCGATCTCGGCCTTGAGCTGGTCCTTGATCTGGTAGCCGGTCGCGCCGGCATCCATGGCATGCACGTCCACGCCAAGGGGTTCGGCCAGCTTCGAGATCTCGGCCGGCTCGGCGATGTTGATGTCGTCCACGAACAGCGCGTGGTACACCGACCTGGCAAACGCCGTGGCGACATCCGCGCCGTGGTGGTTCTGCAGCCACAGCATGGCACGCGCGGCATGCGTGGTCGGCAGCGGGAAGTGCGTCGGGCGCTTGTATTCGATGCCGTGAAAGCGCGCGCTGCGCTCGAAATCGCGCCAGCAGTATTCGCCCTTGAGCGGGATCTGCGGCAACGGCGAGGAGCCGGTGGTCTTGAACACCACCCCGAGCAGGATCGGATGCCAGGCCACGAAGCGACCGTACTTCTGCGCCAGCTCGTCGATTCGCGTACTGGCGAAGTAGCCATACGGCGACGAGAAATCAAAGTAGAAGTCGATCGCAGCGGTCATGGTCGGGGGCCCTTGGTCGTGGTGGATGGTCGGATGGCTCGGGAAGCCTCCAGGACGCCTGGCCGTGCTTCCCCAGCCCCATGGTACGCGTGTCGGCGCGCCGCGGCTACGCCAGGGCGCGCGCGATCAGGATCTTCTGGATGTCGCTGGTGCCTTCGTAGATCTGGCACACGCGCACGTCGCGATAGATGCGCTCGACCGGGAAATCGCTGACGTAGCCATAGCCGCCGAAAACCTGGATCGCATCGGAACAGACCTTCTCCGCGATCTCGCTGGCAAACAGCTTGGCCATGGCCGCCTCTTTCAGGCAGGGCCGGCCGGCGTCCTTGAGCGAGGCCGCGTGCCAGATCATCTGGCGCGCCACGTCGATGCGCGTGGCCATCTCGGCCAGGCGGAACTGCACGGCCTGGTGCTGGAACAGCGGCTGGCCGAAGCTCTCGCGCTCCTTGGCGTAGGCCAGCGCTGCGTCGAACGCCGCGCGCGCCATGCCGATGCTCTGCGAGGCAATACCGATGCGCCCGCCTTCCAGCCCCGATAGCGCCATCTTGTAGCCCGCGCCTTCGTCGCCGAGCAGGTTGGCGGCCGGCACGCGGCAATCCTCGAACAGGATCTGGGCGGTGTCCGACGAATGCTGGCCGAGCTTGTCTTCGATGCGCGCCACCACATAGCCAGGGGTGCTGGTCGGCACCAGGAACGCGCTGATGCCGCGCTTGCCTGCGGCCTTGTCGGTCACGGCCATGACGATGGCCACGTCGGCATTCTGTCCGCTGGTGATGAACTGCTTGACGCCGTTAAGGACGTAGTGATCGCCATCGCGCACGGCGGTGGTACGCAGCGCCGCGGCGTCCGAGCCCACGTGCGGCTCGGTCAGGCAGAACGCGCCGAGCATTTCGCCGCGCGCGAGCGGCACCAGCCACTTCTGCTTCTGCGCTTCATCGGCGAACGCCATCAGCATGCTGCAGACGGGGCAGTTGTTGACGCTGATGACGGTCGAGGTGCCGCCATCGCCCGCGGCGATTTCCTCCAGGATCAGCGCCAGCGACAGGTAGTCGAGGCCGGCGCCGCCATACTGTTCCGGGACCGCCACGCCGTAGGCGCCCAGCGCCGCGAGTTCGCGATGCACGTCCTTGGGGAAGGTCTTGTCGCGGTCCCACTGCGCGGCCTGAGGCGCGATCACCTCCTGCGCGAACTGGCGCACGGCGTCGCGGATCATTTCCTGTTCGGATGTCAGCAGCATGTCGTTTCTGTATGAGTGAGTCCGGCCCGCGCTTACCAGGGGATGGGGGTGCCGTCGTAGTTGAAGAAGCTGCCGTTATCGCGGCGTTTGGCCCCCGCCAGCAGCTGGCGCATGCCCTTCACGCTCTGCTGCGGCGTGATGTCCGCCGCCTTGCCGCCCATGTCGGTCTGCACCCAGCCCGGATGCAGCGCCACGCAGGTGGCATGGCGCGCGTCGAGCGATACCGACTTCAGCGCCGCGTTGACGCCGGCCTTGCTGACGCGGTAGAGCCAGCTGCCATTGCTGTCCATCGAGCCAAGGCTGCCCATGCGCGATGACAGCACCGCCAGCACGCCGCCATGGCCGCCCTGCCCGGTCTCGACATAGGGCAGCACCAGCGGCAGCGCCATCATCGGGCCGAGCACGTTCACGTGCATCACGCGATCAAAGTCCTCGCGCGTGACCGGCTGCGCGCCTTCGGTGCGCGGTCCCAGCACGCCGGCGTTGTAGATGGCCACGTCGAGCGATTCGCCATCGAGCTTCCAGCCCAGGCCGGCCACGGCACCGGGATCGGCCAGGTCGGCCTGGTGGGCTTCGGCGCCCAACGCGTTGAGCGCGGCGACGCCTTCAGGCGTGCGCGCCGCCGCGATGACGCGCCAGCCGCCGGCACGGTACTGGCGGACGAATTCGAGACCGATGCCGCGCGAGGCACCGAGGATAAGTGCGGTTGGCATGGCTGGGCTCCTGGCAAGGGTTCATCGATTGTCTTTCGGTTCCTCCCTCTCCCATAAATGGGAGAGGGGAGAAGCCGCGCCTCAGACGATCTCGATCCCCACCGCCGTCGCCTCGCCACCACCGATGCACAAACTGGCCACGCCGCGCTTGCCGCCGGTCTTGCGCAGCGCGCCGATCAGCGTGGTCATGATGCGCGCGCCCGAAGCGCCGATCGGGTGGCCCAGCGCACAGGCGCCGCCGTGGATGTTGACCTTCTCGCGCGGGATCTTGAGGTCGTGCATGGCGGCCATCGGCACCACGGCAAAGGCCTCGTTGATCTCGAACAGGTCGACGCTGTCGGTGGTCCAGTCGAGCTTGCGATAGAGCTTGGCCATGGCTTCCACCGGCGCGGTGGTGAACCAGCCCGGCGCCTGCGCGTGCGTGGTGTGGCCCAGCATGCGCGCGATCGGCTGCAGGCCGAGCTTCTTCGCGGTGGATTCGCGCATCATCACCAGCGCCGAGGCGCCGTCGTTGATCGACGACGACGATGCCGCCGTGATGGTGCCGTCCTTGGCGAACGCGGGCTTCAGCGCGGGAATCTTGTCGAGCTTGATGCGGCGCGGGCCTTCGTCGGTATCGATGACGGTGTCGCCGCCCTTGCCCGACACGGTGACCGGGGCGATCTCCCAGCGGAAATCGCCCGACTCGGTAGCCTGTTGCGCGCGGCGCACGCTTTCGATCGCGAAGGCGTCTTGCTGCTCGCGCGTGAAACCGTATTTGGCGACGCAGTCCTCGCCAAAAGTGCCCATGGCGCGGCCCTTGTCGTAGGCATCTTCCAGGCCGTCCAGCATCATGTGGTCATAGATCATGCCGTGGCCGATGCGGTAGCCGCCACGGCCCTTCGGGATCAGGTACGGCGCATTGGTCATGCTTTCCATGCCGCCGGCAATCGCGATGTCGAACGAGCCGGCCACCAGGCCGTCATAAACGTTCATGGCCGCGCGCATGCCCGAGCCGCACATCTTGTTGACCGTGGTACAGCCCACGCCCAGCGGCAGGCCCGCGCCGAGCGCCGCCTGGCGCGCCGGGGCCTGGCCCTGGCCGGCCGGCAGCACGCAGCCAAACACCACTTCCTCGACCTGCTCCGGCTTGATGCCGGCGCGTTCGACCGCTGCGCGAATGGCAACGGCGCCGAGCTGCGGCGCGGTCAGCGACGCGAATTCACCCTGGAATGCCGCCATGGGGGTACGGGCGGCGGAAACGATGACGATGGGGTCTTGCATGTCTGTTCTCCTGGTATCGGTATGCGCGAATCGTGTGGTGTTGGCGGCCGCGATCAACGGATCGACGCCTGCGGCGGGTCGCCGAACTGGCGATAGGCGGCGGCCAGCTGCTCGTGCAGCTCGTCGTTGTTGCTGGCGGCCATGCCGAGGTCACGCAGCAGGCCGTCTGACACGCCGTAGACCCAGCCGTGCACGGTCACGTCCTGACCGCGTGCCCATGCGTCCTGCAGCACGGTGGTCTGGCAAACGTTGTTGACCTGCTCGATCACGTTCAGCTCGCACAGGCGGGTGTGGGCGTCGTCCTCGCGCAGGATGGTGCCGAGGTAGGCCTCATGCTTGTCGGCCACGTCGCGCACATGGCGCAGCCAGTTGTCGGCCAGGCCGATGCGCTCGCGCTTGAGCGCCACCTTCACGCCGCCGCAGCCGTAGTGGCCAACCACCGTGATGTGGCGCACCTTGAGCACTTCCACGGCGAACTGGATCACCGACAGCGCGTTCAGGTCGCTGTGCGCGATCACGTTGGCGATATTGCGATGGACGAACACCTCGCCCGGCGCCAGCCCCAGGATCTGGTTGGCGGGCACGCGCGAGTCGGAGCAACCGATCCACAGGTATTCAGGCGCCTGCTGGTTGGCCAGGCGCATGAAGAAGGTCGGGTCTTCCGCATTGACGCGGTCGACCCAGTCGCGGTTGTTGCGGAACAGCTGGGCGATGGCGTCACTCATGCGACTCTCCTTGCAATGCCGGCGACAGGCGCGCTGCGACCGGAACCATAGCGGTGGATGAAGCGTTCGGAGATGGGATAGGCAAAGAAGTCATGAACTTGTCCGGCCAGCAGCCGGTCCTTGTGGCCCTGCCACATGGCAGGGTCGAATAAATCTTCGTGATGGCGCAGGAATGGCTCGCGCACGCGCGGGTTGCCCAGCAGGAAGGTGCGGAAGGTCTCGGGGAAGATGTCGTGCGGACGCACGGTGTACCAGGGTTCGCCCGACATCTCCTCCTCTTCGTTGCGCGGCTCGGGCACGTGGCGCACGTTGCAGTCGGTGAAGTACTCGATCTCGTCGTAATCGTAGAACACCACGCGGCCATGGCGCGTTACGCCAAAGTTTTTATACAGCATATCGCCAGGGAAGATATTCGCGGCGATCAGTTCCTTGATGGCATTGCCGTACTCGATCACGCCGTGCTCCACCTGCTCGTCCGTGCCTTCCTGCAGCCACAGGTTCAGCGGCGTCATGCGGCGCTCGATATAGACGTGCCGCACCACGATTTCCTCGGCGCCATCCTTGGCGCGCTGATACTCGATCATCGACGGCGCGTGGTGTTCGAGTTCGCGCACCAGCTCGTCATCGAAACGCGACAGCGGGAAGGCCACGTTCGAATACTCCAGCGTATCGGCCATGCGGCCGACGCGGTCATGCTGCTTGACGAGCAGGTACTTGGACTGGACCAGCGCGCGCGTGGTTTCTTTCGGCGCCGGATAAAAGTCCTTGATCACCTTGAACACATACGGGTACGACGGCAGCGTGAATACCAGCATCACCAGCCCCTTGATTCCCGGCGCGCTGATGAACTTGTCGGACGAGTGCTGCAGGTGGTGCAGGAAATCCCGGTAGAACAGGTTCTTGCCCTGCTTCTGCAAACCCAGCGAGGTATAGATCTCCGCGCGCGGCTTGCGCGGCATGATGTCGCGCAGGAAGGTCACATAGGCCGACGGAATTTCCATGTCGACCATGAAGTACGAGTGCGTGAACGAGAACAGGATCATCACCTGGAGCTTCTTCAGCAGCACCGCATCGAGCACCAGCTTGCCCGACGCCCCGTGCACGATCGGGATCGCCAGCGGATAGGTGCGGTCGGCGTTCAGGATGCGCCCGATGATGAAGGCCGTCTTGTTGCGGAAGAACAGCGACGACAACACGTGGATCTGGAAATTTGGCGCGATGCGCGCATCGCCGAAATGCTCCTCGACGGTGCTGACCACGTAGCCGATATCGCGCCGCAGGTCCTCGAACGGCCGCTCGAGCTGGTAGTTGTGCACGATGCGCTCGAAGCAATCCGCCATGCCGTGGCGGCTGCCTGGATAGTAGGCGCGAAACGTCGGCTTGATCGGCGACTCCTCGTTCTCGATGTACTCGGTCGAGATGGCCGGGCGCACGAAAATGAAGTCGTTATTGAAGTACGAGCGGTGCAGCAGGCGCGTGCAGACGGAGTTGAAGAAGGTCTCGGCCAGTTCGGGCTGGTGGTGGTTGGTCAGCAGCCCGATGTAGTGCAGCTTGATCTGCTGCCAGATTTCGTCCTCGATATTCTCGGCGTCGTACTCGTCTTCGAGCAACACGCTGGTCTCGCGCACGCGCTCGTTGTAGAAATCAATGCGGTCGCGCTGGATCTGCTGCAGGCCCAGCCAGTCGCCCGCCTCGAACTTCACCTTGGCCTGGTGGCTGACCTCGCGGAACAGCCGGTAATGCTTGTCGAACCCGTCCAGCATGGTCCGCGCCACGTCGAAGGCAATCTGCGAAGAGAGCAGTTTGGGGAAGTGGGACATGGGACGGGGTGGACAGTAGGGCGGGGGCTGGGAGAATTGTAAATGGGTTTTGAGGCTCGATTTTGGGGCGCGAGACGAGCGCCCCGAAAATCACATCGTCTCGGCAAACAACTCCCGACCGATCAGCATCCGCCTGATCTCCGAAGTCCCCGCACCGATCTCATACAGCTTGGCATCGCGCCACAGGCGACCAGCCGGGTATTCGTTGATGTAGCCGTTGCCACCCAGGATCTGCACGGTCTCGCCGGCCATCCACGTGGCCTTTTCAGCCGTATAGAGGATCACCGCCGCACAATCCTTGCGCACCTGCCGCACGTGATCGACACCGAGCGAATCCAGGTTCTTGCCCACCGTGTACAGATAGCTGCGGGCCGCCTGCAGCGTGGTGTACATATCGGCCACCTTGCCCTGGATCAGCTGGAATTCGCCGATGCTCTGGCCGAACTGCTTGCGGTCGTGGATGTAGGGGGTGACCACGTCCATGCAGGCCTGCATGATGCCGACTGGTCCCCCCGACAGCACGGCGCGCTCGTAGTCGAGGCCGCTCATCAGGACCTTGGCACCGCTGTTCTCGCCGCCGAGGATGTTCTCGACCGGTACTTCCACGTCCTCGAACACCAGCTCGCCGGTATGCGAGCCGCGCATGCCGAGCTTGTCCAGCTTTTGCGCCACCGAGAAACCCTTCATGCCCTTCTCGACGATGAAGGCCGTCATGCCGCGCGCGCCGAGGTCCGGTTCGGTCTTGGCATAGACCACCAGCACGTCGCAATCCGGACCGTTGGTGATCCACATCTTGGTGCCGTTGAGCACGAAGCGATCGCCCTTGAAATCAGCGCGCAGCTTCATGCTCACCACGTCCGAGCCGGCATTGGGCTCGCTCATGGCCAGCGCGCCGATCCATTCGCCCGACACCAGCTTCGGCAGGTACTTTGCCTTCTGCGCGGCGCTGCCATTGCGGTGGATCTGGTTCACGCACAGGTTCGAGTGCGCGCCGTACGACAGGCCGACTGAAGCCGAAGCCCGGCTGATTTCCTCCATCGCCACCATGTGGGCGAGGTAGCCCATGTTGGCGCCGCCATACTCTTCCGCCACGGTGATGCCGAGCACGCCAAGGTCGCCCATCTTCTTCCAGGCGTCCATGGGGAACTGGTCGGTGCGGTCGATCTCGCCGGCGCGCGGGGCCAGTTCCGCCTGGGCCCAGCCGCGCACGGCGCCGCGCAGCATCTCGATGTCTTCGCCCAGGTCGAATTTCAGGCCAGGGAGTTCGGTCATGATGGTCTCCGGTTGGAAGCTTGCTGGCGTCGCAATGTGCGCGTCAGACGTGTTCGAGCGTGCGTACCACGCAAAGGGTCATCAGCATGGTCGCCACGAGCTTGCGGCGGCCCTGCTGCTCGACGAAGACATCGCCCTGCGCCACGATCAGCGTGCGGCCGGGCTTGAGCACGCGCCCCACGGCGATCAGGCGTTCGCCCTGCGCCGGCGACAGCAGGTTGATCTTGTACTCGGCGGTCAGGCCTGCCTCGCCCTCTCCCACCATGGTCAGCGCGGCATAGCCGCATGCGCTGTCGGCCAGCGCACCGACGACGCCGCCATGGAAGAAGCCGTGCTGCTGGGTCACGCCCTCGGACCACGACATGGCGATCTCGACCTCGCCGCGTTCGACGCGGGCCAGGGCGGCGCCAATGGTGCGCATCAGTCCCTGGCGGGCAAAGCTGCTGGCAATGGTGCCGGCCCGGTCCGCAGACAGTTCGGGCTGGACGGGACTGGCGGCAGCATCAAGGTCCTGCGTCATGGCAACTCCATGGTGAGAGGGTTCGAGGTATTCTATTTACGTTTACGTAAACGTCAACCCGCAGAGCCACCGAGATGAGCGAAAGTGCAGCGTCAGGCAGCTTCGTGCTTGGCCGGTCCACCGGTGCGCGCATGCTGTGCGTCCAATAGCGCCCTGCAATGCTTCTCATGCTGGTCGATCTCGGCCAGTTGCGCCTGCAGGTCTTCAAGCTGGCGTTCCAGTGCGGCCCGGTGGCCGGCCAGCGCACCCAGGAAGCGTTCGAGTTGCGGTGCGCTGTCGCGCGGAGACTCGTAGAGGTCAAGAATCTCGCGGATCTCGTTGAGAGTAAGCCCCAACCTCTTGCCGCGCAGCGTGAGCTTCAGGCGGGTACGTTCGCGCCCGTTGTACACGCGCGTGCGGCCGCCGGGGCCGGCGCGCTCGGGCGCCAGCAGGCCCTGGTCCTCATAGAACCGGATGGCGCGCGGCGTGATATCGAACTCGCGCGCGAGGTCGGTGATCGTATAGGTGGCGGGTCCGGGAGACGATCCGGAAACGTTAGTGGCTGCCATGGTGCGCCCAATGAAAGTGAACGGTCGTTCGTTGCGAAGTCAACTTTTGGCTTAAGATTGAGACGAGTCGCACGGATTGACGTTTACGTTAGCGTCAACCCACGCGACTGGCAACCGGCGTCGTCATGCGCGCTCGCATTGGCTTTGCATGACGGCAAACACGAGAAGGCCCCGCCTGCCCCGGCATGCAAGGCGCAGGGCTTCGACGACGAGACTCCTCATGAACGCACTCGAACACCAGCTCCAATACCCGTTCGCGGACACCATGCCCGAGCCCGGCACCAAGCAGGAAGTGGCGCCCGGCGTCTACTGGCTGCGCATGCCGCTGCCCTTCGCGCTGGACCACATCAACCTGTGGCTGCTGCGCGACCGGATCGACGGCCGGAACGGCTGGACCATCATCGATTGCGGCATCACCAACGACACCATCAAGGCGCACTGGGAAACCATCTTCGCCAACGAACTCGAAGGCCTGCCGGTGCTGCGCGTGCTGGTCACGCACAGCCACCCCGACCACGTTGGCCTGGCGCACTGGCTGTGCAAGCGCTTCGACGTGCGACTGTGGATGAGCCTGGGCGACTACATGAGCGCCCGCGTGATGGGCAGCGGCACCGGCGCGGGCTCCAGCGCCGGCGGCGAACTCGCGGCCGAGCACTTCGCGCTCCATGGCCTGACCGACCCCGACAGCCAGGAGAAGCTGCGCGCCCGCAAGACCTACTATCCGTCGCTGGTGCCGGACCTGCCCACGCGGTACCGCCGCCTGATGGACGGCGACACCGTCGCCATCGGCGCCGAGCCGGCCACCGCCGGCTGGCGCGTGATCACCAGCTTCGGCCATTCACCCGAGCACGTGGCGCTGTACAACACCGCTACCAACGTGCTGATCTCGGGCGACATGGTGCTGCCGCGCATCTCGACCAATGTCAGCGTGTTCGACATGGAGCCGGAAGCCAATTCGCTGCAGCTCTACCTCGATTCGCTCGGAAAGTACCAGGACCTGCCCGACGACGTGCTGATCCTGCCGTCGCACGGCCGCCCCTTCCGCAACCTGCATACGCGCATCACGCAGCTGCGCGAGCACCATGTGGACCGGCTGGCCGAAACGCTGGACGCCTGCCGCGAAAAACCGTGCAGCGCGCATGACATCGTCGGCGTGATCTTCAAGCGCCAGTTCGATATCCACCAGATGACGTTCGCCATGGGCGAGTCGCTGGCGCACCTGCATGCGCTGTGGCATCGCGGGGAACTGGTGCGGGAACTCGGGGATGATGGGGTGATCCGGTTCCGGGCGGGGTGAGCTTCGGGACACCTTCTGTTTTCTCCCCTCTCCCGCTGCGGGAGAGGCGAGAAAACCAACGCTGAATGACACCTCGCGTATCAGTCAGACGCTACCGGCCAGCCGCGCCAAATAGCGCACCCCTTCGATCGCCCGGCTGCCATACCACGACAGCATCTCCCCATCGACCAGCTGCACCGGCTTGCCGAGCTGCCGCTCCAGCGCATCGGCATGGTCTTCGGTAAAGCGGTAGGGCTCGGTGGACAGCAGCACCTCGTCGAGCCCGCGCACCAGCGCATCGCTCCAGCGGAAGCTCGGATAGCGTTCCCCCGCCGCGTTGGGACGGCTGCAGTCGCCGTCCGCGCAGGCCTGCGGCACGTCTTCCGGCCAGGTCTGCCAGTTCACCAGCGCCAGCATGCGGCTGATATAGGTGTCGCGCGACACCGTCATCCAAGGATCCTGCCAGATGGCGTAGAGCACCTTGCGCGCCGGCCATGCGCGGGCGCGCACAGCGTCCAGTTCCGCCTGCAGCGCGGCACACAGCGCCTGCGCCCGGGGCTGCCGTCCGAAGATGCCACCCAGCAGCCGGTACAGCGCCAGATTGTCTTCCGGCGCGCACGGATGCGTGACGATCACGTTCGGCACGAAGCGGCGGATCTCGTCCACGGTTTCACGCCGGTTCTCGTCGATATTGACCACCACATGCGTCGGCGCAAGCGCGCGCAGGCGGTCGAGCTTCACGTCCTTGGTGCCACCGACCTTGGCCACCGCGCGCACGTCCGGCTCCGGATGGATGCAGAAACCCGTGCGCGCCACCATCTGTCCGCCCAGTTCGAGCGCGAACAGCAGCTCGGTCACCGACGGCACCAGCGAAGCAATGCGGACCTCCCCACTGGCCGCGGCGTGGTGCTGGCCGATGGCGTCGCGCCACATGGTCAGTCTCCCGCGCCGCCGCGCGGTTTGCGCGGAGCCTTTGCCGCCAGTGCGTCGTAGAGCCAGCGCGGCATCACGTGCATCAGCGACGCGACCACGCCCATTTGCCACGGAATCACCCGGAAGCGGCTTCCCGCTGTAATCGCGCGCACGGCCTTGCGGGCGAACACGTCGGCATCGGTCAGGAACGGCATGCGGTAAGGGTTGTGGGCTGTCATCGGCGTACGGATATAGCCGGGCGCGATGGTCACCACGCGGATGCCATGGCGCCGCTGCTCCAGCCGCAGGCTTTCCAGCAGCTTGATCACCGCCGACTTGGACGCGCTGTAGGCGCCGCCACCGGGCAGCCCGCGCACGCCCGCCACGCTGGCAATGCCCACCAGCGTGCCGCGCCAGCCGCCGGCGCCCGGTTCGCGGTCTTGCATCGGCTGCAGGAACGGCTGGAATGTGGTCAGCATGCCGAACCAGTTGGTGTCCATGACCATGCGGAAGACCTCCAGGTCCTCTCGCTCGCTGGCCACGGTACCCACCGAAACCCCGGCGTTGGCGATCACGACGTCGGGCACGCCGATGCGGTCCAGGAAATGCTGCGCGGCCCGCGCCATGGCGTCGGCGTCGCGCACGTCGGCGGCATAGACATGGACCGCGCCGGGATTGGGCAGGGTCTGGGCCAGGTCGCGCAAGGCGCCCTCGCGCCGCGCCACCAGTCCCAGGATGGCGCCTTGCCGCGCATACTCGCGTGCCAGCGCGTGGCCCAGGCCGCTGGAGGCGCCGGTAAGAAAGACTTTCAGGGGGCGCATCGGTCTACCGGAGGCTCAAATGAAAAAAGGCCGGTACGCAACCGTACCGGCCTTCGGGAATACCGCTCAGAGCTTCTTGTCGCGGACCTGCGTCACCAGGTAATCCATGGCCTGGATCGCGCCGGTCTTGGTGCCCGCGATGGACGGCGAGGTCTCGTACTTGCCCTGGACCACCACGGTCGGCACGCCATCGACCTTGTAGGCGTCGGCGATCTTGTTGGCGCGTTGCGCGTTGGTGGTCACCGAGAACGAGTTGTAGGCATCCAGGAACGCCTTGCGGTCGATGCCGTTCTTGGCCATGAAGTCGGCGATCTCGTTCGGGTCCAGCATGCGCTTGCGCTCGACGTGGATCGCATTGAAGACCTTGGCGTGCATGGCGTCCAGCTTGCCGAGGGACTCCAGCGCATAGAAGATCTTGGTATGCGGCAGCAGGTCGTCGCGGAAGGCGACCGGCACGCGCTTGAACACGACGTCCTTGCCCTGCTTCTTGACCCAGGCCTCGAGCTCGGGCTCGAAGTCAAAGCAGTGCGGGCAGCCGTACCAGAAAAACTCGGTAACCTCGATCTTGCCTGCCGGCACGGGCTGCGGCGCCTTCAGCACCTGGTATTCCTTGCCTTCGGTGGGCGCCGCCTGGGCAGGGGCGTTCATCAGCAGGCCGCCGACAGCGGCAAACGTGGCAATCAGTGCGGCGAGTTTCTTCATCTTGGAGCAGCCTTCCGGGTTGGGCGATGAGCGTATGACAGCGGCGGCGGCATCCGGTTCAGCGGGCCGCCGGCCCTGGGGGTTACAGCGCGTTACTGCTTGGTGAAGCGGATCACCGAGGCGTCGAAGCCGGCCGACTGCAGCCGGTCGCGCGCCTTGTTCATGTCCTCGATGCGGTTGTACGGGCCGATCCGCACGCGGTACATCTTCACGCCGTTGACATCGCGGTCGGTAATCCTGGCCTCGAAGCCCTGCATGGCGAGATTGGCCTTCTGGCGGTCGGCGTCGTCCGACGAGCGGAACGCACCCACCTGCAGCAGGTAGCCGACCTTGTTGGCATCGGCCTGGGCGATCTCGGCAATCGGATCCGCCACCGGCTTCTCGACCGGCTTGTTCATGGCAAGGGGCTTCTCGGCAGACTTTTCAGCCGGCTTCTCAGCCGGCTTCTCGGCCGGCTTTTCCGCCGGACGCGCCACGGCTACCGGCGGCTGCCGATCGCCGTTGCTCCGGTCGGGCGCCGCTTGCTGCGACGGCGCCTCGGGCGCGGGCTGGCCGACCGGCTTGGCCGGGGTCTTGCTCCACAGCGGCTTGTTCGGGTCGGTCGGCCCTTCCTGCTGGGACTGGGATTGCGTGGGGCTGGGCAGCGTGCTGGCCACGTTGCCCGGCTCGGCGGCCGGCCGCGGCGCGTTCTTCTGCTGGAACGGCGCCGGGGACTTGGTGATGTACAGGGCGACGACCACGGCGATGGCCAGTCCGACGATCAGCCCGAGCACCAGGCCCAGGAACGTTCCACCGCGCTGCTGGCTGCGGCGGGCACTACGCGCATCGCGCTTGCGTTGCTGTTGCATAAGTCCTCTTAGGTGTTGCCGGGAGATTATAGTGCCAGCGCCGCCCGCGCAGGCACCGGCCGCGGCGCGGGCGGCCCTTGGGCGGCCCGTCCTTCTCCGGCCTGGTCCTGCGGTCGCGTCCTGACCTACATGCTTACATGCTTACATGCGACGAGGCGCCGAGACGCCGATCACCGCCAGGCCGTTGCGCAGTACCTGGCGCGTGGCCGCCAGCAGTGCCAGGCGCGCGCGCTTGACCGATTCGTCGTCGACCAGCACGCGGTCGGTGTTGTAGAACGCATGGAAGTCGCCCGCCAGGTCGCGCAGGTAGAACGCGACCGCGTGCGGTGCCAGTTCGCCCGCGGCGGCGGCCAGCATCTCGGGGAACTCGGCCAGGCGCTGGCCCAGTGCCAGTGCCTGCGGGCTGACGTCGGCGCCGGTGACGGCGGCCAGGTCGGTGCCGGCCAGTTCGGCCAGGCGGCCTTCCCACTCGGCGCCCCCCCACGATTCGAAGATCGAGCAGATGCGCGCATGGGCGTACTGCACGTAGTACACCGGGTTCTCGTCGTTCTGCTTGAGCGCCAGGTCGACGTCGAACACGAATTCGGTATCGGCCTTGCGCGACAGCAGGAAGAAACGCACCGCGTCGCGCCCGCGCGTGAAGTGCGCGGGCCAGTCGGCCACGCCGGCGTCCAGGCAGCCGCGGATGGTTTCGTCGCCACCGTTGGACCATTCGATCAGATCGCGCACGGTCACGTAGGAGCCGGCACGCTTGGAGATCTTCACCTCCTCGCCGTTCTTCATCACGGTGACCATCTTGTGCAGCACGTAGTCGGGGTAGCCCTTGGGGATGCCGATGTCCAGGCCCTGCAGCCCGGCGCGCACGCGCGCGATGGTGCCGTGGTGGTCGCTGCCCTGCACGTTGATGACCTTGCCGAAGCCGCGCTCCCACTTGGTGGTGTGGTAGGCCACGTCCGGCACGAAGTAGGTGTAGGTACCGTCGGTCTTCTTCATGACCCGGTCCTTGTCGTCGCCGTCGTCGGTGGTGCGCAGCCACAGCGCGCCCTCGCTCTCGTAGGTCTTGCCCTTGGCGACCAGCCCCCGGACCGCGGCTTCCACGCGGCCGTCGGTGTACAGCGACGACTCCAGGTAATAGCGGTCGAACTTGACGCCGAAGGCCTGCAGGTCGATGTCCTGCTCGTTGCGCAGGTAGGTCACCGCGAACTTGCGGATCGAGTCGACATCCTCGGGATTGCCCGATGCGGTCACCGGCTGGCCGTCCGAGGCGCTCACGGTCTTGCCAGCCAGGAAGTCGGCGGCGATGTCGGCAATATAGTCGCCGTTATAGGCGGCTTCCGGCCAGTTGGCGTCGCCGGGCTTGAAGCCGCGCGCACGCGCCTGGACCGACACGGCCAGGTTCTGGATCTGCACGCCGGCATCGTTGTAGTAGAACTCGCGGTGCACGTCGTAGCCCTGCCAGGACAGCAGGTTGGCGAGCGCATCGCCGAGCGCGGCCTGGCGGCCATGGCCGACGTGCAGCGGGCCGGTCGGGTTGGCCGAGACGAACTCGACCAGCACGTTGCCATGCATGCCACGTTCCTGCGCGCCGTACCGGTCGCCCTGGTTCAGCACCGCGCGCAGCACGTCGGCCTTGGCCGCCGGTGTCAGGCGCAGGTTGATGAAGCCGGGGCCGGCGATCTCCATGGCCGCGACCAGGCCGGCCGCGCGCGGATCGGCCTGGACTGCCGCCACGATGCGCTGCGCCAGTTCGCGCGGATTGCTCTTGAGCGCGCGTGCCACCTGCATGGCGATGTTGCACGCCAGGTCGCCGTGGGCGGCGGCCTTGGGCCGCTCGAAAGTCACGGCCGGCAGGGCCGCGTCGGCCGGAGCGAGCGCGCGCACCGCATCGGTGAACGCAGCGGCAAGATTGGAGGTCTGAACAGGCAGCATGGATGTCAAAGCCCTGGTGGGCAGTAAGTCTGGCAGGCGGCGCGACGGCGCCCGGGAGCCCAGCCGGCAATGCCGGCGTAAAGCCACGGGCAAGGCGCCGCGGAGTCGAACGAAGCGGCGCGCAAGTGAACGCCGCGCCGCGTGACCGGCAATGGAATTCGGAAACGCGGAATTTTATCAGGTGCTATGCTGACATCATGCGCGCGGCTCGCAAGAGCCACAATCCGCGCGGCCGCTCCCGCCCCCGGGAGACCGCGTCATGCGTGTCCGTAAAAGGAAACAACATCATGCTGATCACCTTTAAATCCCACGCCGCGCAAGACCTGATCATGATGAGGGATCTGGCCGTAACGCTCCTGGGCATCATCGGCAAGCATCTCGGAGAGCGGGGGGTGATCACCACGGAAGAGATGCCACGCGCGATCCAGAAGCTGGAAGCCGCCGTGAGCGACGCCAAGCGCAATCATCCCGCGGAAACCGCCGTCAACGAAGACAAGCATGACGATGAGGACGAACCGCTGCACCTCGGCCAGCGTGCCTACCCGTTCCTCGACATGCTGCGCGCCTCGCAGAAGGAAGGCGTGGATGTGCTCTGGGGCGTCTGACGGGGATCAGGACCGGGACTCACCGGCAACGGCCGGCGAACAAAAAAACGCCTGGCGCCGCCTCAGCGGGGCCAGGCTTCCGGAACGTGGATGTCTTCCGGACAAGGGGGGAACGTTGCCGCCGGCCGTCGCGCCTGCCCGCGGACGGCCGCAGCGAGCTACTCCCGGTTACTCCCGCTACGCGTTGCCAGCAACAGGCCAATCAGCGCACC
This sequence comes from Cupriavidus sp. 22TCCZM04-2, assembly GCF_057798895.1. NCBI lineage: Bacteria > Pseudomonadati > Pseudomonadota > Betaproteobacteria > Burkholderiales > Burkholderiaceae > Cupriavidus > Cupriavidus sp. 22TCCZM04-2. The sequence continues at coordinate 19,416 of NZ_JBYOJS010000028.1, forward strand.
GATCGCGGCGGCGAGGCCGACCGCCTTGAGCGGGGACTCGGCCACGCGCTGTTGCGCCTGCACGACCGCACCATCCATGCGCTCGCGAACCTGCGTCACACTGTCGCCGGCCTGCGCGCGCAGGCGATCGGTCATTTCGCTGGCCCGTTCGCGCAGGCGGCGCCCGGCGCTCAGGCTCTGCTCGGATCCTTCGGTGGCCAGCACTTCGATGGTGTGCTGAAGTTGCGCGATCAGGGACTTCACTTCGTTCGAGATCGGGCCGGCGGCATCGCGCGTGTCGCGTGCCGCATGCCGGATCCGGCGAATCGTACTGTCGGCGCTGTCGGCGAGGTGGGTGATTTCCTTCCGGACTTTCGGGTTCTGCGTCAGCATAGGGCTACTCCTAAGTCTCAGGGCACGGTTCGGGACACGTCGCGCGTCACCGCCTGCGGACCAGACCCATCACGGCGGCGACCAGGGCCACGATCAGGAAGATGAAGAACAGGATCTTGGCGATCTCCACGGCGCCGGCAGCAATACCGCCAAAACCGAACACCGCGGCAATCAGCGCGATTACGAAAAAGACGAGTGCATATTGCAGCATGACTGAACTCCCGATGGTGGCGACAGGTGCCCGCCGGACGGGCAGCATCGCCGGTTAGGACTTGCGCGGTGACGTGCAAGCTCATAGCCTCATCGTAGGAAGCCGCCCCCGGCACAGACACCGAAAGCGGGCCGATTCCGCTGTCAGCCAAGTCCTACAGTGCCGTCCGCGACCGTATTTCCGGCTCGCCGAAGGTCCTTCGAGACGTGGCCGGGGACACAGTCGCAGGTTGACCTCGCCGTGAGTATGTGATCCCATGGCCGCTCCCGGCGGCAAGCGCCCCACCGAGGAATTGCCTCATGCTCAAGCAGTTCAAGCAGTCCTTCCTGCCCCATACCCTGCTGCTTGCCGGCGGCATCCTGCTGACCCTGGCGGTGCTGGTCGCCTCTGAAACCGGCAATATCCGCCTGCGCGAGAGCTACAACGATGTCATCCGCTCGCAGCGCCTGCAGACGCATCTGGCCGCGCTCCAGGGAGAACTGGTCAATGCGGAGGCCGGCCAGCGCGGCTTCCTGCTGACCGGCAAGGACACGTATCTGGAGCCCTACTACAAGGCCCTGCCGCGCATCGCCGACCTGACGGCAAGCATCCGCGCGGACTACGCCACCGACGAAGAAGGGCTCAAGCTGTTCGGCGACACGTCCAAGCAGATCAGCAGCAAGCTCAATGAAATGGCACTGACGCTGCTGTACGGCAAGCGCGACCTGATGGTGGCGCTGGACCTGGTGCGTACCGACTACGGCAAGCAGACCATGGACAACGCGCGCCGCGGCCTGGACCAGCTCCAGGCGCGCGAAGCGGAGACCGTCGCCCACCGGCTGGTGGGCGCGGAGCGCGACGTGCAGTTGTCGCGTTACGGCATCGGCCTGCTGACGGCCATCAATATCGTGCTGCTGATCGCGGTGGGGCTGGGCCACGCCAAGCGCCTGACCATGTCCGAAGCCGCGCGCTCGCAGGCGGAAGAAGAAGGTCTGCGGCTCGACCGCAAGGTGCGCGCGCGCACGCGTCAGCTGTCGGCGCTCGCCGGTCACCTGCAGCGCGTGACCGAAGACGAGAAGACGCGCCTGGCGCGCGAACTGCACGACGAACTCGGCGCCATCCTCACCGCCATCAAGCTGGACCTGCACTGGGTCCGCCGGCGCGTGCAGGAGAGCCACCCGGAAGCCGCGGACAAGCTGACGCGCGTGATGCTCCACGTGGACCAGGGCATCCAGATCAAGCGCCGCCTGATCGAAGACCTGCGGCCGACCGTGCTGCTCAACCTGGGGCTGCGGGCGGCGCTGTGCCAGCTGGTCGAGGACGTCGCCGGGCGCAATCACTGGGAGTCCGAAGTCAGCATTCCCGACGATCTCCCGCGCCTGCGCGACGATGCCGCGATTGCGCTCTATCGGATCGCCCAGGAATCGTTCACCAACGCCAGCAAGTATTCGGAGGCAACCCATATCCGCCTGTCGCTGGGCCACACGGAGACGCAGCTCACGCTGACGATCCACGACGATGGCAAGGGCCTGCCGCCCGACTTCGATGCCGGCAGCACGGCCGGACACCATGGTCTGCTTGGCATGGAGCAGCGCGTGACGGCGCTCGGCGGCAGCATGGAGATCGTGTCGTCGCCCAATACCGGCGTCAGCATCCGCGTGGAGGTGCCGCTCACCGCGTCGGTGCTGGCACCGGCGGAGGAGCCGGCCGAGACCCAGCCGGAATAGCCGGTCAGCGCAAGCGGCAAGGCAGGGCGAGGCAGTGCGGGACGCACTGGGAAGCAGGTCAGGCAGCGCCCGCCGCGTGTTCCTCGATCACGCGGAACACCTGCTCGAGTTCGAGCGACTTGTCGAAGAAATAGTCGGCCCCGGCCTCGGCGCACTGGCGCCGGTACATCGAGACCTGCGCGTGGTTGGTGTACACGATGCGCATGCCGGGCAAGCCCTGGCTCTTCATGGCGCTCAGCACATTGATGCCATTGCCCTGGCGCAGCTGCAGGTCGACGATCACCACGTCATACGGCTGGCCGTTGGCCAGCAAGCGCAATGCCATGGCCTCGGTATCGGCCCAGTCGATGCTCTGCACATAGGGAAAGTCGCTCAGGTACTCAAGGAGCATGCCGCGCAGCACTGCCGAGTCTTCGATCAGAAGAACGCGCAGTGCCCGGTATGGGGGGTTCGAAGCCTGCTCCGACATTCGTCAACTACGTCCGGTGGTGGGGTTGCCCCATCGCGCCAGCCAGCCCTGCGCGACGAGATCGCCTGATCCGATCTATTCGACCAGGCCGTTCTTGATGGCGTAGTAGGTCAGATCCGCGTTGGTCTTCATGCCCATTTTCTCCAGAATGCGTGAACGGTAAGTGCTGACGGTCTTCACGCTCAGGAAGAGTTCGTCCGCGATCACCGATACCGACTGGCCGCGCGACAGCTTGCAGAAAATCTGGAACTCGCGCTCGGACAACATCTGGTGCACCGGCTGCTCGGTCGGCTTGTCGAGGCCGCCGATCAGCAGGTCCGCCACGGCCGCGCTGACGTAGCGCCGGCCTTGCGCCACGGTGCGGATGGCCTTGACCAGGTCATCCGGCGCGCTTTCCTTGGTCAGGTAGCCCGAAGCCCCGGCGCGAATCAGGTTGATCGCGTACTGGTCTTCGGGATAGGTGGAAAGGATCAGCACCGGCAGGTCGGGCTTGCGCTGGCGAATCAGCTTGAGCACGTCGATGCCATTGCGTTCGGGCATCGAGATGTCGAGCACCAGCACGTCGAATTCGCCATCGCGCAATTGCGCCATGACTTCGTCGCCGCTACCGGCCTCTCCGGTGACCTGGATATCAGGTTCATCAGCAAGGAACTGGCGCAGCCCTGCGCGAACAATCTCGTGATCATCAGCGATCAGGACGCGGATCATCATGGCTCCACTGTTGGGGCTTTCGCCCAAAGACGGGTGCAGGCGGAACCGCTTGCTGTGTAAGCATTGTAGTGCCGCAACGCGCCGCGGACTGTCAGTGTCAGGCTGACATGGCGCTGCGTGACAACCGCACGCACCAAAGCAGAGCGGGACGGCTGGAGGTCCGTCCCGCTCTGCTGCGTTGCATCAAACCGGCTGGGCCGGCCTGCGCTTTGGCTTATTGGGTGTTGGCACCCGCTTCGGCGCCTGCGCTGGCCCCCAGGGAGGCGTCAGACTTGTCCTTCTTGTGCGACTTGGCGCTGTGCTTTGACTTGCCCTTGCCGGTATCGGCCTTGGCCGGGTCAGCCGGCTCGGCCGGGGTTGCAGGCGTGGCACGTGTGGAGGATGTGGCCGGTGTGGCCGGCGTGGCGGGTGTGGCCGGCGTGGCGGCATGGCCCTTGTCCAGAGAGGTCGACGCACCCACGCCCGCTTGCGCCCCGCCGGCTGTCGGAGCCGGCGCGTTCACGGCGGCACCGACGTCGGCCCTGACGCCGGGGTTGCCCGTGGTGGTACCGGTGCCTTGCGCCATGGCCAGCGACGAAGCAGCAGCGATCGACAGGGCGGACAGGGAGATCAGCAGTTTCTTCATGGAAAGGCTCCTTTCAGGTGATCCGCAGCGAAACATTCGCCGCGGCATCCACGCTGTTGTTCACGTGAACTTGGAACCAAGTCTAGGGATGCCCCCGCCCGCGGTCTGTGAGCGATTGCAATGCAGTGTAAGGAGATGTGAAGCGGCGCGAACGCCGCCTTCGAATGGCCGATGCTGCGAAGCAAGGCAAATTCCCTGCTGCATCAGCGACCTGCGCGATTCCGGGCACCGCACGTTCGCGGTGCCCACGCGTGCATGCCGTTACAGGTTGGGCGCAAGCGCGCGCGCCACGGCGTTGCGGTCCTCGTGGCGGCGGGCCGCCATGTCGTCGAGCTGGTCCTGGCCGATCTTGCCGATCGTGAAGTAGGTCGAGTCCGGATGCGACAGGTAGAAGCCGCTGACCGAGGCCGCCGGCGTCATCGCCAGCGCCTCGGTAATGCCCATCCCGATCTCCGCGCAGTCGAGGAAGCTGAACATCGGGCCCTTGACGGTGTGCTCCGGGCAGGCCGGGTAGCCGGGCGCCGGGCGGATGCCGCGGTACTTCTCGGCAATCAGGTCGTCGTTGCTCAGGTGCTCGGCGGCGTCGTAGCCCCAAAGGTCCGTGCGCACACGCTGGTGCAGGCATTCGGCAAAGCCTTCTGCGAAGCGGTCGGCCAGTGCCTTCAGCATGATGGCGCTGTAGTCGTCGTGGTCGGCTTCGAACTGGGCTTCCTTCTTGTCGACGCCGATACCGGCCGTCACCGCGAACAGCCCGATGTAGTCCGCCACGCCCGAGGCCTTGGGCGCGATGAAATCAGACAGGCAGCGGTTGGGACGGCGTACGCCGTCCACCACGGGACGCTCGCCCTGCTGGCGCACGTTGTGCCACGTGAGGGCAACCTTGCTACGGGTTTCGTCGGTGTAGATCTCGATGTCGTCGTCGTTGACGGTGTTGGCCGGCAGCAGCGCCATCACGCCGTTGGCGGTCAGCCAGCGGCCCTGGATCAGGCGAGACAGCATGGCCTTGCCATCCGAGTAGACCTTGCGCGCGGACTCGCCGACGATCTCGTCGTTGAGGATGTCCGGGAATTTGCCGGCCAGGTCCCAGGTCTGGAAGAACGGGCCCCAGTCGATGAATTTGGCCAGTTCCGCGAGGTCGTAGTTGCGGAACACGCGCCGGCCGATGAACTTCGGCTTCGGCGGCACGTAGCCGCTCCAGTCGATCGGCGTCTTGTTGGCACGGGCCTCGGCCAGCGTCACCATCGGCAATGCCTTCTTGCCGGCGTGCTGCGCGCGGATGCGGTCGTAGTCGGTCTTCAGTTCGTCGAGATACTTCGTAGCGCCTTCGTCCGACAGCAGGCTCGATGCCACGCTGACCGAGCGCGAAGCGTCCGGCACGTACACCACCGGGCCTTCGTAGTTCGGCGCAATCTTCACCGCCGTATGCACGCGCGACGTGGTCGCGCCGCCGATCAGCAGCGGGATCTTCTTCACGCGGAAGTAGTCGTCGCGCTGCATTTCCGACGCCACGTAGGCCATCTCTTCGAGCGACGGCGTGATCAGCCCCGACAGGCCGACGATATCCGCGCCCTCGACCTTGGCCTTGGCCAGGATCTCGTTGCACGGGACCATCACGCCCATGTTGACCACTTCGAAGTTATTGCACTGGAGCACCACCGACACGATGTTCTTGCCGATGTCGTGCACATCGCCCTTCACGGTGGCGATCACGATCTTGCCGCGCGAGCGCACATCGCCGCCGGCCTCGGCCAGCAGGCGCTTCTCTTCCTCGATGAAAGGCAGCAGGTGGGCCACTGCCTGCTTCATCACGCGCGCGCTCTTGACCACCTGCGGCAGGAACATCTTGCCCGCGCCGAACAGGTCGCCGACGATGTTCATGCCATCCATCAGCGGGCCTTCGATCACCTCGATCGGACGTCCGCCGCGTGCGGCGATCTGCTGGCGGGCTTCCTCGGTATCTTCGACGATGAAGTTGGTGATGCCGTGCACCAGCGCATGCGCCAGGCGCTCGCCTACCGACACCGGGGCTTCCGGCGTGCCGCGCCAGGCGAGATTCTCTTCGCGCTTTGCGCCGCCGCCCTTGAAGCGGTCGGCGATCTCCAGCAGGCGGTCGGTCGCGTCATCGCGGCGGTTCAGCACCACGTCTTCCACGCGCTCGCGCAACTCGGGATCGAGCTGGTCGTACACGCCGAGCTGGCCGGCGTTCACGATGCCCATGTCCATGCCCGCCGCGATGGCGTGGTACAGGAACACGGTGTGGATCGCCTCGCGCACCAGGTCGTTGCCGCGAAACGAGAACGACACGTTCGACACGCCGCCGCTCACCTTGGCATACGGCAGGTTCTGCTTGATCCAGGCCGTGGCTTCGATGAAGTCCACCGCGTAGTTGTTGTGTTCCTCGATACCGGTGGCCACCGCGAAGATGTTCGGGTCGAAGATGATGTCCTCGGGCGGGAAGCCGACTTCGTTCACCAGGAAGTCATAGCTGCGCTTGCAGATCTCGGTCTTGCGCGCGAACGTGTCGGCCTGGCCCTGTTCGTCGAAGGCCATCACCACGGTGGCGGCGCCGTAGCGGCGGATCAGCTCGGCATGGTGGCGGAACTGTTCCTCGCCTTCCTTCAGCGAGATCGAGTTCACCACGGGCTTGCCCTGCACGCACTGCAAGCCGGCCTCGATCACTTCCCACTTGGAGGAGTCGATCATGATCGGCACGCGCGCGATATCGGGCTCGGAAGCAATCAGGTTCAGGAAGCGGACCATGGCCGCTTTCGAATCCAGCATCGCCTCGTCCATATTGATGTCGATGATCTGCGCGCCGTTCTCGACCTGCTGGCGGGCCACCGCCAGCGCCTCGTCGAACTGTCCGTTCAGGATCATGCGGGCGAAGGCTTTGGAGCCCGTGACGTTGGTCCGTTCGCCGACGTTGACGAAGAGCGTGTCGTCGTCGATCGTGAACGGCTCCAGGCCGGACAGGCGCATCGGGCGCGGGGGCAGTTGGTTCGTGCTCATGGGTTCTTCTCGCCGGCTCAGGCGGCTTCGCTGTACTGGCCCGGCCACGTGCGCGGGGTCTTGTTGGCCACGCGCTGGGCGATCGCGGCAATGTGTTCGGGCGTGGTGCCGCAGCAGCCGCCCACCAGGTTCACCAGGCCGGAGGCCGCAAATTCCTCCACCAGCGACGAAGTGACTTCCGGCGTTTCGTCGAAACCGGTGTCGCTCATCGGGTTGGGCAGGCCGGCGTTCGGGTAGCAGGAAATCGCCACGTCGCACACCTTCGCCAGCTCGGCGATATACGGACGCATCAGCGTCGCGCCGAGCGCGCAGTTCAGGCCGAAGGTGACGGGCTTCACGTGGCGCAGGCTGTTCCAGAACGCTTCGACGGTCTGGCCCGAGAGGATGCGGCCGGAGGCATCGGTCACGGTGCCGGAGATCATCACGGGCAGTCGTTCGCCGGTGTCCTCGAACAGCTGGTCGATGGCAAACAGGCAAGCCTTGGCGTTGAGCGTGTCGAAGATCGTTTCGACCAGGAACACATCGGCGCCGCCTTCGAGCAAACCCTTGCCCTGCTCGTAGTAGGACTCGCGCAGTTGCTCGAAGGTGACATTGCGCGCGCCCGGGTCATTCACGTCGGGCGAGATGCTTGCGGTCTTCGGCGTCGGGCCGAACGCGCCGGCGACGAAGCGCGGCTTGTCCGGCGTGCTGTACTTGTCGCAGGCCGCGCGCGCGAGCTTTGCTGCCTCGACGTTCATCTCGTACGCCAGCTCGGCCATCTTGTAGTCTTCCTGCGCCACGCTGGTGGCACCGAAAGTATTGGTCTCGATGATGTCCGCGCCGGCGGCAAGGTACTGCTCGTGGATCTCGCTGATGACCTGCGGGCGCGTGAGCACCAGCAGTTCGTTGTTGCCCTTCACGTCGACCTTGTGTTCCGTGAAGCGCGCGCCGCGGTAGTCGGCCTCGGTGAGCTTGTAGCGCTGGATCATGGTGCCCATGGCGCCGTCCAGGATCAGGATGCGCTCGCGCAGCAGCCGGGGCAGGTTGGCAGCCCGGGTATAGGGACGCACGGAGGGTTGGTCAGGGGCACTCATGGCGGGGACTGTGGAAGGCGGGACAAATCGTCAAGAGGGCGATTTTATCAGGTGTATCAAGGCCTTGCGGGCGCCGGAGGTTGCCTGTGCGCGCGCTGCGGACCTACACTGAGAGGCGTAACAGTCACCATCGGATCCCCATCGCCGGCATTCCTGCCGGCTCCCGCGCCCTGCCATGGAACATCTCAGCCCCGCCGACGCCCAGAAGTTGCTGCTGGAATCCCCCGACACGCTGTTTATCGATTGCCGCAGCGAAATGGAATACCTGTTCGTCGGCCACCCCAAAGGTGCGCACAACGTACCGTGGAACGACGGGCCGGACTGGGAAGTGAATCCGCATTTCGTGCAGGTCGTGAAAAAGCTGGCCGGCCACGTTTCAGCGCGACCCGTGCTGCTGATCTGCCGCAGCGGCAATCGCTCCACGGCGGCGGCGCGCGCGCTGGAGGGGGCGGGCTTCTCCAGCGTCTATAACGTGCTGCACGGATTCGAAGGAGATCTCGATGCGCAGCGGCATCGGAATACGGTTAACGGATGGCGGCATGAAGGGTTGGATTGGGAGCAGTACTGACGTATTGGCCCTTGAAGACGTTTAAAAAAACAAAAACGCCCGCGCAAGCGCGGGCGTTACCACCACCAGACGCGATTCGTTCGAGCGTCAGTGCATCACCAGCGGATGCGTCATGACCGTATCGAACTTCCCGAGAAAATCGTCAACTTCTTCGACCGACGGCTCGCTCTCGATCAGCCGCTGCACATCGGCCCTGAAGTTCTCGGCCAGCTTGCCGCCAAGAAAAATCTCGCGCTTCATGTTCTTGTCTACGATTTCATAACCGCCGAATTCGAGAGGCGCTTGCTCGACATCCACACCAAATTCCACGATGCAGTAGTTGTCGCTGTTGTAGATCATTTGCATGGCACACCTCCTCGCGTCATGGTTGGCGGCGGGCCCTTTCATTGTTGCAAATTGAGCGGGGGCGCCGCGTTCTTACCTCCAAGCTAGGGGCGGCCACGCCGATTTCAAGTTTTGCGTGCGAGCCGCCGTACGGATACAACGTTTTCTGCCTCTGTAAGTTGGGCAACGGCAACATCAACAAGTTTCTTGAGAATAGGGCACCACTGCGTTGTGCGTTATGGAACGTCGCATTGGCCGCCGCAGGCAGCGTTGCCAAGGAAGGCGTCAAGAGCGGCGTGAAAGCGCTCAGCCTGCTCGATCGACACCAGATGCGCCGCCGGCAAGACTTCGAGCCGCGAGCCGGGAATCGCCTCGGCGATGGACTGCGCCATCGCCACCGTCGCGCCCTGGTCGTGTTCGCCCGCGACCAGCAGTGTCGGGCAGTGGATGCGGGACAGCGCGCTGCGCACGTCGAACGCCATGATGGCCTGCCCCACGCCGACATAGCCGCGCACCGGCGTGGCCAGCAGCATGGCGCGGATGCGCGCGACCTCGTCCTCGTGCGCCTGGCGGTAGGGCTTGGTCAGCCAGCGCTCCAGCGTGGCATCGACCAGTCCGGACATGCCATGCGCCTCGACCTGCCCGATGCGGTTATGCCACATCGGGTGCGCATCGAGCGGCGTGTGGCTGATGGTGGCCGCGAGCGTCAGCGACAGCAGCCGCTCGGCATGGCGCACGCCCAGCGTCTGGCCGATCATGCCGCCCACCGAGATGCCGCAGAAATGCGCCTGCGGGATCTGCAGCGCATCCATGATGGCCGCGACGTCGTCGGCCAGGCGCATCATGGTGTAGGGGCCGACCGGGGCGTCGCTGGCGCCATGCCCGCGCATGTCCGGTCGCACCACGCGATAGCGCGCGGACAGGTGGCGCGCCGTCGCATCCCAGAGCGTATGGTCGGCACCGAGCGCATGCGCAAGAATCACCCAGGGGCCATCGGCGCCGTCCACGCGAACGTGCAGGCCGACGCCCTCGACCTGGATGCGATGCGACTCGCCGGAGGCAGTGGTGGCGGTGCTGGCGGTCATGGCGGAACTCCTTAAAGGGTTGGCGTGTGAACGCGGGCAGCGCCGCTGCCATTACTGGCCCTCGGTACTGCGGTAGACGAGGTCGATCTGCGTACCGTCCGGCTCGGTCTGGCGCAGTCTGACCGGCATCCAGCCAAGCGCCTGCGCCAGCCAGATTTCCACGCGGCGCTTGTCGCCCGCGTGCCGCTGGAGCCGCACAAAGTGCTTGGCGCGCACCATGCCGCGGCCGGTATCAATCTCCTCCTCTCCAACATACTGCACTTGCATCGGTTGCATGTCGCGCGTATCCGCCACCTGGAATGTTTCGGTGACGCCTGGCGACGCATAGCGCTGCGGGTTGCCGCGTACCCGGCCGACCAGTTGCAGGAAGACGCTGAAGCGGTCCTGCGCGCCCGGCGGCAACGCTGCCTGCGTACCCGGCGAAAACGCCACGGTGCCACCGGCCTGGTCGAAACGCGCGGCCTCGGACTTGCCGCGCCGGTTTTCCTCGTAGCGTTCGGGCAGCAGCCCGTTCTCCGTCATGGCGCCGCTGCTCTGGAAGGCAAAGCGGAACCACAGCACGCGCGTCTCGACCGATAGCCGATAGTGCTTGCCATCCTGCTGCCAGCGGATCAGCCCATCGGGGTTCTGCACGCCGTTGACGAAGCTGGCGTAGTGCATGGTGGCCGACGGCGGCGCGAGGTACTTCTCGCCCTCCTGCGCGGGCGGGCCGGGCGGCGCTGGCGGGGCGGGCGTCGGCGCGGCGGCAGGCGCGGCACCGCTGCCGCCGGGGCCGGTCACGGTTTCCTTGATGCCACGGTCGGACGTCGCCACGGCGGGTGCGGGCGGCTCGGGCGGCGTTTCGACGACTTTCGGTGCTGGCTGGGGCGGTGCCGGTTGCGGCGGGGCCGGGCGCGGCTTCGCCGCGGGCTGTGGCATTGGCGGAGGCGGACGTATCGGCTTTGGCGGCGGCAGCAATACCGCCTCGAGCGCCGGTGTCTCGCTGACATCGAGCGGAATCAGCGGCCCGGGCATGCGCAGGAAGCCAATCACGGCGAGCATATGCACGAGCAGCACCAGCAGGATGACGAGGATCCAGCGCCGCCGCCGCCATGCGCGCGGGTCGGCGCCGGCTCTGGCGCGGGAATCAGGAGTGGCCGGTCCGTCCGGCCGTTTGGGCGGCACCAAGATAGCCGAGTTCCGATGAAAGCTGTTGGGCGATCTCACGCACGCGGCGATCGACTGTACCACCCCATTCTGCATCGAATATGCTTTGCGCGCCCAGCACGATCAAACCCATGGCCAGGTGACCATTGGCGTCGAACACCGGCATCGAGAACGCATTGATGCCGGGCAGCACGCCGCCACGCGTGCGGGCCGCGCCATGGGCGCGCACCTCGGCACAGATAGCGTCATAGTCGGCGGGGCTGGCCGGTATATCGGGCACGTCGTCCTGCCCGCGCGCGGCGAGTTCGCGCTCGATCAGTGGCTGGGTCTGCTTGCGCGACAGGTAGGCGCCGTACAGGCGGCCGGTGGCCGAGTTCAGCATCGGCATCACATCGCCGAGCCGCAGGCTGACGGTGACCGGATGGCTCGATTCCTCCCAGTGCACGATGGTTGGCCCGTGGTTGCCCCACACGGCGATGCCGGCGGTCAGGTCGATCTCGTCGCGCAGCTGCGACAGGATCGGCCGCGCCTTCTTGACCGGATCCAGCCGGTTCAGGCCGGCCAGCCCAAGCTGCAGGGCGAACGGCCCCAGGTCATAGCGCCCGCTCACCGGATCCTGCGCCACCGCGCCCAGGCGCAGGAAGCTGACCAAGTAGCGGTGCGCCTTGGCCGGGTTCATCTCGGCGGCGGCGGCGAGGTCGCGCAGCATCATCGCGCGCGGCGAGGCGGCCAGCGCCTGCAGCAGCTTGAAACCCACCTCGATGGACTGGATACCGGAGCGCAGCTTGGCGTCGTCTTCGTCAAGTTCGGTCATGCGCGGCGAGGGTTGGGCACCGTGAGTGAAAAGATTGGGTGAGTCAGCGAACAACAGCAGGATTGTGGGGGATTCGCCGCCGCCAGCACAGGGCCTCCGGTGAAATCCTTACGGAAATTTACTATAGCGAAATCGATTTACCAATTTTTAAACGGTGAGTAGACTTTCGCGACAGACCCGGTGCACCGGCCGGTCCGCCATGGACCACGGTGACGCCAAGCCGGGCTGAGGACCCCAGACGGAGACAACCTGTGACGCCCTTCCGCCCTTCGCGCGCCGCGCTACGCGCCGCCTGCTGCGCCCTTGCCACCTTTGCCGCCTTTGCCGCCACCGCCGGGGCCACCGCCAGTGCGGCGGATGCCTGGCCGTCGCAGCCGATCCGCTGGGTCGTGCCCTATCCTGCCGGCGGCGGCACCGACGTGGTGGCGCGCACGCTGGGCCAAGCCATCTCGCCCGCGCTGGGCAAGCAGGTCGTGGTCGACAACCGGCCTGGCGCGGCGACCATCGTCGGCGCTGACGCGGTCGCCCACGCCAAGCCCGACGGCTACACGGTCCTGACTGCCGACACCGCCACGCTGGCCGCCAACCCGTCGCTGTACAAGAAGCTGCCCTACAACGCCGAGAAGGATTTCGTCCACGTCGGCATGGTGGCGCGTTTCCCGCTGGTGCTGGTGGCCGCGCCGAACTTCCCGGCCAAGACGCTCAAGGAAGCCATCGAGTACGCGCAGCACAACCCCGGCAAGGTCAACTTTGCCTCGCCGGGCGCGGGCAGCCCGCACCATCTGGCCATGGAACTGTTCATGGACCAGGCCCACATCAAGATGACCCACGTGCCCTACAAGGGCGCCGCGCCGGCCGTGCAGGACCTGCTGGCCGGGCAGGTGGACCTGATGTTCGTGGACCTGGCATCGGGCCAGCAGAACATCACCGGCGGCAAGCTGCGGGCGCTCGGCACGGCCACGCCCAAACGCCTGGCCGTGCTGCCCAATGTGCCGACCGTGGCCGAAGGCGGCATCGCCGGCTTCGAGGCCTACGCGTGGCAAGGGGTGGTGGCGCCGGCCGGCACGCCCAAGCCCGTCGTCACCCGGCTCAACGCCGAACTGGTCAAGGCACTGAAGAGCCCCGAGGTGCAGAAGCGCATGGAAGGCGTCGGCGTCGAGCCGGTTTCGAGCACGCCGGAAGAGTTCGCGCAATACGCGCACGCCGAGGCCGAGCGCTGGGGCAAGCTGATCAAGGCAAAAGGCATCACGGTAGACTGACGGTCGACTCATCAAGCCAAGGCTTTTACCTTTACCGACCATGAAACTCGCCACCCTCAAGGATGGCTCGCGCGACGGCCAGCTGGTGGTCGTCTCGCGCGACCTGAAGACCGCCCATTACGCCGCCGATGTCGCCGGCCGCCTGCAAACCGTGCTGGACGACTGGGCCTTCTACGCGCCGCAGCTTCAGGATCTCTCCGACGCCCTCAATGCGGACCGCGCGCGCCACCCGTTCCCGTTCGATCCAAAGCACTGCATGGCGCCGTTGCCGCGCGCCTACCAGTGGGCCGACGGCTCGGCCTACGTCAATCACGTCGAACTCGTGCGCAAGGCGCGCGGCGCCGAGATGCCGCCCGAGTTCTGGACCGATCCGCTGATGTACCAGGGCGGCTCCGACGATTTCCTGGGCCCGTACGACGACATCGTGTGCGCCAGCGAAGCCTTCGGCATCGACTTCGAAGCCGAGGTCGCCGTCATCACCGGCGATGTGAAGATGGGTGCCACGGCCGAGCAGGCCGCCGAGGCCATCCGCCTGGTGCTGCTGGCCAACGATGTGTCGCTGCGCAACCTGATTCCGGCCGAACTTGGCAAGGGCTTCGGCTTCTTCCAGAGCAAGCCGGCCACGGCGTTCTCGCCGGTGGCGGTCACGCCCGATGAACTCGGCGAGGCCTGGCGCGAGCGCAAGGTGCACCTGCCCATGACCGTGCACTGGAACAGCAAGAAGGTGGGCCAGCCCGACTGCGGCACCGACATGGTGTTCGACTTCGGCCAGCTCATCGCGCATATCTGCAAGACGCGCAACGTGCGCGCCGGCAGCATCGTCGGTTCGGGCACCATCTCGAATGTCGACCGCAAGAAGGGCTACTGCTGCATCGCCGAGAAGCGCATGCTGGAAACCATCGAGGACGGCAAGCCGTCGACCGAGTTCATGAAGTTTGGCGACGCGGTGAAGATCGAGATGTTCGACGCCCAGGGCCATTCGGTGTTCGGCGCCATCGACCAGCTCGTGGCCCAACCCTGACGGCAAGACCGCAGGCCAGACAGGGCCGTGCCGGATATGCATATAATTTACCGACCGGCCGGTTGGTGAATTGGTCCATGCACCCGGCACGGCGCTTTTTCCATTGCACAGGCCTGCCATGACGACACCTACACCGGCCCCCACGCCGCCCTCTTCCCGCTACGAACGCTATCGCGCCCTCACGCTGCGCCAGCATGGCCCGATCCTGGAGATCATCATGGGCGCGGCGCAGTCCGCCAACCAGAAGCTGGCCACCGCGGATGCCAATATGCACCGCGAGCTGGCCGAGATCTGGCGCGATGTGTCGGCCGACCCCGACGTGCGCGTGGCGCTGATCCGCGGCGAGGGCAAGGGCTTTTCCGCCGGCGGCGACCTGTCGCTGGTGGAGGCCATGGCCACGGATTTCGAGACGCGCACGCGTGTCTGGCATGAGGCGCGCGACCTGGTCTACAACGTCATCAACTGCGACAAGCCGGTGGTCTCGGCCATGCACGGCCCGGCGGTCGGCGCGGGCCTGGTGGCCGGGCTGCTGGCCGATATCTCCATCGCGGCAAAGACCGCGCGCATCGTCGACGGGCACACGCGCCTGGGCGTGGCGGCCGGCGACCACGCCGCGATCGTGTGGCCCCTGCTGTGCGGAATGGCCAAGGCCAAGTACTATCTGATGCTGTGCGAGTCGGTCAGCGGCGAGGAAGCCGAGCGGATCGGCCTGGTCTCGCTGGCGGTGGATGAAGACGAACTGGTCGGGCGCGCATTTGACGTCGCCAACCGGCTGGCAGCCGGTTCGCAGACGGCGATCCGCTGGACCAAGTACGCCCTCAACAACTGGCTGCGGATGGCCGGTCCCGCCTTCGATTCCTCGCTGGCGCTCGAATTCATGGGCTTTGCCGGCCCCGACGTGCACGAAGGCATGGCGAGCCTGCGCCAGAAGCGGCCGCCTGAGTTCAAGTAGTCCAACGCGATTGGACGGAGGCAGACCGCGGCGTCCCTTGCCCGCCCGGCTGGCTCCATGACGGAGCGCATGACATGTTCGGACAGATTCCCGATTTCACCAACGGCTTCGAATTCATGCGCAAGCTGTGGGGCAGCGGCGCGGGCATGCCCGGCAGCCTGATGCCCGGCCTGCAGGCGGCCATGACGCCGCCCATGAACCTTGAAGACCTCGACAAGCGCATCCACGACCTGAAGGCCGTGGAAAGCTGGCTGCAGCTCAACACCAACCTGCTGCACACCACCATCCAGGGCCTGGAGGTGCAGCGCGCCACGCTGGTGGCGCTACAGACCTTCGGCAACGCGCTGTCGCCGGAGGCCATGCAAAGCGCCATGGAAACCGTGGCGCGCGCCGCCACCGAGCCCTCGCCGCAACGTCCGGCCGCCAGTGAACAGCCCGCCCGGGACACCGCACCGGAACCCGGCGCGCAGGCCGACGCCTCGGCCGAGACTGGCACCGGCAAGGCTACCGAAGAGGCGCCGCCGCCCAACGCATCGCTGTGGTGGGACATGCTGCAGCAGCAGTTCAACCAGATCGCGAGCGGCGCGGCGGCAGCCAGCATTGCGCCGTTCGGCATGAGCGGCTTTGGCGCCGGTACACCGGCCACGGCGGCAAAGCCTGAAGAAAAGCCGGACGACAGGCCGGCCAAGCCTGCCGCCACGGACAAATCGGCAGCCAGCCCCGCGCGCAACGCCGACACCGCACCGAAGGGGGCCACGAAGGATGCGGCCAGGAGCACGGCCGCGCGCAAGAAGCCGTCGGGCGCTGGCAAGACGGCCAAGCCTGCCAACGGCGACAAGTAACTCCGCTGCCCCCCGCCTGCCCGGCGCCGCATGCATCGAGACAGTTTCACCCACCACGCCACCACGCCGCGCCATGGACACCATGGCGGCGTGCAACGCAACGCCACCGCGCTGATCATGATGGGCGGCGGCGCGCGCGCGGCCTACCAGGCCGGCGTGCTCAGCGGCGTGGCGCGCATTGCCGCGCAGCATGGGCATGCCCATGAACCGATACCGTTCGGCATCCTCGCCGGCACCTCGGCAGGCGCCATCAACGGTGCCGGGCTGGCGATCCAGGCGGCGGACTTCCAGGCCGCCGCGGACAGCCTCTCGGCACTCTGGCACGGCATCCACACCGACGACGTCTACCGCACCGACGTGCTGCGCGCGGGCGTGTCCGGCGCGCGCTGGCTGTCGGCGCTGGCGTTCGGCTGGGTCACGCAGCGGCGCGCGCCGCGCGCACTGCTCGACAACGCGCCGCTGGGCAGCATGCTGTGCGAACTGTTCGACGGCCAGCGCGTGCAGGCGAGCCTCGATGCCGGCGTGCTGCAGGCGTTCGCGGTCACGGCACTGTCCTACAGCACCGGCCGGCACGTGACGTTCTACCAGTCGCACCGCCGCATCCACCCGTGGCACCGCAGCCAGCGCATTGCGGTGCCCGCGCAGATCACGGTGGACCACCTGCTGGCGTCGTCGTCGATCCCGTTCCTGTTCCCGGCCATGGCGCTGGAACTCGATGGCCATCACGAGTGGTTCGGCGACGGCACCATGCGCCAGATGTCGCCACTGTCACCGGCCATCCACCTGGGCGCCGCGCGCGTGCTGGCCATCGGCTCGGCATCGCGGCAGCGTCCCGGCTGGTTCGACACCGTGCCGTCCGGCGGCTATCCGTCGCTGGCCCAGGTCGGCGGGCAGGCGTTGGCGAGCATATTCCTGGACGGGCTTTCGGCCGACCTGGAGCGCCTGCTCCACATCAACCGCCTGCTGGCGCGCATGCCCGAACTGGCGGGCGATGCCGAAGGCTGGCGCCCGGTGCAGGTCATGACAATCTCGCCGAGCGAGCCCATCGAGGCCATTGCCGCCGAACACCTGCAGCAGTTGCCGCGCACCGTGCGCGCACTGCTGAGTCCGCTGGGCGGCACCGAGGCGCGCGGAGCCGCGTTCGCGAGCTACCTGCTGTTCGAGCCCGAGTTCACCCAGGCCCTGATCGCACTCGGCGAACGGGACGCCGCGGCCCAGGCCGATGAACTGGCGGCCTTCCTGTATGGCATCATCCCGGGCACGCCGGCGGGCCACGCAGGCGCCGCGCAGATCACCCATGCACACGTCGTATAAAGACAGGCTCACGGCCGACAAGCGCCGCCATTGGCACATGGCTGCACGAGCGTGTCGCTAATCGCCCAAATATGGCGCTGAATCCGCCCGAACCACTGAGATAGTCGTTGCATTTGCGGCGATCCGCCCTAAAAAAGGGAATAGAGAATAATTCGCATCTGGTAGAATCCGCCCGTAATTTCAAAGGCTTACCATGCTCTACCCCGAACTGTTCAAATCGTTGGAAGCGGTCCGCTGGCACATGGACAAGGACATCCCCTGGGATACGTTCGACGCCAGCCTGCTGACGGACGACCAGGCCAAGACCATCCGCATGAACGCCATCACGGAATGGTCGGCCCTGCCGGCAACCGAGATGTTCCTGCGTGACAACCGCCACGACTCCGACTTTTCGGCCTTCATGAGCATCTGGTTCTTCGAAGAGCAGAAGCATTCGCTGGTGCTGATGGAGTACCTGCGCCGCTTCCGCCCGGACCTGGTGCCGACCGAGGAAGAGCTGCACGCGGTGCGCTTCGAGTTCGACCCCGCCCCGCCGCTGGAAACGCTGATGCTGCATTTCTGCGGCGAGATCCGCCTGAACCACTGGTACCGTCGCGCGGCCGAATGGCATTCGGAACCGGTCATCAAGCATATCTACCGCACGCTGTCGCAGGACGAAGCCCGCCACGGCGGCGCCTACCTGCGCTACATGAAGAAGTACCTGGCACAGTTCGGCGACAACGCGCGTGCCGCGTTCGCCAAGATCGGCGTGCTGATGGCGTCGGCGCGCCGCACCGAGAAGCCGCTGCACCCGACCAACCTGCACGTCAACAAGGCGCTGTTCCCGAACGACACCGTGCAGTCGCGCCTGCCCGATCCCGATTGGCTGGAAACGTGGCTCGACGAGCAGATCCGCTTCGACGAAGGCTGGGAAAAGAAGGTTATCGAGCGGATCCTGCACAATATGTCGCTGCTGTTCGAGCGCACCTTCGAAACGGTGCAGGACCTGAACCGCTATCGCAAGGAACTGAACGCCAGCCTGCAGGCCGGCGGCGGCGAGCAACCGGCCTGAACCCCGGACTGACTCCCGCAGACTGAAAAGCCCCATCGGATCGATGGGGCTTTTTTCTTTGGTGCCCGCCGTTTTAGATGGACGAACGCGCCGCCATAGTGACATCCGCTCGAAACCTCCCTGACACGATCATCGTGTAGCGATGGGGCGGAACAACGCGTCAATGCGCTTAAAATCGCCGCGGCATTCAAAGGGGCCAGGATGCTATCGGCAATATTGCCCGCCCAGGTAGTAACGGGTTACCACATCGCTGGCATCGTCGAACACATCCCCCCGCAGCTAGGCTTGCCGTCTGGGTTTCCGGGTTTTTCACGAAACCATTGAAATCACAAGAAAGAAAAATTAAATCACCATCACGGATTAATGTGGTAACGATTTTTTATTATTAATGTTCGTTTTGCAAAACATTAGAAGATTCAATCTAGCCATTTTGTAAGGATCTGAAATATACGATAATATAATCGCACCTCCTGCTCTGGAGAGGACTTGCTGTAGTGCCCATAGCCCGAATGGGTGAGCCACCCTGCGTTGAAGCGGGATCCCATTCCGACATATCCGGATTTTCCACCAAAGCATGGAAATTCCCGGACAAGACCGGTTATTCGATCGGCTGGCATTTTAATTAGGCACGCGGCAACATAATCGCTGGGGAGTTGAATATTGCGTCACATTGATTTCAAGGCCCTCGATGTCTTTCTCCACGTCATGCGCCACGGCGGCATTGCCAGCGCCGCCGTGGCACTGGGCATGCGCCCGCCCACGGTGGTCTACGCCATCCGCAAGCTGCGTGAAGTGACCGGCGACCCGCTCTTCCTCGAACGGCGCGGCAACCTGGTGCCGACCGCGCGGGGGCTGAAGCTCGAGAAAGCGGCCACCGGCATGCTGCAGAACTGGCACGGCCTGATCGAACACAACCGCCAGGCGCCGCGGCTTGCAGGACCCAGGCAGACGCTGCGCATCGGTCTGTCGATGGCAATCGGCGACCCGGCGCTGACGCAAATCCTGGCACGGCTCTCGGCCGCGCTGCCGGAGCGCCAGATCGTCTCCAGCGTGCTCGACAACGGCCGCCAGGTCGGCCAGGCGCTGCGCAAGGGGCTGATCGATTGCGCGGTGACGGTCGACGGCGTGGTATCGCTCGACGGCGTCGCGAGCGAGCACATGCTCAGGGCCCAGCGCTGCATGATCGGCCTGCCGACGGCGGACACCGGCCCGGGCATCGGCCAGCGCGAGCATTGGACCCTGCTCAGCGACGATGCCGATTCCGACAGCCCGGTGCGGCGCTACCTGGCCGGGGCGGCGGATGGCGTGCGGCTGACCGTGGCGCCGTCCTGGAACGGGCAGCTGGCGTTGTGGCGCTCGCGCGGCGGCCTGACACCGGTGCTGAAGTTCAACGTGCCGTGGATCGATGGCGCCAGCGCGGCCTACGTGACCGACGTGCCGCCGGGCTTCCCGGCCTGGGCCAACCTGAGCCTGTTCTACCTGGCCGGATGCGCCGAAGCGCCGTGGCTCGACACGGTGCGGCGGGAGCTGCTGACGGTGCTGCGCGGGATTGCGGCGGCCACCATGCCGCTACCCGCCAATGACGATGCCCTGCCATGGCGGCGTGCCGGCTGAATCGGCTGCCAGCGGACAAGCCGGCGTGAGGTACCATTCCGGGGATGAAACACCTGGCCCCAGACATGTCCGTACCCGCCTTCGAATCCAAACTGACCCTGCCCGACGATGCCGCGGCGCTGGCCGCGCGCATCGCGGCGCTGCCGCGCCCGCTGGTGTTCACCAATGGCGTCTTCGACATCCTGCACCGGGGCCACGCGACCTACCTGGCGCAGGCGCGCGAACTCGGCGCCAGCCTGGTCGTGGGCGTCAACAGTGACGGCTCGGTGCGGATGCTCGGCAAGGGCGACGACCGCCCGCTGAACCATGAATCCGACCGCATGGCATTGCTGGCCGCGCTCGCTTCGGTGGACCTGGTGGCGATGTTCCGCGAGCAGACCCCGGTGGAGCTGATCCGCCAGGTGCGCCCGGATATCTATGTGAAGGGCGGCGACTACGACATCGAGACGCTCGAGGAAACGCGGCTGGTGCGCAGCTGGGGCGGCAAGGCCATCGCCATCCCGTTCCTCCACGACCGCTCGACCACCAAGCTGCTGACCAAGGTCCGGCAGCATCGTTAAGGCAACGGGCCGGCGCTCCGGTCCGCCGTCCGTTTGCTCCACCGGATCCGGATGCTCAGGTGCCGCCGCAGGTCAGCAGCGTCTCGGCGCCGTAGCGCTGGCGCATCGCTTCCAGCCGTGCGCGCGCCGCTTCGTCGGCACCGCGCACGCGCAGCCACGGGCGCATGAACGGGTGCGGCGCGTCAGCCAGCACGGCGGTGCGCACGCCCTGTCCACGCAGCGTCTCCAGGTAGTGTTCGGCGTGTTCGCGCTCGCGGAACAAGCCTAGCGATACCGTGAACGACTCCGCGTCGGGCGTGCCGCTGGTCAGCACCGCGTAGTCGGTCACGTTGCGGCGGCGCAGCTCGGCCAGCTTGCGTTCGAGATTCTCGCGCGTGGGCTGGGCCGGCAGGTGGATCCACCAGCGCACCTGCTCGCGGCGCTCGAACTGCTCGACCTGCCAGGAACCACCGGAAAGGTCTTCGGCCGCACGGCGAACGGCCTGCGCGCTGAACCCGCCGATTTCCACGCACTGGCTGTTGTCGCTGCCCGCTCCCGCTGCCGCTGCCGCAATGACCTTGCCGGCCGGACCCGCGCTGCGCGGAACCGCCTCGGGCGCCGGGAGCGCTGGGCGGAGCTCCATGCGTTCGGTGCGCACCTGCTGCCGCAGCCGTGCCGGTTCGCGCGGCGTGCCGAGCCAGCCCGACATCGGGTCCGGGCCGAACGCGCCCAGCACGGCCGCGAGCAGGACGACGTTTGCCAGCAGCAACAGCGGCAGCAGGATCGACAGCCAGTGCGGCGGGTCGGGCGGGCCAAGGCGGAACATGGGGCGGGGGAATGTGAAAGGGGCGACGCGTGGACGATTGCCGGGGCGCAGCGATAACGGCGGCGGCGTGGCGCTCAGGCCGTTGCCATCGCGTACAGCCCGAGCAGCACGAGATTATCGTGCATCTCGAACGGCACGGCGAGCGCTCCCGCCAGCGCGTCCCGCGCGCCGCCCGACAGCAGGCAACGGGTGCGGCTGCGCGCGCTCAGCGTGTGCCAGGTCCGTTCGACGGCGCCGGCCTGCGCGGCCAGGCAGCCCGCGGCAATGGCGTCATGGGTGTTGTCAGCCCACGACAGGCGCGTGGCGGCTGCGGTGCCGGCGTCTTCCACATCCAGTGCCGGCAGTTGCGCCGTGTTGCGCGCCAGCGTGCCGAGCATCAACGCCAGGCCCGGCAGGATCAGGCCGCCCTCGAAGCATGCCGGGCCGCCGGGCTGCGCCGTGACGATATCGAGCGTGGTCGCCGTGCCGGCCGTGACGATCAGCAGGGTCTCGCCAGGCAGCCAGCGATGCGCGCCGACGCTGCTGACCCAGCGGTCCACGCCAAGCTGCGTGGGCTCGCGATAGCCGTTGACGAGATCGCCGTGGCTGGCCGCGCTGCGCACCCATTGCACCTCGGGGCATTCGCCGAATGCGGCCACCAGCATGGCGTCGACCTGCGCGGCAATCACCGGTCCCGCGACATTGGTGATCCATACCGTCGGCATCGGCCCCTTGCCGCGCAGGTCGCGCAACGCGCAGGCCAATGCGTCCATGGCGCCGTCTTCGGTGTGCGCAAGGGCGCCGCCGTGCCGCCATGGCGTGGGCAGGTGCCCAGGTTCGGCCACGTGCGTCCGGCCAGCCTCGCACCAGGCCCATTTCAGCCTGGTGTTGCCGATGTCGACCAGCAGCAGCGGCGCGCTCATGCCGCGCCCCCGGCGGGCCGCAACGACAGCTCGCCGCTGTTGATGCGCTCCATGCCCGCTGGCGTTTCCAGCAGCAGCTGACCATCGCCGTCGACGCCCCGCGCCATGCCTTCGGCCAGCACCTTGCCATCGTGCAGCAGCCGGACCGGCTGGTCGCGATATGCATCCAGTGCGGACCATGGCGCCGCCATGGGCGCAAAGCCCTGCGCGAGGAACAGCTCGCGCATCGCACCCAGCCGCGCGAGCACGGCGGCCAGCAGCCCCGTGGCGTCGCGCTGCGCATCAAAGCCCGGCAAGGCCTCCGCCACGCCGGCCAGTTCACGCCCGAGCGCAAGCTCCATCTGCGGATCGCGCACCAGGTTCAGGCCGATGCCGATCACGGCCCATACGCGTTGCGGGCCGGCCGGCACGGCCTCGATCAGGATGCCCGCCAGCTTGCGCCCGTCGATCTGCAGGTCGTTCGGCCATTTCAGGCCAACGCGCGCGCCCAGGCCCGCGTCGACATCGCCAAGCGCCTGCGCGAGCGCCAGCCCGACGGCCAGGCTCAGGCCGCTCAGCTGCGACGGCGCCAGCGCCAGCGGCAACGCTACCGAGAACGTCAGCCCCGCCTGCCCCTGCCATGGACGGCCCTGGCGGCCACGGCCGGCAGTCTGGCGGTAGGCCAGCCGCAGGGTGCCCGCATCCGACCACGGCGCCTGCCGGCAGGCCTGCGTCAGGTCGGCGTTGGTGGAGCCGGTCTCTTCGACCAGTTCCAGCGCCCACCCCTGCAGCGACTGGGGCAATGCCGCGCGCAGGACGGCGGCGTCGATGCGCCAGGATGGCGCGTGGGCGGGCTGCGGATCAGGGGCGGCGGTCATCGGAAAGCGAGGAAAGGACGTGGCAAGGGCGTGGAAAGCTGGTAAGCGGCGCCGGTCCGGCCGGCTCCGGGAACCGCCGCGATGCAAGCGCCGGTTCCAAGGCCGCATTGTAGCCGCGGGCGCCCTTTGCTCGCGCCGGTCCGGCCTGTGGCTTAGAATCGGGACTAAGCCATCACATTGTCCCTGCCCTTGGAAAGTCAGACGACGCCTGCCTTCAACATCACTCGCGAGGACGGAAACGTCAGCGTGCAGCTGTGCGGTGACTGGACCGCGCTGGCGCTGGCCGGTTGCCATCAGGCGCGCACCATGCGCTCCCGGCTGCATGCACTGGCCGATGCGCCCGACGATGCCCACTGGTCGCTGGCCGGCGTGGACAAGCTCGACCACGTGGGCGGGCAACTGCTGTGGCAGGCGTGGAACGGCAAGCTGCCGGAGCGGCTCGATGCCAGCGACGGCCAGCGCCGCGTGTTCGAGCGCATCGCCAACCTGCATAGCGATGGCTGGAAGAAACATATCGTCGAGCGGTTCAACCCGATCACGGAATTCGGCGGCTCGGTGCTGTCGTTCGGCGCGCAGGCCGCCAATGGCGTCAGCATGCTGGGACAGCTCGCCTTCGACCTGATCCGCTTCGCACGCGTGCCGCAGCGCGGACCGTGGCGCGAGATTTCAGCCAATATCTACAACATCGGCTACAAGGCGCTCGGCATCACCGCACTGGTCGGCTTCCTGATCGGCATCGTGCTGTCGTACCTGTCGGCCAACCAGTTGCGCACCTTCGGCGCCAGCACCTTCATCGTCAACATCCTGGGCATGGCCGTGATCCGCGAGCTGGGCCCGGTGCTGGCCGCGATCCTGGTCGCCGGGCGCTCGGGCTCGGCCATCACCGCTCAGATCGGCGTGATGCGCGTGACCGAAGAACTCGACGCCATGCGCGTCATGGGCATTTCCCACGGCTTCCGCCTGATCATGCCGCGCGTGGTCGCGCTGGCCGTGTGCATGCCGCTGCTGGTGGCGTGGACCGACGTGCTGGCACTGGCCGGCGGCATCATTTCCGCGCGCATGCAGCTCGGCATCAGCCCGACCTTCTTCCTGCGCGCGCTGCCCGACGCCGTGCCCGTGGCCAACCTGTGGCTGGGGCTGGGCAAGGGCGTGGCCTTCGGCATGCTGATCGGGCTGGCCGCCTGCCACTTCGGGCTGCGTATCCGGCCCAATACCCAGAGCCTGGGCGAAGGCACCACGGCCTCGGTGGTGGTGTCGATCACCATCGTGATCATCGCCGATGCCATCTTCGCCGTGATGTTCAAGGACGTGGGAATATGACCACCGCGACCCGCCCGCCCCCATCGGCGACCTTGCCCGCCGCCTCGTCCACCTCCCGGCCGCCCGCGCGCGGCGAAGCCGTCATCGAGGTGCGCGACCTGGTCAAGCGCTACGGCAAGGCCGTCGTGCACGACGGCGTGAACCTCGATGTGTACCGCGGCGAAGTCCTGTCCATCGTGGGCGGATCGGGCAGCGGCAAGACCGTGCTGCTGCGGCAGATCGTCGGGCTGGAGCGGCCCACGTCAGGGTCGATCCGCGTCTTTGGCGAAGACCCGGCCCGCCTGAAGCCCGCACAGCTGCAGGCGCTGCGCAATCGCTGGGGCCTGCAGTTCCAGGGCGGGGCGCTGTTCTCGGCCTTGTCGGTCATCGACAATATTGCGCTGCCGCTGCGTGAACTCCGGGCCCTGCCCGACAATCTCATCTGCCAGGCTGCCCTGCTCAAGCTGCAGATGGTGGGCCTGTCGGCGCGCGATGCCGACAAGATGCCGTCCGACCTGTCCGGCGGCATGATCAAGCGGGTGGCGCTGGCGCGCGCGCTGGCGCTGGAACCGGAACTGCTGTTCCTGGACGAACCCACCGCCGGCCTTGACCCGATGGCGTCCGACGGTTACGTCGAGCTGATTCGCGAGTTGCGCCGCGAACTGGCGCTGACCGTGGTGATGATCACCCACGATCTCGACACGCTGGTGGCGCTGTCCGACCGCGTCGCCGCGCTCGCCGACCACAAGGTGCTGGCTGCGGCGCCGATCGAGGAAGTCGTCAAGGTGGACCACCCGTTCATCCGCGAATACTTCCTGGGCGAACGCGCTCAGCGCGCGATGCAGGCCCTGCAGCCGGCCAAGGGCGGCGCGCAACCTGGAGAAGCATGATGGAAAACAAGTCACACGCCTTCCTTGCCGGCCTGTTCACGATCGGCCTGGCCGTGCTGGTGCTGTTCGCGATTTTCTGGTTCAGCAGCGACCACGCCGTGCGCGTGCCGTACGACCTGATCACGCGCTCCACGGTGAACGGCCTGGGGCCGCAGGCGGACGTGAAGTACCGCGGCCTCGAAGTGGGCAAGGTGGTGTCGATCCGCTTCGACCCGCAAGTGCCGGGCCAGATCATCGTGCGCGTCAACGTGAACCAGGACACGCCGATCACGCGGACCACGTATGCCACGCTGGGCTTCCAGGGCGTGACCGGCATCGCCTACGTGCAGCTGGACGACACCGCCGCGGAAGAAGGCGCGGTCACGTCGCCGCCGCTGCGCACCTCGCCCAAGGCCGTGGCGCGCATCGCCATGCGCCCGGGATTCTTCGAAGAACTGGAAAAGCGCGGCGACTCGCTGCTCACGCAGGTCGAGACCATGATGACCTCGCTCAACGACATGTTCCAGACGAACAACCGTGCCGAGCTGATGGCGGCCATCCGCTCGATCCACAAGACCGCTGATGACTACTCGAAGCTGTCGGCGTCGCTCGCGCCCGCGGCGGCGCGGCTGCCGCAGGTGGCCGAGAACCTCAACGTGACGCTGCAATCGACGCGCCGACTCACGCAGGAACTGGCCAACCCGAACGGCACGGTACTGCGCACGGTCGATACAGTCGGGCGCGACCTGCAGGGCGCGGCCGAATCGATCCAGTCCGCCGCCGGCACGCTCAGCCAGGAAACGCTGCCGCAGATCAACGGCCTGGCACGCGACGCGCGCCAGACCGCGCGCACCTTCGAACGCGCCGCCGGTCAGTTCAGCGACAGCCCGAACAGCCTGCTGTTCGGCTCGCCGACGCCGGTGGCGGGCCCGGGCGAGCCCGGCTTCAGCGCGCCGTGACCCATATGCCAGCCCTGATGAACCAACGAGGCCAATCGTGACATCGACACCAGACCTGCCCACCGCACGCCGCGCCGCCGGGAGCCTGTTCGCCGCACTGGCCATTGTGTCCGCTCTTGCTGGCTGCGCGCTGACCCGCTCGTCGCCGCCCGTCACGACCTATGACCTGGGGCCGCCGCTGGCCGCGGAACATTCTGCCGGGACGCTGCCCAAGCTGCCGAAACTAAGAATCGCCCAGACCGACGGCCCGACCTGGATGGAAAGCAATGCGCTGTTTTACCGCCTGCAGTACGCGCAGGCGCAGCGGATGCAGTCCTATGCCACGCAGCGCTGGGTGATACCGCCCACGCAGCTGTTCGATGGCCGCCTGCGCGAAGCCGTGGCCGCGCGCGGTGCGTTGACGTGGTTTGGCGATACCACTGTGCCCGCGCTCAAGATCGACATGCTCGAGTTCGAGCAGGTGTTCGACAGCGCGACCGAAAGCCGCGGCGTGGTGCGCGTGCGCGCCACGGTGTACCTCCACGGCATGATCGGCCAGCAGACCTTCACCGCGCGCGAGCCCGCGCCCAGCGCCGACGGCGCGGGTGGCGTGAAGGCGCTGGCGGACAGCACCGACAAGGTCATCGCCGACATGCTGGCTTGGGCGGCCACCCTGCCCATGCAGGGCAAGTAGGGCGACAGCACCATGGTGCCGGCCCGCACGCCGCCCGCCATGCCGCCGCAGGCGCCACTGCCTGAGGTGGACGCGCCCCGGCACTCGCCGCTGGCGCGAGTGGGGCTGGTGTGCTTCACGCTGCTGGTGGTCTATGCGAGCCTGTACCCGTTCAGCGGCTGGGTCGACAACGGCATCTCGCCGTTTGCGTTCCTGACGGCGCCCAAGCCGCGCTACATCACCGAGTTCGACCCGCTCACCAACGTGCTCGGCTACTGTCCGTTCGGCGCGCTCGTCGTGCTCGCGCTGCATCCGCGCATGTCCGGTGCGCGCGCCACGCTGATCGCACTGGTGGCGGGTGCGCTGCTCTCCGCCTGCATGGAAGCGCTGCAGACCTGGCTACCGAGCCGCATCTCGTCGAACATCGACCTCATCACCAATGCGCTGGGCGCGCTGCTCGGCGGTGCCGTGGTGGCGCCGTTCACCTCCGCGCTGATCGACCGCGGCACGCTCACACAGCTGCGCAGTGCGTGGTTCGAGCCGCATGCGAGCTTTGCCATCATCCTGCTGATGCTGTGGCCGTTCGCGCAGATATTTCCGCAAGAGCATCTGTTCGGCATGGGCGGCATCGTGCGCGAATGGCTGACCGATCCGGACTCATGGCCGATGCAGGTTTTGCAGATGCTGGTGCCGTCGCTGCCGGCATGGCAGGAAAGCATTGGCCTGCGTCCTGACGACATGCAGAGCCAGCAGTTGCTGGAAACGATGGTGACAGCCAGCAGCTGGCTTGGCACCGGCCTGTTCGCTTCGATCTCGATGCGGCGGCACGCGCCGATGCTGCGCATCCTGGCCGGACTGCTTGCCGCGGCGCTGCTGCTCAAGGCCGCGGTGGCGGAACTGCAGTTCCCCGACGGCAACGCTTTCATCTGGCTGTCCGAAGGCGGCCGCTTCGCGCTGCTAACGAGTTCTCTGGCGCTGGCGCTGTTGCTGTACGTGCCGCGCTGGCTGCGCGCGGTGCTCGCCATGGCTGCGCTGATCACGCTGGTCATGCTCACCAATGTGCTGCCATCGAATCCGTATGCGTGGATTTCCGAGCAGGGCTGGCGGATGGGACGGTTTGTGCATTTCAACAGCCTGGCGCAGTGGCTGGGCTGGTTGTGGCCGTTCCTGGCGTTCTGCTATGTGATGTGGCGGTTTGAACAGGTGAGCCTGATCCGGCATGAGCGTCGCAAGGCGGCTGCGGCGCGGCGGGAAGCGGTCAAGCGGGAGAAGGTGGTGGTGTCGGGAGATTGATGGAGGCGCGCGCCATCAGAACGCCAATCCAATCTGCGCGGCGATGTCGGTGCCGTGGGTACGGAAGTTGTCCGGCTTGCTGACCGGCGTGCCGAGCGTGACCTCATACGACAGCGCGGCAAGGCTCCCTAGCCGCCATCGTCCACGTGCCCCGATGACCGCGCCCATCAGCGTCTGTCCAACCTGGAACGCCGCCGACGGGCCGCTGACGTGGCGCATGTCGAAGCCTACGGACGGGTCCCTCACCCCCGGCCCCTCTCCCGCTAGCGGGAGAGGGTAGGAACCATCGGTGTCGTAATCCGGGCGCTCAATGCAATTGCCCGCCCTGCTCCCGCACATCGACTTCCGTTGCCAGCGTGGTGGCAACAGCCTGGCGGATGCCGCGGATCATCATCTCCAGCGACATGCTGGGCTGGCCCGGATGGCGCGCGGCCTGCTCGGGCAGATAGGGAATATGAATAAACCCGCCACGCACGCCTGCGCAGCCAGGGGCAGCAAGGCAATGCATCAGGCCATAGAACACGTGGTTGCAGACGAACGTTCCCGCCGTTTGCGATACAGCGGCAGGCACGCCGGCCGCCCGCATGTCGCGCGCGATCGCCTTGATCGGCAGCGTGGAGAAGTACGCAGCGGGACCTTGCGCAGCAATCACCGTGTCGATCGGTTGCGCGCCGGCGTTGTCGGCAATGCGGGCATCGTCGACATTGATCGCCACGCGCTCGACCGACATTTCCATGCGTCCGCCCGCCTGCCCGACCGCGATGGCCACTGCGGGCTTCAGCTCGCGCAGCAGCGCGTCCATGGCATCGATCGCCGCGCCGAACACGCAAGGCAACTGGCGCGCGACGACCACGGCATCGCCGATGCGCTCGCCATCGAGCGCGCGCACCGCTTCCCAGGATGGATTGATCGGCTCGTTCTCGAACGGCTCGAAGCCGGTGAGCAATACGGTGCGCATGACGGGTCTCCGGATTTACATGAGGAAATACAGCAGCGCGATGTTCGCGACGAGAATCGCCAGCGCGGTCGGCACCTGCGCGCGAATCACGGCGTTCTTGTCTTCGAGTTCGAGCAGCGCGGCCGGCACGATGTTGAAGTTCGCCGCCATCGGCGTCATCAGCGTACCGCAATAGCCCGAGAACATGCCGATCGCCGCCATCACCGCCGGGTTGCCGTGGAACATGCCAACCAGGATCGGCACGCCGACACCACCCGTCATGACCGGGAACGCCGCAAAGCCATTGCCCATGATCACGGTGAACAGCGCCATGCCGACGCAGTACACCACCACGGCAACGAGCTTGTAGTCCATGTTGATGTAGGCCGTGGTCAGGTGTGCCACGGCCTTGCCCACGCCGGCATCGGCGAACACCAGGCCCAGCATGGCCAGCATCTGCGGCAGCACCAGCGCCCAGCCGAGCGATTCCGTCAGCCGGCGCGATTCGCGCACGCCTTGCGCAACCGTGTCGCGCGTGAGCCAGCACACTACGCCCAGCGAGATCAGGCAGCCGATGCCGAGCGAAACGAAAGTCACGTTCTTCGGATCGAGCAGGGGAACGCCGGCGATCTTCACATCCTTGAACAGCACGGTGCCGATCACGGTCACCACAGGAATCAGCAGCGCCGGGATGAACAGCTTGTTGCCGAGGCGGCGCGCGCTGGCGCGGCGCTCGTCTTCGGGCAGCGTGTCGTGCTTGCCGTGGCCGACGCCGCCGAAGCCGGCAATCAGCGCCATCACCACGGCGCCAATGCCCACCGCCGCGGGCGGCAGGCGGTCACCGATCAGGAAGACCGCCGCATACAGCAGCCAGAACAGGCCCGTGCTGAAGCGGCGCGGATGCTCGCGGTCGGCAAAGGTCAGCAGCGCGGTAATGGCCAGCACCAGGCCCGCCAGCCAATACAGGTACTCGATGGAAATGATCATGGCTTACTCCCCGCTCTTGGCAGCGACATCGGCAGCGGCGGCCTTGCCGCCAAGCTCGCGCTCGAGCCAGAAGTCCAGGCGCCTCAGGCGGACAGCGTGGATCAGGAACGCGCAGACCGCGGTCGGGATGCCCCACACGGCAATGTGCAGCGGCTCCACGTCGATGTTCGACGACAGCAGGAACGTGTGCATCAGCGCGATAGCGCCGAACGCCACGAAGATGTCCTCGCCAAAGAACAGCCCCACGTTGTCGGTGGCGGCGCAGAACGCCAGTACGCGCTGACGCACCGGCTCCGGCAGGTGGCCGAAGCGGTTCTCCGCGGCGCCTTCCGCCATCGGCGCCAGCAGCGGGCGCACCATCTGCGGGTGGCCGCCGAGGCTGGTCAGGCCGACGGCCGCGGTCAGCTCGCGCACGCCGAGATAGACAATGAGCAAACGGCCGACGGTGGCCGACGCGATGCGCGCGATCCAGGCCTGCGCATGCTCGCGCAGCCCGTGCCGCTCCAGCAGGCCGATCACGGCCAGCGGCAGCAGGATGATCAGCGGCAGGTTGCGCGCCTTGACGAAGGCGGTGCCGATCGCGGAGAAGATCTGCATCACCGGCATCGATGCGGCAATGCCCGTGGCAATGGCCGCAAGGGCCACCACCAGCATGGGATTGAAGCGCAGCACAAAGCCGAGGATGATGACGCCGACCCCGACAAGGGGCCATAGGTTGACTGCCTGTTCCATGTGGGCACCAATAGAAGTGTGATGGAGGCGAGCGACCTTCAGCCGTCAGACTGCACGACAGGGAAAGCCGCGGGAAATGCCGGTTGCCGACCTAGGCTCCGGCGCGGACTGCAATGCCTTCGGCGCCGAGCCGTTCGCGGATGCGGCGCGCAAAGGCCAGTGCATGGGAGCCGTCGCCGTGCAGGCACACGGTCTCGGCGCGGATCGGTACCCAGTTGCCGTCGATGGCGCGCACGCGCTGCTCGCGCACCATGGTCAGCGTCTGGTTCAGGGCGACTTCCTCGTCTTCATGCAGCGCGCCCGGCGTGCCGCGCTTGACGAGCGAGCCGTCGGGGTTGTAGCCGCGGTCGGCAAAGACTTCTTCCTTGACGCGCAGGCCAGCCTGGCGCGCCACGTCGATCATCTTGCTGCCGGCCAGCCCGAAGAAGACCAGATCGGAGTCGAAATCGCGCACGGCACGCACGATGGCCCCGGCCAGCGCCGGGTCGCGCGCGGCCTGGTTGTACAGCGCGCCGTGCGGCTTCACGTGATGCAGCTGGCCGCCCTGTGCGCGCACGATCGCGGCGAGCGCGCCGATCTGGTACAGCACGTCCGCATAGACCGCTTCGGGGTCGCGCTGCATCTCGGTGCGGCCGAAATTCTCGCGGTCGGGGAAGCTCGGGTGCGCGCCGATGGCCACGCCCTTTTCAATGGCCCACTTCACGGTCTGCAGCATGGTGGCGGCATCGCCCGCATGCCAGCCGCACGCAACGTTGGCGGAACTGATCAGCGCGAGCAGCGCCTCGTCATTGCCGCAGCCTTCGCCAAGGTCGGCATTCAAATCGATCTGCATTGCGGTTCTCCCTCAGGCTGCGGCGCGCGTGCGGGTACGGCGGCGCGCGGCTATGGTCATGCCATCGCCCTGCCATTGCAGGGCCTGGTCGATCTGGCGCAGGTAGCGATCCACCGCTGCCTGCGCGGCGGCGGCCTCTTCGAGCGTGACGCGCACGAAACGTACCGGCGCGCCCAGCGGCACCTGCGCCAGGCGCCACAGGTCGGCGCCGATCACGACGCCGATCTTCGGGTAGCCGCCGGTGGTCTGCGCATCGGCCATCAGCGCGATCGGCTGTCCCGCCGGGGGCACCTGGATCACGCCCGGCACCACGCCGTGCGAAAGCAGGTCGGCACTGCATTCGGCCTTGCGCTCCAGTGCCGGCCCCTGCAGGCGCAGGCCCATGCGGTTGCTGTTCGGCGTGATGGTCCACTCGGATTCCCACAGCGCGGCCTGCGCAGCGGGTTCGAAATCGTCGTACTCGGGGCCGGGCAGCATGCGGATCGGCATGACGCCGCCGGCATCGGCACACGGCAGCGCCCACGACGGCGCTTGCACGCCGAGCCAGTCGGAGCCCTCGGCCACGCCGGGGCGTGCGGCGGCAAGGCGGTCGCCCTCATGCAAGGCACGGCCGGCAAAACCGCCGAAACCGGCTTTGAGGTCAGTGCTGCGCGAGCCCATGACAGGCTCCACATCGATGCCGCCCGCCACGCACAGGTAGACGCGCGTGCCGCCGCGCGTCGCGGGCAGCGTGAGCGTCTCGCCACGGTGGACATCGAAGGCATGCCACGACCAGACCGATACGCCGTCGAGGTTGGCGTTGCACTCGGCGCCGGCCAGTGCCACGCGCATATCTTCGTGGAAACGCACGGCCGCACGGCCGAGCGTGAATTCGACCGCGGCACAGCCGGCGGCGTTGCCGAGCAGCCGGTTGCCGATGGTCAGCGCCAGCGGATCCATGGCGCCCGCAAGCCCCACGCCAAAGCGGCGAAAGCCGGTGCGGCCAAGGTCCTGCACGGAGGCCAGCGCACCAGGCCGGACGATCTCGATCACGCGATGACCTCCTCGGCAACAAAACGCACGGTATCGCCGGGGGCAAACAGCGAAGGCGGGTCGCGGTCGGCCACGAACAGCGCGGCGTCGGTTCGCCCGATCAATTGCCAGCCGCCGGGGGCGGCAGCCGGATAGATGCCGGTCTGCTCGCCGCCGATGCCCACGGAGCCGGCCGGGACGGCCAGCCGCGGCTCGCGTCGGCGCGGCGTGGCCAGCTCCGGCGCCAGTCCGCCCATGTAGGCGAAGCCTGGCTGGAAACCCAGGAAGTAGACGACGTACTCGCCTGCGCTGTGGCGGCGCACCACTTCCTGCGCGCTCAGGCCCGTATGCGCAGCGACGTCGGCCAGGTCGGGCCCATGCTCGCCGCCGTAGCGCACGGGAATTTCCACGAGCCGGCCGGCGGCCTGGCTCGCCTCGCCCGAGGCCCAGGCGAGCTTCAGGTTGCGCTCCAGCGCGGCCACATCGGCGGCCTCGTCAAAGATCACCGTCAGGTTGTTCATGCCGGGCACGACATCGACGACGCCGCGCCAGTCGGACGCGCGCGCCGCCATGGCCCAGATGCGGCGCTGCGCCGCGAGCGAAGCCGGCGGCGGCACGCTGCAGAGCAGCGCCTGTTCGGCAAGACGGCGGACGGTGCATTGGGGCATGGCGACTACAGGTGAAAACAAGGCTGGCCACGGTATATGCAGTGTAGGCAGCAAAATACCGGGGCACGAAGAGCGTCGAAGGACGCCCGCGCGATTTAATAGCACTTCATCGACAATTTATCGATGAATTCATCATATCGAAACCCTGTCATGGCGGGCACCGGGGATGACCCTAGGTTTCCGCTGGGCCCGGACGGAATTCCGTATGACACAGATCGAGGAGGAGGCCAAAAAGCCATATATAATTGCAAATGATATTCGTTTGCGTTTAAACTACCGCGCAGAAAAAAACGCGCCATTCCCGGATCGCGTATCCGGTCCTCGATCGGTCCCTACATCAGGCCCCCTTGCGTCGCTGGGCGAGTTTCTGGCTCGTCCGCACGCGTCAATGACCTGTAGGAGCCATCGTGCAACGCCAAGCCGATTCCGCCGCCCTTGCAATCCCTGTCGCCGCGGCCGACAACCTGTCTTTCGAAGCGATTCCCGCGCTCGCCCAAGCCGGCGTCCGTGCCCCGCACTGGTCCGAGGCCCGGCAGATGGCACGCCGGCGCGTGCTGTCGCGCCTGTTGCAGGCGCTGTTTCGCGAAGCCCTGCTCAGTCCCGACCAACTGATCGTCGACACGTGTGCGGACGTCACGCTGCTGCCGGTCTGGCAGCAACGTGTGCTGCTGCGCTTCACCGGCCTTCGCCCGGGGGCGCTTGGCAGCTGGATCCTGGCCGGCGACGTGACCGTGCTCGCGCACGGTCGCCCGCCCATTCCTGTCGAGCGGCCGTCTGCCCTGCTCGATTGCCTTGGGCCGCTGCTCGACACGCAGGAGGCCGGGGCCGAGAGCCCGGCCGCCATCATCCGGCTCGCGACCGAACTCGACAACAGCCAGGACAACGACACGCTGTGCCAGGCGTACCGGCTTGCCTGGGGTGAACGGCTGGCGGCCGAACGCGCCGCCAGCGGAGCACGGGACGCCATCAGCCTGCTTGCGGGCGATGGCACGCCACCAGCCCTGGCGCGCACCGAGCAATGGGGCACGGGTGGCCATC
The DNA here is from genome assembly GCF_057798895.1 of Cupriavidus sp. 22TCCZM04-2. Taxonomy (NCBI): domain Bacteria; kingdom Pseudomonadati; phylum Pseudomonadota; class Betaproteobacteria; order Burkholderiales; family Burkholderiaceae; genus Cupriavidus; species Cupriavidus sp. 22TCCZM04-2. The sequence continues at coordinate 53,983 of NZ_JBYOJS010000028.1, forward strand.
CCTGGCACCCGGCCTGCAAGACCCGCCTGGGGTTGGCACCGAGTCAGGTGATCGCGTTATCGCCGGAGTTCCAGGCTCAGGTGCAGGTCGGCCTGACCGCGGTGGCCGCGCACCGTGTCAGTGTGACGACGATGGAAGGCACGCCGCAGTATGTCGCGTGGTTCGCCGCCACCTTCCCGGAGGCGATGGCCGGGTTCCGCCAGGCACTGGCGCAACGCGGACTCGCAGCCGAGGCATGGCTGCCCTTGCCCGTGCATCCGTGGCAGCGCGATGCGGCGTTGCGCGAGACCTTTGCCGCCGAACTGGCCACCGGCGAGCTGATTCTCCTGCCCGACCTGTCCATCGCCGCACGCCCGACCATGTCGTTCCGCACCGTGGCTGCCGACGGTGCGCCGGGCGGCCCGATGCTCAAACTGCCCGTCAGCATGAGGCTGACCAGCGTGGAACGCACGGTATCCCCCAAATCCGCCGTGATGGGGCCACGCGTCAGCACCCTGCTCGAGCGCATCTTGTCCGGCGATGTGGCGCTTGCGCGCGTGCTGTCGGTCGTTCCCGAACGCCATGGCCTGCATCTGATCGACGCCGACGACAATCGTGCGCGCCATCTGTCGATGATCGTGCGCGACAACCCGACCACATGCATTGCGGGCAACCAGCGCCTGCTGCCGGTCGGTGCATTGTTCACCCCGGACTTCACCGCCGACATGACGGGCGCTGCCGCGCCTGTGCTGCTCGACACCGTGCTCGCGCGCCAGGCCAACGGCAGCCGCGCCGAGCGCGCCATGCGCTTCTTCGACGCCTATCTGCGCGTGGCGATTCCGGCTATCGTTGGGCTCTACCTGCGCTACGGCATCGCGCTGGAAGCGCACCAGCAGAACACCTTCGTCGCGATCGACGCGGCAGGCATGCCGCAACGGCTGGTGGTGCGCGACTTCGGCGACGTGAAGATCGCGCTGCCCGCGCTCGAGGCGCAAGGCTTCTCCATCTCGCCGTTCCGTGCCGGCCACACCACCTACCCCGATCGCACCATTGCGCGCAGGAAGCTGATCCATGCCTTCCTGCTGTGCCATATCGGCGAACTGGCGCTCGCGCTGTTCCCCGAGCACGGCAGCGCGCAGGGCCTGCGCCAGTGGCATGAGGCCATGCACGCCGTGTTCGAACAGCATCGGACCTTGCTGGATGCCGATACATGGGCACACGAGCGTCACGCGCTGCTGCAGGCACCGTGGACCTTCAAGACCTTCGTGCGCATGCGCCTGCGCGACCAGTCGGACGACATGCACGCCACGCTGCCCAATCCATTGGCGAACATGGCAGCGCCGGCGGTGCCCGCATGAATCCGTCGACTGACGCCGGCGCCTGGCGCCGCGCCATCCGGTGGCTGCTCGCCATCCAGGCGCTGTCGATGGGCGCGATGGAAATGACCGGCCCGTTCTGGCCACTGTTCCTGCGCGAACTGGCGCCGCTGCCGCACGTGCCGTTCGCATGGGTGGCCAGCGCGGCATACTTCGCGCCGATGGCCGCCACGCTGCTGACCGCGCCGTGGTGGGGACGCCTTGCCGACCGCACCGGCCCCAAGCCGATGATCCTGCGGGCACTGATCGCGCTGGCGGCATCACAGCTATGGACGGTGTATGCCGATTCCGCCGCCAGCGTGCTGCTGGCGCGTACCGTGCAGGGCGGGCTGGCCGGCTTCCTGGCGGCGGCACAGGTCTACGCGATGCGCGTAGCACCGGCCGATGCGCGTCGCCGCGTCTTCGCCGACCTGCAGACCGTCACCGCCTGCGGCAGCTTCATGGCGCCGCCGGTTGGCGCATGGCTGGTGGGCTCGATGGGCTTCCGGCTGGCCAACGCAACCGGCGCGGCCATCATCCTGGCTTGCATTCCGCTAGCCATGCTGTGCCTGCCATCGGCCAGCCCGGCGCCGCGCCGCCAGGCGCCTCTCACCGCCACGGCAACTGCGGCGGCCCACACGCCGCTGGGCGGCCTGGTCATCGGCCTGCTGCTCGGCACCGTGGCCGTGCAGGCCGCGCGCATCATGCCGCAGGCCTTCCTCGCGCCGTACATCACCGAGACGCTGCACGGTTCGGTGATGCTGGCCGGCATCGCCTACAGCGCCACGGCGGCCACGCTCGCGCTGTCGGCGCGCTGGTGGGCAAGGCGCTTCGCCGGCTTGCCGATCGACCTCACGCTGGGACGCGTCTGCGCGCTCACGGCCGTGTGCGCAGCCACGGCGCTGTGGCAAGGCTACGCGCAGGGCGAAACCGGCTTCATCGCCGCGCGCCTGGCGTGGGGGCTTTGCCTCGGCGGCCTGCTTCCGGTGCTCAACAGCCTGGTGGCCGAAGCCAGTCCGGAAGACCGCCAGGGCTTCGCCCTGGGCCTGTGCAGCAGTGCGGCCAAGGGCGGCGCGCTGGTTGGCCTGGGCGTGGCCGCGGTCTCGATCGGGCTATTCGGCTGGCGTGCGGGATTCGTCGCCATGGCGGCCGTGTACGGCGTGGCCCTCGTGACGCTGCTGTTCGTGCGCTGGGCAGCCACACCTGCTGCCACAGCCTCGGCGCGCCTGGCCATGCCCGGCGGCTGACTTTGCCGCATCACCAATCGGATCAACTTTCTTTTCATGGAAACTGCAATGCCAACGAAACGGCTGTGCCTGTCCCTGGCCATCCTTGGATCCCTGCCGCTAGCGCCTGGCGCCCGTGCCGCCGAGGGGGCGCCCGACGCAGGCACGCTGCCGGCCGCCACCGTCTCGGCCAAACGCGACGACACGAGCTACGACGCGCCAGTCTCGGGCACCGCCACCAAGATCCCGGTGCCGTTGCGCGAGATTCCGCAATCGATCAACGTCGTGCCGCACGCGGTGATCGAGGACCAGAACGCGCTCTCGATCAATGACACGCTGCGCAATGTGCCGGGCGTGTCGGCGTCGCTCGGCGATGCGCAGCGCGACCAGGTCACCATCCGCGGCTTCTCGTCGATCAACGACCAGTACGTGGACGGCCTGCGCGACGATTCGCTGTACTTCCGCGACTTGTCGAACATCGACCGCATTGACGTGCTGAAAGGTCCGTCCGCCGTGCTGTACGGCCGCGGCTCCGCGGGCGGCATCATCAACCGCGTGACTAAGAAGCCGGTGACGCCGACCATGGCGGAGATCGGCGTGCTGTTCGGCACCGAAGGCCAGAAGCGCGCCGATTTCGACCTGAACACCTCGGTCGGCAACGACGCCGTGCGCGCGCGCCTGACCGGCGCCGTGGAGGACTCCGGCGGGTTCCGCAACGACTACTTCCTGCGCCGGCAGGCGATCGCGCCGTCTCTCCTGTTCAACCTGGCACCCGACACCAAACTCACTCTCCAGTTCGATTACCTGCACGACAAGCGCATTGCCGACCAGGGCATCCCGTCGTACCACGGCCGTCCCGCGAACGTGCCGATCAGCACGCGCTACGGCTCGGCCAACGCGGGCGATGGCAATGTCGACAGCACGGTCAAGAGCGCGACCGCCACGCTGGACCACCGTTTCAACGACAAATGGTCGTTCCACAGCGCGGTACGCACCTACGAATACTCGCTCGGCCGCAACAACTATGTGACGGTCAAGAGCGTGAACGACGGCCCGATTCCGACCGTCACGCTCAACGTCAACCAGCGCAACCGCAGCGACCGCGGCACCTTCTGGCAGAACGAACTGACCCAGAAGGCCGAGACCTGGGGCATCGAACACACGCTGCTGTACGGCATCGAACTGGGCTACCAGGACAAGAGCGACCGCGTGGCGGGCCTGCGGCAGAGCTTCACCTACAACCTGTTCGACCCGGTGCTGCAGGTGCTGCCGACGGTGCCGGCCAGCGCGGTGCCCAACAACTACGGCCTGTCGCGCAACGAGACCTACGCCATGTACGCGCAGGACCTGATCAGGCTCTCGCCGCAGTGGACGGTGCTGGCCGGCCTGCGCTACGAGCTCCTCAAGCAAAGCCGCGACGACCTGACGCCGAAGAACCAGGACATCGCGCGCAACGACCGGCCGTTCAGCCCGCGCGTGGGTGTGGTCTATCACCCGGTCGAGCCGCTGTCGCTGTATGCCATGGCTAGCCGCTCGTTCCAGCCGGTGTCCGACAGCTTCGTGTTCTTCCCCAACAGCAGTTCGCTGGCCCCGCAGTCGACCACCAACTACGAGATCGGCGCCAAGTACGACCTGTCCGCCGGCGCCAGCGTGACGGCCGCGCTGTTCGACATGAAGCAGACCAACCTGACGTCGGCCGACCCCGTCACGCTGCAGGGCGTGCCAATCGGCACGCAGCGCACGCGCGGGCTGGAGCTGTCGTTCACTGGCGAGATTGCCAGGGCGTGGTCGCTGATCGCGAGCTATGCCTACCTGAACGGACGCCTGGATAATCCGTACGACAAGAGCGGCGGCGTGGCCGTCAGCGGCAACCAGCCGTCGCTCACGCCACGGCATAGCGGCTCACTGTGGCTCAAGCACGACCTGCCATACGGCTTCTACGTGGCCGGTGGCATGCGCGCCGAAAGCGCGCGCTTCGCTTCGCAATACAACGTGACGACGCTGCCGGGCTATATGACCGTAGACCTGGGCGCCGGTTATCGCAGCCGCCATGTCGACGTGACGCTGACCCTGCAGAACCTGTTCAACCGCGCCTACTTCATCTCGGCCCACGGCGCGGCCGAGAACTACAACATGCCCGGCGCGCCGCGCACGGCGCTGCTGGCGTTGCGCTACAAGATGTAGGACTGCGGGCAAGACGCCAAAAGCAAAACGCGCCGGCCGGGAAGAACCCGGCCGGCGCGTCAGCGTGGCTGCGTGACAGCGTCAGGCGAAGCGCTCAGGCAAACCCGGCTTGATGCGCCTGCTGGTCGGCGTGGTACGAACTGCGCACCATCGCGCCCACGGCGGCATGCGTGAAGCCCATCTTGTAGGCCTCTTCCTCGAACATCCTGAAGGTGTCG
>NZ_JBYOJS010000029.1:0-55720 GCF_057798895.1 Cupriavidus sp. 22TCCZM04-2
GCGGCCGCGGCCTGCTCCACCAGTGCCGCGTTCTGCTGCGTCACCTCGTCCATCTGCGCCACGGCCTGGTTCACCTGCTCGATGCCCGAACTCTGTTCGGCCGACGCCGCGCTGATCTCGCCCATGATGTCGGTCACGCGCTTCACCGCCTGCACGATCTCGTCCATCGTCGTGCCCGCCTGGCCCACCAGCGCCGTGCCGTTGTCCACCCGCGCCACGGTGTCGCCGATCAGCCCCTTGATCTCCTTGGCCGCGTTCGCGCTGCGCTGCGCCAGGCTGCGCACTTCGCCCGCCACCACCGCGAAGCCGCGGCCCTGCTCGCCGGCCCGCGCCGCTTCCACGGCGGCATTCAGCGCCAGGATGTTGGTCTGGAACGCAATGCCTTCGATCACGCCGATGATGTCGACGATCTTGCGCGACGCATCGTTGATCTCTTCCATCGTGTTGACCACGCGACTGACCACTTCGCCGCCGCGCACCGCGGTTTCCGACGCGTTCGCCGCCAGCCCGCTCGCCTGCCGCGCGTTGTCCGCGTTCTGGCGCACCGTGCTGGTCAGCTCCTCCATGCTCGATGCCGTTTCTTCCAGCGACGCGGCCTGCTGTTCCGTGCGCTGCGACAGGTCGTTGTTGCCCGCGGCAATCTCGCGCGAGGCCGTGGCGATGGATTCCGCCGACTCCTTGAAGTCGCGCACCATGCCCGAGAGCTGCTGCTGCATCTGCTTCATCGCGTGAACCAGGCTCTCGCGGTCACCGGCGCGTGTCTTCACCTCTGCGGAGAAATCGCCTTCGGCAATGCGCGAGGCGATGGCCACCGCATCGCCGGGCTCGCCGCCGAGCTGGCGCGACAGTGCGCGGGCCAGGAATACGCCGAGCAGCACCGACAGCGCCAGGCCGCCAAGCACGAGGCCGAGCATCCACAGGCGGGTGCTGGTGTACACGCTGCGGGCCTCTTCCATGTTGCTGCGCGCGCGGTCATCGCGGCGCTTCACCATCTTGGCCATGACTTCTTCGAGCGCGTGGCTGTCCTTGAGCAGGTCGGCACTTTCGCTGAAGACGGTGCTTTCGAACTGCGAGGTATCGAGCGGCTGCTTGCTGACCAGCTCGGTGTACTTGCCCATGCGTTCGCGAAACGCCGGCGCGAGGGTCTGGTATTGCTTGACCAGCGCCTGGCCCTCCGGTTTCTCGAACATGCCGGCCACCTGCTTGATGCGCTCCTCCATGGTCGCGAGCGACTTGGCGATCTGCTCTTTCTCCGTGGTGCGTTCGCCCATGGTCGATGCCGACAGCAGCGCGATCTGCGCGCGGCTGGCATAGACAAGATTGATATTGGCGTCCTGCACGGCCTTCAGCGCCTGTAAGTCGTTGTTATAGATCTTGCCTGTCCAGTCGGCCATGCGCCCCATGTTGACGACGCCAAGCAGCCCCATGAAAGCGCCGATCACGGCGACCACCAGGAACCCGCCAACCAGCCTGGTCGTGACCCGCAGTTGATTGAACCAATGCATAGAAACTCCCCCTTAAAGCCAATGATCCGGTACGCCCGGCTGCCAGTCTCAGGTCTGCGCCAGGAACGGCGCCTGCGCCATGTCGGCGCGGCGCGGCCGTTGCGGACGCACCTCTGCCTGCATGCTGACGCGGAATGTAGCCACCGCGTCGCGCAGGCGCTCGGCCTGCTCTTCGAGCGCACCGGCTGCGGCCGCGGCCTGCTCCACCAGTGCCGCGTTCTGCTGCGTCACCTCGTCCATCTGCGCCACGGCCTGGTTCACCTGCTCGATGCCCGAACTCTGTTCGGCCGACGCCGCGCTGATCTCGCCCATGATGTCGGTCACGCGCTTCACCGCCTGCACGATCTCGTCCATCGTCGTGCCCGCCTGGCCCACCAGCGCCGTGCCGTTGTCCACCCGCGCCACGGTGTCGCCGATCAGCCCCTTGATCTCCTTGGCCGCGTTCGCGCTGCGCTGCGCCAGGCTGCGCACTTCGCCCGCCACCACCGCGAAGCCGCGGCCCTGCTCGCCGGCCCGCGCCGCTTCCACGGCGGCATTCAGCGCCAGGATGTTGGTCTGGAACGCAATGCCTTCGATCACGCCGATGATGTCGACGATCTTGCGCGACGCATCGTTGATCTCTTCCATCGTGTTGACCACGCGACTGACCACTTCGCCGCCGCGCACCGCGGTTTCCGACGCGTTCGCCGCCAGCCCGCTCGCCTGCCGCGCGTTGTCCGCGTTCTGGCGCACCGTGCTGGTCAGCTCCTCCATGCTCGATGCCGTTTCTTCCAGCGACGCGGCCTGCTGTTCCGTGCGCTGCGACAGGTCGTTGTTGCCCGCGGCCACCTGGTGCGTTGCCGACGAAATGCTGGCCATCCCTTCCTGGATCTCATGCACGACCGACAACAGGCTGCGCTGCATGGTCTGCATGGCCTGGGCGAGCGCGCCCACTTCATCGCGCGCGCGGTGTTCGAAGCTGGTGGTGAGATCGCCCGCGCCCATGCGCAGCGCAAAGTCGAGCATCCGGCTCACCGGACGATGCACGCGCGACAACAGCATCGTGCCGGTGATAAAGGCAGTGGCCACGGCCAGCGCAAAGCCACCCCACAACCACGGGCGCACGGAGCCGATGGCGGCACCGCCAAAGGCTTCGGAGGCCAGCAGCGCGGCCAGGAACCAGACCAGGCCGCCGGCTTGCGACCACAGGATGCGCCGCCGCAGGTTCAGGCGCGTGGCGCGACCGAAGAGGCCGGCCAGGCCGGTGCGTACCACGGCGCCTTCCCGAATGGCCAGGCCATTCGCGCGTCCCTCGCGAAAGCGTGCATAGGCAGCGCTGGCGGCTTCGATCTGCTCGCGCGTCGCCATCGAACGCACCGAGGTGTAGCCCGCCAGCCGGCCATCGATATGGGTCGGCGTCACCGTCGCGCTGACCCAGTAGTAGTCGCCATTCTTGCGGCGGTTCTTGACCACGCCCACCCACGAACGGCCGGCCTGGATGTTCTGCCACAGGTCGGCGAACGCTTCCGGCGGCATATCGGGATGTCGCACGAGGTTGTGCGCCGCGCCCAGCAGTTCCTGCGCGCTGAAGCCGCTGGCTTCGATGAACGTGCGGTTGGCAAAGGTGATGCGGCCCTTCAGGTCCGTGCGCGAAATCAGGTAATCGTCAGGAGAAAGGGCGTACTCGTTTTGCGTGACGGGTTGGTTGTTTCGCATGTATGACATTAACGGCTTGCTTCGGGCACTGCGGCTACGACGGCGGCACAACTCAAAGCGGTTTTGGGGCGACGGCACGTGGTACGTGCCGGTGACACTGGCCCGGCCAGGCGGGCTTGGGTCCCGCGGCCGGGACAACCGGGGTTTTTGGCGAACTCAGGACAGCGCTTCGAGCGCGGCGAGCTCGTCGGTGTTGAGGAGCTTTTCGATGTTCACCAGGATCAGCATGCGCGAGTCGACCGAGCCGAGGCCGCGGATATAGTCGGTGGCAAGCTCGCTGGTGAAATGCGGCGTGGCCCGGATCTGGTCGGGTGCCAGCGTCAGCACATCGGACACGCCATCGACGACGATGCCGGTGGTGCGGTCGCTCAGGTCGACGATGATCACGACGGTGTACTGGTCGTAGCTGACCTTTTCCTGGCGGAACTTGATGCGCAGGTCGATGATCGGCACGATCTTGCCGCGCAGGTTGATCACGCCTTTGATGTAGTCCGGCGCATTGGCAATCTGCGTCACGGACTCGTAGCCGCGGATCTCCTGGACCTTCAGGATGTCAACGCCGTATTCCTCGCGGCCGAGCGTGAAGGTCAGGAATTCCTCGCCGGCGCCTTCCACCTTGTCGATATGCTTCATGGTTGCTTGCCCCCCGGTTGGCTGCTGTGACTCGTGCCGCCGACAGCATGCAGGCGGCAGCGGCACGGGGACTTTCACTTTGTCCCCCGTTATTTACGGCAGCGCGGCGAGTGCCTGAAGGGCGACTCGCGATAAACCACCCCCTTCGTTGGAGGGGGATGGCCATTCAGCCAGCCAACGCGGCCACGGCGGCCATCAGCTGACCGGGATCGAACGGCTTGGGCAGGAAGCCGGAAGCCCCTGCCTCGCGCGCCTGTTCGCGGATACGCTCGTCGGCTTCCGTGGTCAGCATCAGGATGGGAATGCCCGCATAGCGCTCGGTGGCGCGCAGGGTGCGGATCAGCGTCAATCCGTCCGTGCCCGGCATGACCTGGTCGGTCAGCAGCATGTCGAAGCCGGTCTCCATGGCCAGTGCGCGCGCCTGGTCGCCGTCGGCGGCCTCGGTCACCGCATAGCCACCGGCCCGCAGGCACGCGGCAATCATGCGGCGCAGGGACGGCGAATCATCGACGACGAGGATGCTGGGGACGGACATGGGAGGCATGGGTGCTCCGAAAGCGCATGGCGGCTGGATCCGACCGGGGGCATGGCGCTGCCGGCGGCGGACAAGCCGGCGCGGACTGCACGGATCGCCATCCGGGCGCCGGCAGCCTGCCGAAGTGATTATCGGCAGGCCGGTGCACGGGCTTGAGGGGGACGGCGGGGGATCGGCGGGGGAACGGCGGCTTTCCGGACAGACGGCCAGTGCGGCGCAGCGTCTCAGCGCACCGCCTGCACTTCCCTGGCAGAGGCCTTTTGCTCGAGCGCTTCGGCGAACCGCGCCGCGTCCAGCGGCAGGGACAGCAGGAACCCCTGCACTTCATCGCAGCCCATCGCGTTGAGGATCTCGAGCTGCGACAGCGATTCGACGCCTTCGGCCACCACCTTCATGCGCAGCTCGTGGGCAAGCGCCACCATGGAGCCGACAATGGCCTGGCCCTGCGCGTCGGCATCGAGGCCGCCGATCAGCGTCCGGTCGATCTTCAGCGTGCCCACGCGCAGCCGCTTCAGGTAGCCGAGACTGGAATAGCCGCTGCCGAAGTCGTCGAGCGCCACCTGGATGCCGAGCGATTGCAGTTCGGCCAGCGTTTCGAGCGACTTGCCGATGTCCTTCATGGCCGCGGTCTCGGTGATTTCGAGCGTGATGGCCGAGGGCGGGATGTCGTGCTGGTGAATCTGCTCGAGCAGGTATTGCGGGAAATTGCGGCTGGCAAAGCGCAACCCCGATACGTTGATGGCCACCGGCACCAGCGGGAGCCCGGCGTCCTGCCACTGACGCACATGGCGGCACACGCTCGAGATGACCCAGTCGTCGAGCTTGTCGATCTGGCTTGACTGCTCGGCCACCGCAATGAACTCGGCCGGACTGACCTGGCCGAGTGCCGGGTGGCGCCAGCGGCAAAGCGCCTCGGCACCGACCAGCAGGCGCCGCCGCGCGTCGAACTTCGGCTGGAACTGCAGCGACAGCGCGTCGTCCTGGATCGCGGTCCAGAGATCGCGCCGGATCACGCGCGTACGGCGGGCGCGCTCGCCGGCCGCGCTGTTGAACAGGCGCACCTGGTTGGAGCCGCTTTCGCGGGCCTCGGTCAGGCTCACGCGGGCCGCCTGCATCAGGGACTCGGACGTCTGCGCATCGCGCGGATAGACGGCGATGCCGATGTTCACGCCGATCTGCATCTGCAGGCCGCGCGCGGCCACGAATTCGGCCAGCGACCCAAGGACGCGCGACCCCAGTTCCTGGGCGCGGCCATGGTGGACCATTTCAGGCACGCCCACCGCGAATTCGTCGCGTGCCAGCCTGGCCAGGAAATCGTGGGGCTCCAGCGCGGCCTGCGCGAGCGCGCCGGCGTCCTGCGCCAGGATGTCGTCGGCACGCACTTCGAAGACTTCGTCGACTTCGCGAAAGTCCGCGACGTGGATCAGCAGGACGGCACAGTTGCCTTCGGACAGGCGCGCCTGCGCGACAGCCTGGTCCAGCCAGCGGCCGAAGGCGATGCGGTCCGGCATGGCGGTGGCCACGCTGTACTCGGCCACGGTGCCCTGGCCACGTGCGCCGGGGCGGACGACAAGGCGTCCGGGTATGCGGCCGCTGCGCCGGATCTGCCGCGACTCGGCCACGCGCAGCGCGCTCGGGGCGTCGTCCGACAGGTCATCGGCAAGGCCGGCGCCATGGTGCCCGGGGCCGGCCATCCAGCCGCGCGACTGCGCCTGATGGAACGCGAACATCAACACGCACAGCGCGGTCAGCCCACCTGCCAGCCAGGCCGGATGCGGCAACCCCGCGGCATCGATGCAGGCGCGCGCGGTCATGGAACCCGTGCCACAGACTCTCCCAAGCCGCGTGCCGGCTACGGCCACCAGCCCCGCACCAGCCAGCGCCGAGGCAATCGCCGCGCCGCGCCAGAGCCGGACGCCTTGCTTGAGCCAGCCGAACAGCATCTTGCCTGCCGACGTCGCCACCGCCGCGACGGCGAAGGCGCCCGCCATCTGCGCCGTCTCGTTGGCCGCCGGCACGCCGCCGGAGCCGACCACCACCACGAAGGGCAAACCCACCGTCAGCTGCGACAACAACGTGGCAGACCAGGACAGCGCGCGCATCGGGCCGCCGCCGTCGGCCGCTGGGCGTGCCTGGCGGCCGCCGAGAACGGCGGCCACGCCGAGCAGGGCGGCCAGCAGCAAAAGGGCGGTACTCAAGGCGATCATGCGATTGCGCTGTGATGAGAAGAATGCGCGAACGTTGGGACGATGCGGAACAAGCCCGGAATCATGGCAGTTTGCGGTCGCGATGTGAACAGGGCAAGACGACAGCCATGCTAGAAAGCGCTCCAGTCATCGTCCGATCCACGCGATACGGCAACGGCAGGGGCCACCCGGGCCGGCCTTGCCAACGCGGCCGCCGCGTCTGGCCTGGCCGCGGCTGCCGGCAGTACGCGCGCGACGGGCTGCGAGACTGTACCGGTTGCGCTGCCCAGATTGAAGACCGACACCACGTTTTTCAGCTTGCGGGCCTGTTCATCCAGCGAGCCGGCCGCCGCGGCCGCTTCCTCCACCAGCGCGGCATTCTGCTGCGTGACCTGATCCATCTGGTTGACAGCCTGGTTCACCTGCTCGATGCCGCTGGTCTGCTCCTGCGAGGCGGCGCCGATCTCGTTCATGATGTCAGTGACCCGGCGCACGGCCTGCACGATCTCGCCCATGGTTTGGCCCGCCTCGGCCACCAGTCGCGTCCCGTTTTCGACGCGCTGTCCGGATTCGCTGATCAGCGCCTCGATCTCCTTGGCCGCGGACGCCGAGCGCTGCGCCAGGCTGCGCACCTCGCCGGCCACCACCGCGAAGCCGCGGCCCTGCTCCCCCGCGCGCGCCGCTTCGACCGCGGCATTGAGCGCGAGGATGTTGGTCTGGAAGGCAATGCCTTCGATCACGCTGATGATCTCGACCACCTTGCGCGAGGCGCCGTTGATCTCGTTCATGGTGTCGACCACGCGGCCCACCACATCGCCGCCCTTGAGGGCGATCTGCGAAGCCTCGCCGGCCAGCACCCCGGCCTGACGGGCATTGTCGGCATTCTGGCGCACCACCGTGGTCAGTTCCTCCATGCTTGCCGCGGTCTGCTCGAGCGACGACGCCTGCTCCTCGGTGCGCTGGGACAGGTCCAGGTTGCCGCTGGAGATCTGCTCGGTGGCCGAAGCCATGGAATCCGCGCCCACGCGTACATCGGACACGATCTTGTGCAGGCTGTCCTGCATGGCGGCCAGCGCTTGCATCATGCGGCCGACCTCATTGCGGGACACCGCGGTGATGCGCGAGGTCAGGTCGCCGCGCGCGATCCGCTCCATCACCTTCAGCGCTTCTTCCACCGGGCGGACGATGGCGCGGTTCAGCGTGACCGTGCACAAGCCCGCCAGCACTAGGCCGACGGCGATCAGCGCGACCGACAGCATGCGGGTGCGCGCGAAGCGCGTCTGCGAACCTTCGAAACTGGCCTGGCCGGTCGTCATCTGGAATTTTTGCAGGGTCTCGTGCGCCGTAGTCATGGTGCGCTGCAGTTGGGGCATGACTTTGCTGGCCAGGCGCACTGCCTCTTCCTGGTTGCCAGCCAGGGCCGCCTGCTGCAGCGGTTCGATCCCCTTTGCCATAAAGTCGGCGCGCTTGCGTTCGAGGTCGGCGGCGAGCGCCTTTTCCTGCTCGTCTTGCGGCAGGCTCATATACCGCTTCCATGCGGCGTCACCGGCCTCGACAAACACCTTCGAGCGGTCGACGCTGATTTTCGGATCATCCAGCTCGCCCTGCATTACGCTGCGGTCGAGCGCCAGGCGCATGCGCGTCGTGGCCAGCATGGCGTCGCTGAGCGCCACCGTCGAAGCCAGCTGGTTCGAATAGGTTTCCTTCAGCGCGTCATTGCTTTGCGAGATGCCGTGCAGCCCCGCGCCGCCCAGAAGGATCAACAGCAGTGACAGCGTGGCCATGGCGCCCTTGAGCAGGGTCTTGATCTGAATATTGTTTTCGAATGGCATGATGAACGCGACGGTAGGCAACTCACAGGACACACTCTTGGTCCTGGTACGGCGGTCCGACACCCGGCGATCCGCCCTGCCCCGGATAACGGCTTGCCCATTCGGTTCTTGAGCCAGCTCAGATATTTGCAGTGCAGCATAAAAAATGTCGGATAGACGCCACGTGAGCAGGCGTTCCGCGCCATCGGACACTTCAAGAAAATGGCATTTTCGCCAGTTCTTCGACGTCGTTATCGATTATGTGTTTTTGGAAATCGGCAAAGCTCTTCGTCTCAGCCCGCAAAGTGGGATCCAAAACAAATGATCGATTTGACTGGTTCCGGAGCCCCAGCCGGCAACCGGCCATTCGCCCGCTCGATACCGAGCGCCGGTAACCGCGGGCTGACCAGGTGCGATCACAAAAGTTCAGGGCAATATCGCTAGAGAATCTTCCTAATTTTGCCGTTTCATCGGCATGAAAGATTTGCAGCGACGCGTTAGCCCGATATAATGCTTTTCGACATTCCGCACCAACCCGATACACGAGGATCAAATGGCGACTTATCAGGAAATCGTTCAGAAAATCAACGAACTGCAAAAGCAGGCCGAAGAAATCAAGGCACGTGAGCAGGCTGCAGTGATTGCCGATATTCGCGAAAAAATCGACCAATATGGGTTGACGGCGGAAGATCTCGGTTTTGGCGTGAAGGCCGCGGCCGGCAAGAAGGTCGCCAACCGCAAGGTGCCGGTGCGTTATCGCGATAGCGCCGGCAACACCTGGACGGGCCGCGGCAAGCGCCCGGGTTGGTTGACCCAGGCCCTGGCAGCCGGCAAATCGGTGGACGATTTCCTGATCCGCTGATGCAGTCGCAGTAGTCGCAATAAAAACGCCACGGCAATCTCCGTGGCGTTTTTGCTTGGCGCGCCATCCGCTCATCGCGGCCACGCAGAAACGGGTACGCCCAGGATCTCAGGCGTCAAAGCCGTTCGGATTGGTGGACTGCCAGCGCCACGAGTCCTCGCACATGCGGTCAAGGCCATGGCGCGCCTGCCAGCCCAGCAACTGGTGCGCCAGCGTCGGATCGGCATAGCAAGATGCAATATCGCCCGGCCGGCGCGCCACGATCTCGTGGGGCACCGGGCGCCCGCTGGCCCGCTCGTAGGCGGCCGCTACCTCGAGCACGCTGTAGCCGCGGCCCGTGCCCAGGTTGACCGTCATGCTCTGTCCGCGATCACGCAGGCAGACCAGTGCGGCCAGGTGTCCGTCCGCAAGATCGCAGACGTGGATGTAGTCGCGTACGCCGGTGCCATCCGGCGTCGGATAGTCGCCGCCGAATACCATCAGTTTTTCCCGACGGCCGCCGGCCACCTGGGCGACATAGGGCATGAGGTTATTCGGGATGCCGCGCGGGTCTTCGCCGATCAGGCCGCTTTCATGTGCCCCGACCGGGTTGAAATACCGGAGGTAGGCAATGCGCCACGTCGGATCCGATTTTTCCAGGTCGCGCAGGATTTGCTCGCCCATCAGCTTGGTCTGTCCATATGGATTGGTTGCCGAAAGCGGAAAATCCTCGAGAATCGGAACCGTATGCGGATTGCCATACACCGTCGCCGACGAGCTGAACACCAGTTGCTTTACGCCCGCGTCACGCATGGCGGCACACAGGGTCACCAGGCCGTCCAGATTGTTGCTGTAATACTCGAGCGGCTGGCTGACGGATTCACCGACCGCCTTGAGCGCCGCGAAATGGATAGCTCCGGCAATGCGATGCTCGGCGAACAGGCGATCCAGCAAGGCGCGGTCGCGCACATCGCCTTCGACAAAATTCGGGGTCTGTCCGGTAATGGTTGCGATCCGGTCCACCACCACCCGGCTGCTATTGCACAGATTATCGAGGCCGATCACCTGATAGCCGGCATTGAGCAATGCCACCCAGGTATGTGAAGCGATATAGCCAGTGGCACCGGTAAGAAGCAAAGTCTGGGACATTGGAATTCGGTAACTCGTCGAAAAAGGATGGGCGAACATCGGCCATGGCATGCAGCCGCGGGCCGGTACGAGAGGCGACGCTTACGCCGGAACACCGGCTATTATCGCCCACCGGCACAAAGGCAGGCGTCCCGGCAGTCCGGGTTCAGTCGTCCGAGCCGCCGCCCGGAGGCAAGCCAGCCCGGGCAATCCATGCCTCATGGGCGGCACGCAGCCTCCAGCCCGACTCGAAATCGCGCATGCCGAGCCATTGCGACACCGTGGCCGGCGATGCGCCGGCCTCGAAATGCATGGCGCCGCAGGTATTGCGCAGCGTCTGCGGCGATGCCCGTTCGCTGCGCGCCGACAGCACGCCGGCCTGGTCGAGCAGCAGCTCCACGCGTCGATACACGGAGGCGGCATGCATGGGCCGCCCGCTCGGCATGGCCGGGAACACCAGTTCGCCCAGCGTGCCCGACGCCTCGCGCAGCGAAAGCCATGCGCTCAGCGGCCGGTGGGCAAAGGCAAACAGCGGCGCGTCGTAGGTTCGGCCGCTCTCGGGCTTGGCCATGCGCAGCACCACGCGTCCAGCATGGCCGCTGTCGATGGCCCGGGTCCGCAATCCGCGCAATTCCCCCACCTTCAACCCTGCGCCCAGCAGCACCGCCACCATCGCGGCGTCGCGCGCGCGCTTCCATGCCGTGGGCGAAGCGTCGGCCCCATCCGCTGCGCTCTCGCCGGCCGGCCCGAGCACGCGCGCGATCAGCAGGTCGCGCTCGCCGGGCAGCAGGAAGGCGGTCGGATCATTCTCGCCCTCGGCCAGATGCGCGCGCACCGCCTGGCTGGCCGGGTTGTGCAGGCCTTCGTCAAGATGGGAGAGATGGTTATAGATCCGCTCGATCAGCCGGGTATATCGATAGCGATGTGACTTGTGGAGATCCTGTTCATCCAGGAATTCACCGATCTGGCCGGCCGACCACGATAGCGGCGCCAGCCCGCGTTCTGCCGACCAGCGCAGAAGTTTTCCCCACATGGCGCGATAGACCACGCTGGTGCCGTGACGGAAGCCGTTGCGCGCGAGCCAGCCATCGAAGGCGCGCTCGGGATGGCTGCGCCAGCTCGCCAGGTCGGCATCGAACAGGGCTGCCTGCGGTCCGTCCGCGCTGGGCTGGCTGCGCTGAGTGGTCACTGACTCTCCGGCAAATGGTAACGGCAATGCGCATATTGTAGACAAGGCGTCACTGGACGGGCGCCCGGCGCGGGCGTCATGCAGCCCGAGCTTGCGAGCGCGTCTTCGGCATGCTACCTTTTGCTCATTCATGCAACTGGTTGCATAGTACAAAATTGCACGATAGCTTTGACCACGAAGAACGAGGAGACCACCATCCATGAATGCCGCTGCGCTGATTCCGAATGCCCGTTCCACGCTTGCCGCTTGGCACGAGATCCTTGCCACGCATGCCTTCGAACGGCTCGGAGACATCATGGCCGACGACGTGGTGTTCCGCTCGCCGGTGGCCCACACGCCGTACCCGGGCCGCGCCGCCATCGTGCTGGTGCTGACGACCGTGAACCAGGTCTTCCAGGACTTTCGCTATCACCGTAGCTTCGTCGGTGACGACGGACACAGCGTGGTGCTCGAGTTCAGCGCCGACGTGGACGGCAAGCAGTTGAAGGGCATCGACATGATCCGCTTCGACGCCGCCGGCAAGATCGCCGAGTTCGAAGTCATGATCCGCCCGCTGAGCGGCCTGCAGGCACTTGGCGCCGCCATGGGCGCACGCCTGTCCAGCCAGAAGCAAGTACTTACCGGGGCGCTCTGAAGCCACCACCGCCCGATTCCACCGAGGAGCTTTTCGCATGTCCCTTCCCGCCCAGTTGAAGAACCGGCTTTCGCTGCCGGTCGTGTGCTCGCCACTGTTCATCATCTCCAACCCCGACCTCGTCATCGCCCAGTGCAAGGCTGGCGTCGTCGGATCGTTCCCGGCGCTCAATGCGCGGCCGGCACCGAAGCTGGAAGAGTGGCTGGACCGCATCACGACGGAACTGGCGGAACACGACGCCAGGCACCCGGACCGCCCGGCCGCGCCGTTCGCTGTCAACCAGATCGTGCACAAGTCCAACGACCGGCTCGAGCATGACCTGGAAATGTGCGTGCGCTACAAGGTGCCCATCGTGATCACGTCGCTGGGCGCGCGCACGGAAGTCAACGAGGCGGTGCATTCGTACGGCGGCATCGTCCTGCACGATGTCATCAACAACGCCTTTGCGCGCAAGGCGATCGAAAAGGGTGCCGATGGGCTTGTGGCCGTGGCGGCAGGCGCGGGCGGCCATGCCGGCACGCTGTCGCCGTTTGCGCTGCTGCATGAAATCCGCGAGTGGTTCGACGGTCCGCTGCTGTTGTCGGGCGCGATTTCGAGCGGCGACGCCATCCTGGCCGCGCAGGCCGCGGGCGCGGACCTCGCCTACATCGGCTCGGCCTTCATCGCCACGCAGGAAGCCAACGCCCAGGACGGCTACAAGCAGATGATCGTGGACAGCAGCGCGAATGACATCGTCTACTCGAACCTGTTCACCGGCGTGCATGGCAACTACTTGCGCGGCAGCATCGAGCGCGCGGGCCTGGACCCGGCGGCGCTGCCGCAATCGGATCCGTCGAAGATGAATTTCGGCTCGGCCAGCGCCAAGGCGTGGAAGGATATCTGGGGTGCCGGCCAGGGTGTGGGCGCCATCAAGCGCGTGGTGCCTGCCGCCGAACTGGTGCGCCGCTTTGCCGAAGAGTATGCGCTCGCCCGCCGCCGCCTCGGCCTGCCCGATGCCGCCGGTGCGTCGCAGGCACAGGCCGCGGACATCGCCTGACGCAGCAGGAACGGGAAAGGGAACGGGCTCAGTCCTGGCGATCGCCCGCAGGTGTCGCCAGCAGGGGCATCAGATCGTTGCCCCAGGCCACCCAGTCCTGTTCGAAACGAATGCCCCGGCGCAGCAATGCCAGGCGCAGTTGCTGCGCACGGTCCCGGCGGCCGTCGGCAAAGTCGCGGCGCTCGATGGCCTGGTAGGTTTCCAGCCGTGCCTGGTGCAGCGCGATCAGCCGGCGCATTTCATCGGCCAGGCCCAGTGGGCCGATCGCCGCGTCCGCGCGCAGCTTGACCAGGATCTCTTCGCGCTGGTCCAGGCCCGCGCCGGGCTCCAGCACCCATCGCACCAGTTCCTCGCGCCCGGCTGGCAGCACGTGGTACACCTTCTTGCGGCTTTTCTTCTCTTCGCCATTGGGCGAGGCGTTGCCGTCGGCGTCGACGCTCGGGTCGGTTTCCTCGGCGGCAATCCAGCCGTGATCGGCCATGCGTCCAAGTTCGCGATAGATCTGCTGGTGCGTGGCGTGCCAGAAATAGCCGATGGAACGATCGAACCGGCGCGCCAGGTCATAACCGGACGACGGTTTCTCGATCAGGGAAATCAACAGGGCGTGCTGTGTCGACATTCGGCTGGAAGGGTAGCCATGCTGGCGATTGAAGGCCGGAAAGCATGCGACGGCAAGCTTCTCGGGGACCGCGCTATGGTAGCGCAAGGCTTTGCGCGATAGCCGCGGGCGCCGCTCCCGGCTGATGCATCGGCGAGAGGACATTTCCGGTGAACCGACAAAACCGACAATTTTGAAAACACATGCCTCTCAGAATTAAAAAATGCTGAATGGCATTTTTGGGGAGCATGGCATACATTGCAAACAATACGATCTGTCTGCGCGAGACGGGCATCGCCCCCACCCTGCTCGTGCTTTGTCACCGGAGCCAATGGAAATGAGAGGACACGATCTTGCAGAAGACCGTGACGTCGCCTGGGAGGCTGATGCCGGGCAGGACCCGGCGAGCGAAATCGCGGTGCTGCCGGCCCGCGCACCGGTCTACTACCGGTTGCCGGATACGCCGGACGGCCACCATATCAAGGAATACGCCAGCGGCCTGCGCCAGCTCGTGCGCTTTGTCGGTGTCGAGGAGCAGGTCGTCAAATACTGCCTGGGCTGAGCACGTCGGGCCAGCAAGTTCTTCTGTGGTTGTCTCCTCCAGGCCCATCTGCGGCCATGGATTGAACCCGCGAGTTTCTTTGCGGGTTTTTTTCTGCCAGTTCAGCCAACCTGACTGCTCCGGCAGCGGTCAATATCGGACTATTTCCGTGGCGAGTTCAGCGAGACTTTAGCGGGAGTGATTTCGCCGACATCCTCCCACGTCTGCGTGTCGAAGCGGAACTTGGCGACCGCGCAGGTGGGCATGTTGGTGATCTCGGCCGACAGACGATGCGCAAGTTCCGTGAACTCAGGGTTGTGACCGAACAGCATCACACTGCCAACCGACTTGTCGAGTTCACGAACGACGGCCAGCAGGCTGGCGGCGCTACTGGCGTACAGCCGGTCGTCGACCATGATGTCCTTGCGCTCATAGCCGAGTTCGTCGGCCATCAGCTGCGCCGTCGTCAGCGCGCGCAGGGCCGGACTCGACACGAGCAGGTCGGGCTTTACCTTGCGGCCCGCCAGGCGCTTGCCCATCTCCGGAGCGTCGTGCCTGCCACGGTCCTCCAGGGGTCGCTCACGGTCGGGCAAGGACGGGTCATCGTGACTTGCCTTGGCATGCCGCACCAGAAACAGAGTCTTCATAGTCCCTCCTGATCCATTGGGATCGTTATGGGGTGTTTGTCGGGGTGTTTGTCGATGGCGCGCCTCGGCAGACCGGCACTTGGACGCTGGCCTCGCCACCACGCCCGCCCTATAGTGGACTGGGATGGGGCCGATTGCAACGCGGTGCACCGCAAGGCGCCATCTGCTGGAGGGCAGCGGCATGCGAGACAGTTCAGATACCACCGAGGTGGTGATCCCAGCCGGCGGCGTGGCCCTGCAAGGCATCCTCACATTGCTGCCGGGCGCCGGCGCATTGGTCTTGTTTGCGCACGGTACGGGCAGTTCCCGGCTTAGCCCGCGCAATCGCCGTGTGGCCGCCGAACTCAATCGCTGCGGCATTGGAACGCTGCTGATGGACTTGCTGCTGCCGGAGGAAGACCAGGTGCAGTCCATCCGCTTCGACGTCGACCTTCTGGCTTCGCGACTGGCACAGGCGACCAGCTGGGTGGCACGGCAGCCAGGCACGCCGCCACGGCTGGGCTATTTCGGCGCCAGCATTGGTGCGGCCGCATCGATGCGTGCGGCAAGCCGGTCGCAAATCCCGATCGGCGCCATCGTCTCGCGCGGCGGCAGGGTCGATCTGGCGGGCCCCGACGCGCTTACACAGCTGGCTGCGCCGACCATGCTGATCATCGGCGGGCTCGATGTCAGTGTCCTGGAACGGAATGAGTCGGCCTTTGCCCAGCTGACCTGCCAGAAGAAACTGGTGATCGTGCCCGGGGCCTCCCATTTGTTCGAGGAGCCCGGCGCGCTGGAATCGGTCGCTCGTCTGGCGGCGCAGTGGTTTGAGCGTTATCTGGGGAAGGCCTTGCCTTGACTGGCGCCTGCGGATTCCTTTCGCAACACGCGGAAAGAGTCAGTTCGGATACTTACTTCCTGACACCGCACCCATGGCCCCCGTACCATGCGTAGCGCGTCCGCCTGCAGCAGTTTCCCGCCTGGCAATCGCTAAAAGCCGTTGCACGAGATCGGGAACAGGCTCCGCGACATGCACGGCGCCAAGGGGGGCGAGCCCGGCTGGCATTGCCACCTGCAACTGGCACACACGCCCGCCAGCCAGCATGCCTGTCGATATGCTTCGCGGTATCAACGCAACGGATCCCGGCAACTGCAGGAAAGTTTCTAGGACCGGCAGCGATACGGTTGCAAGCGGTAGTAACTTGGCGTCGGGCAGTGCGTCAAGCACGACGCTATCAAACATCTCCCGCAGATGAACACTGGCCACGGGCAATACCCAGTTCGCCCCCCGAAGCGCCTGGATGGGAAGCGCGTCCCGCTTGCACAGTGGGTGCGAAGACGAAGCGACAATCATGGCTTCATCGTCCAGGACCGGCTCGAAGTGCAACACATTGGGTAATCGCCGCGGCATCCTGCAGAACACGACGTCCAGGCCGCCCGCACTTAGCAATGACATCAGGCGCACGCCGAAGTCTTCTTGAAGTTCGAGACGGACTTCCGGGTACGCCTGATGGAAAGTGCTCAGCACTGACGCCGTCAACGCATGGGAAGCAGCGGGAATGGACCCGATGCGCAGTGACCTGGTATCACCCTGCTGGCTCGCAGCCAGAAACTCCGCAGATTGCTGAAGCCGTACCATGACTTCACGCGCATGAGAAATCATGCCTCGTCCGCATGCCGTCGGCCGTATTCCACGCGCGTGGCGCTCGAACAGCTTCATGCCGACCAACAGTTCGAGCTGGGCGAGCGACTGAGTTGCGGCCGACTGGCTCATGCAAGCTTCCTTTGCCGCGCGCGCGATGCAGCCGCAATCGTCGACCATGACCAATAGTTGCAGCTGACGCAACCGACCCTGCTTGATCAGCCGCCCAAAGAGGGTTTTTGCGAGCAGGGGCGCTGCGGCCCCCGAAAGTACAGACGCTCCGCCGTCAACCGGAACGGACTGATCTGTCGAGCTCTTCACGGAAAAGCGCTCGCTGTGCCGTCAGGCTTGCCAAGGGAGGGGACCGCAAACAGCAGGACCATACGCCAGGCTCCATCTACCACAAGCGATACCAGCAACAGTCTCTGTAGTCGCGATGCCATTGAGCGAGCTAGCATGGCATGCCCGAACTGCTGGAGCCATTACAGTTCCAGTATGCGATACCAGTTGCAATGATCCATCTCAATCTTGCACACATTCAGTCGGAGATAGTGCGCGCGACATGCGTTCGCGCCGCTCGGAACAATCAGCGGCCGCAGGTATGCGTGAGCAACGGGCTCGGGGCATCCCGATGGGCGCTGTTTCGTTTGACCTAAGCTGTTGTATCAGTCAGGCGCATTCTCGGCGCCGGATTTCACCAGTTTCCGATGAAGCAGCAAAGCCACAGTAATGCACAGCCCAGCGTTGTATGCGGCAATGATTTGAAAAGCGTCGGTAAACTGAAGAAACGTGCCAGCCGCAAATAGCCCCGCCGGAAAAGCAGACCCCACGATCAACGTTTGCACGCCCAAGATGCGGCCATATGAATCGCGCGACGCCAGCCTCATCAACAGCGCATCCGCCGCGCTTCCCGAAAACGCGACACTGGCTCCGATCAACAGCAAGGCAACGTTAAACACCGGATATCGCCATGCACTCGTCAACCCCGTTGAGACACAGATCAGCAAGAAGCCGCAACCGGTCATTACAGCCAATGACGGAAGATGGCACCGCCTCAGCTTTGCGTAACCCAAAGCACCGCCAACTGCGCCCACACCCAAGCAGGACTCCGAAAATCCGAGATACGCGCTGTTAGATCCGTCGATGCCTGTTATGAAGAGTGGCATGATAATTACCAGGGGGGACAGCACAAAATTAAGTATCGCAGTAAAACCAAGTGCACACATTAGCATGTCGTCGCTTTTGTAGAACACAAAGGCCGTTGCAAAGCGTTCGGTCAAAGGCAATGCCTTCACGGCGGCAGTACGGGAGGCTGGCGAATCTATATCCAACGTACAGACTACCCATGCGCTGACCAGCAGAGTGCCGCAGCACACCAGCGTAGAATAGACAGCCTCCAGTGCTATCAACAGCAGACCACCAAACAGTGGAACTACCAGCTTGCTCAGGTAGCCCGTACTGCGGGAGAGACCCGCAGCCAAGCCTTTCCCCTGGCCGTGAAGCATGTCCTTGATCAGAATCTGCCGCGAAATCGAATAGCCGGTTATTGCAACTCCCATCCCAATCTCAGCGGGAATCAATAGCCAAAGCGGCATTAGCCGCGCAAGCACTGGAATCGTTCCGAGTAAGATGGCGGCACCAGACAGCAGGCATACAATGCAGGCGTTGCGTGCCCCTGATCTTTGGATCAGGTAGGTCAGTGGGATGCCACTGAAAATTCGCGCCACGGCACCGCCCCCGATGGTCAGCGGGAGCAGTGAGGCAAGCTCGGCGTGCTGCGCGAGGTACCACGTGATCGTGAACGTTTGCAGAATTGTGGCACTTGGGACGAGAAACCCGACGACAGCCAGCCACAGAAATGGCTTGGGTAGGTCTTGCGTTTCTATATTCTGCACTGTCATTTGGACTGCCCGAAGACGGCCCGCGTCAATGCAGCTCCGCGCTGCCCAAGTGACATCAAGTAGAAGACGTTGTCGCGAATATCATCACAAACAGAAAACTCCTTTGCGAATCCCAAGTCTCCTGACGCCAGATCCGCATAGTCTGCACGCGGGCAATAGTGAGAGACTGGGCACTCCTTGCACGCCACCGGCTCTTCCAGCATTGCCTGGTACTCGCATAGCTTGTCGAATGCGTAGTCGCCCGACAGGATGTCACCAAAATGGTACTCAGGGAATTCAAACAGATTGTCCTGAGGGCATACGCGACCATCGTGATTAATGTGGAACTGCACTCGTGGCAGAACCCCAGCATCGCGCATATAGATCAGTTTGAGATAACGAGCAATTGGTGACGATTGCACAAAAGGACCCAGCCTTGCGTCACCTTCGATGGCAGCAACCATCTTTTCGGTGATCATCCTGGTCGTCACCTTGTTCAGCAATTTGATACGCGCCGCCGATCCCGTCAGGCTTAGGGGTGAGTACAGGAACTGTGTTGCCCCAAGTTCGCGTGCAAAATAGATGGTATCAATGAAGGACGAGAAATTATGCGCCCCCACTACAGCCTTGATAGAGATGAAGGCTCCCATATCCGCCATGTATCGCACATTGGACACGACCTGATCAAAGCTTCCGGGTCGGAACTGATCGTGCACCTCTCGCACGTGGGAATCCAAGGAAATACGCCATTCACCCCCCTTGTCCTGATAAAAATCTAAGAACGCTCCCGATTGGAATTTTTTGATATTTGCCGCATTTGTTGACACCCGGACCATCAAGCCTCTTTCTCTGGCGTAACCGAGAATGTCTGCGAAGTCTTATTTATTGTTGGTTCACCACCGAAGAGTTGAAGCGTCCTTGTAGGATTGTTCATTGCACCACCTAGCCCGATGACGTAATCGATGAAATCCCTTACCTCTCGGTATTCGAGGTCGAACTTTCCCCGGCGCATGCTGCTTGGAGCCTCAATGTAGCAGTGGGGGCACGATAAGTTGCAACGGTTGGTGAGCTTGACAACGGGATACAGTGCCAGATGTTCCTTGCCTGCCAACTTTGACGTTTTTGAAATGCCCTCTAGCGATCGCATAAGAGCTGGGTCATCATCCGCTAGCAAACTCTCGAGTTCTGCCGCCCTTCCGCTGCTTATTTTCATCCACGCTTGTGGGTTCTTTGTTGCGTATATCACCTCACCATCGGCTTCTACTTTGAAGAATTCCATGTCGGGCCACCTATCCGGAAGGGTGAGATGGAGTCATTTCCATCTCACCTCACTCACCGCGCTCAATACTGAATGGCTTCTCCCCACATGGCGCGCTCCGGATCATGGCCAGAATCCCATTCAACCTCGAAGGTAAAGTCATCGAGACGGAAGCCGGCCTGCGACTCGATTCCCGCAGGGGTATTGCACGACTCATGGATCATTTCAAGACTCCTTGTTGACTGAGAAATGGGCTAGTCCACACCGCCCAACTTCAGCTTAGGGAGCGCAAGATCCTGGTACCAGTCGCTTTTAGCCCCGAGCTAACGGCGTTATCGATATCCCGCCCTGCAGTGTTTGCTTCCTTATGGAATTGATGGCGAAAGCTATCCCAGCTACATCGCGAAGAGAGACAGGCCGGGGCAGAGAAATTCCGGGTAGTGACAATGTCGAGGCTAGCATCCGAAGAGATCAGCAAAGCTCCGGCTTCACATCTTTTGATTGCGGACATTGCCGAGATATCTGCATCCTCGTCCGCAGTTTTGTCTCGTTTGGCTCCCCAGACAACAAAAAAGCCGGTCCCCCAAGGAACCGGCTTTCCACCATCGCAAAAGCAACAGAGTCAGACAGTAATCAATCCACCGTCGCGCCCGAAGCCTTCACCACCTTGGCCCACTTCGCGGTCTCGGTCTTCATGAACGCGGCGAGCTGGGCCGGCTTTTCGGGATTGGGCTCGGCACCCTGGTCGGCCATCTGCTTCTTCACCTCCGGCATGGCGAGGATCTTCACCACTTCGGCGTTCAGGCGGTCGATGATGGGTTGCGGGGTTCCGGCGGTGGCGTACAGCGCGAACCACGAGGTGGCTTCATAGCCGGGCACGCCCGATTCCGCCACGGTCGGCACGTTCGGCAGCGCCGGCGAGCGCTTGGCCGAGGTCACGGCGATGGCGCGCAGCTTGCCGGCCTTCACGTGCGGATACGACGACGGCATGTTGTCGAACATCAGGCCGATCTGGTTGCCCAGCAGGTCGTTCACGGCAGGCGCGCTGCCCTTGTACGGGATGTGCTGGATGTGCAGGCCGGTCATCGAATTGAACAGCTCGCCCGACAGGTGCATCGACGAGCCGCTGCCCGATGAGCCGTAGGACAGCTTGTCCGGATTGGCCTTCACGTAGGCAATCAGTTCCTTGATATTGTTCACCGGCACCTTCGGGTTCACCACCACCAGGTTCGGCACCATCGCCACGCGGCTGATCGGCGCGAAATCCTTGACCGGGTCATACGGCAGCTTGGAATACAGCGACTGGTTGATGGCGTGGGTGCCGATGGTGCCCATGAACAGCGTATAGCCATCGCCCGGCGCCTTGGCGGCCAGCGATGCGCCGATGTTGCCGCCCGCGCCCGGACGGTTGTCGATCACCACGGGCTGGCCGAGTGCCTTGCCCAGTTGCAGGCCGACGATGCGGGCCAGGATGTCGGTGGTGCCACCGGCCGAGAACGGCACGATCATCGTGATCGGCTTGGTCGGGTAGCCACCTTGCGCATGCGCCGCGCCGGCAAAGCCGGCAATGGTGGTGGCCAGCGCAACGCCTGCGGCCAGCAGGCGGCGGCGGGTCGTGGAGGTCTGGGAATCGAGTCTCATCGGTTTGCTCCGGTTGTCCTTGTTGCCCGCGCGCAGCGTGTCTGTCGCGGGCGAATGCTGGATAGCGTGATTGCTGCCCTGGAAGAAGACAGCGCGGTGACGCTGTCTTCGTGCCGGCTGTGACCGCAAGGATCGCAGCCTGATATGACGCTTTATTAACGTCTGTTCTTGTGAATGCCTGAAGTCCGCGGGATCAGACCGGTGCCACGCCAAGCGTGGTTCCGCCGCAGACGTAGAGGACCTGGCCCGTGACAAAGCCATTATCCGGCGACAGGAAGAACAGCGCGGCGCGCGCCACGTCTTCCGGCGTACCCATGCGCTTCACGGCGATGCTCGCCAGGATGCGGCGCGTCTGTTCGCTGCCTTCGGGATTGCTCTTGCGGAACAGCTCCGTGGCGATCGGGCCCGGCGCCACCGCATTCACGGTGATGCCGTCGCCGCCAAGCTCCATCGCCAGCGTGCGCGTCATGCCGATCAGCCCGGCCTTGGTGGCCGAGTACACCACGCGCTCGGGCTTGCCCAGCGCCGCGCGCGAAGCCATGTTGACCACGCGGCCAAACCCGACGGCGCGCATGGCCGGCAGGCAGGCCTGCGTGAGCAGCATGGCCGCCTGCAGGTGCAGGCCAACGACATAGTCGAGGTCGGCCACGGTGGCCGTGTCGGCGGTGCCGGGGCGCGTCGCGCCCGCATTGTTCACCAGCCGCGTGACGGCGAACTGCGAGGTGACCTGCTGCGCCACGGCGCGTGTCGCCTCGGCATTGGTCAGGTCAGCCTGGAAAAACGTCATGTTGGGATGGGACCAGCCCGGCTCGGTGTAGTCGATATTGACTACGCGGGTGGTGCCGTCTGCCAGCAGCATTTCACTGATGGCGCGCCCGATGCCGGAACTGGCGCCGGTTACGATCGTGGCGTTGGGGTGGGACATCTTCAACTCACTCAAGAAAGACCGCTGTACTACGCCCTCTCCCGCGAGCGGGAGAGGGGAGCAAACAAGTCGTGGTGCAACCGAATGCGCTTAAACGCGTTCGATCACCATGGCGATGCCCTGGCCCACGCCGATGCACATGGTGCACAGCGCGAAGCGTCCGCCGGTGCGATGCAGCTGATACATCGCTGTGGTCACCAGGCGCGCGCCGCTCATGCCGAGCGGGTGGCCCAGCGCGATTGCGCCGCCATTCGGGTTGACGCGCTTGTCGTCGTCGGCGATGCCCAGTTCACGCAGCACGGCCAGGCCTTGCGCGGCGAACGCTTCGTTCAGTTCGATCACGTCGATCTGGTCCAGCGTCATGCCCAGTTGCTTCATCAGCTTCTGCGTGGCCGGTGCCGGGCCGATGCCCATCACGCGCGGCGCCACGCCGGCGGTTGCCATGCCGACGATGCGCGCACGCGGGGTCAGGCCGTGTTGCTTGAGGCCGGCTTCGCTCGCCAGCAGCAGCGCGCAGGCGCCGTCGTTCACGCCCGAGGCGTTGCCGGCGGTGATGGTGCCGTCCGCGCGCACGATCGGGCGCAGCTTGGCCAGCGCTTCCATGCTGGTGGCGCGCGGGTGCTCGTCGCGGTCGACGACGATCGCATCGCCCTTCTTCTGCGCGATGCTGACCGGCGTGATTTCCTGCGCCAGCGTGCCGTCGGCCTGGGCGCGCGAGGCGCGCTCCTGGCTGCGCAGCGCCATCAGGTCCTGGTCTTCGCGGCCGATCTTGTAGTCGGTGGCCACGTTCTCGGCGGTCTCGGGCATCGAGTCGACGCCATAGGCCGCGCGCATCGCCGGGTTGATGAAGCGCCAGCCGATGGTGGTGTCGAAGATCTGCGCATCGCGCGAGAACGCGCTGGTGGCCTTGCCCATCACGAACGGGGCACGGCTCATGCTTTCCACGCCGCCGGCGATCATCAGCGTGGCTTCGCCCGCCTTGATGGCGCGCGCGGCAGTACCGGTGGCGTCCATGCCCGAGCCGCACAGGCGGTTCAGCGTCGCGCCCGGCACGTCCTGCGGCAGGCCGGCCAGCAGCGCCGACATGCGCGCCACGTTGCGGTTGTCTTCACCGGCCTGGTTGGCGTTGCCGTAGATCACGTCATCGATGGCGGACCAGTCCAGGTTCGGGTTGCGCGCCATCAGCGCCTTCAGGGGCACGGCACCCAGGTCGTCCGCGCGCACGGCGGACAGGCTGCCGCCATAGCGGCCGATGGGGGTACGGATGGCGTCGCAGATAAAGGCTTCGTTCATGTCTCTCTCTCGGTCTTGATGTCAGGATGTCAGTGGTCAGCCCTGGATCAGGGTCACGCCGGTCAGGCGCTGCAGCTCGTCGAAGCCCAGCCCCTCCACCAGGTCGCGCGCAACCAGCCCGTCGGCGGTCACGTCGATGGTGGCCAGATCAGTGTAGATACGCGTCACGCAGCCGATGCCGGTCAGCGGATAGGTGCACTGCGGCACGATCTTGCTTTCGCCCTGCTTGGTCAGGTGCTCCATCATCACGAACACCTGCTTGGCGCCGATGGCCAGGTCCATCGCGCCGCCCACGGCGGGGATGGCGCCCGGTGCGCCGGTGTGCCAGTTGGCCAGGTCGCCCTTCTCGGAGACCTGGAACGCGCCCAGCACGCAAAAGTCGAGGTGGCCGCCGCGCATCATGGCGAACGAGTCGGCATGGTGGAAATACGAGCCGCCGGCCTTGATCGTCACGGGCTGCTTGCCGGCATTGATCAGGTCGCCGTCTTCCTGGCCCGGTGCGGGCGCGGGGCCCATGCCGAGCAGGCCGTTTTCACTGTGCAGCAGGATTTCCTTGTCGGCCGGCAGGTGGTTGCCCACCAGCGTGGGCAGGCCGATACCGAGATTCACCACGGCACCTTCGGGGATGTCCTTGGCCACACGGGCGGCCATCTGGTCGCGGGTCAGTTTTTGCATGTTCGCTCTCCTTCTCGCTCAGACCTTCACCACGCGCTTGACGAACAGGCCCGGCGTCACGATGTGCTCCGGATCCAGTTCGCCAAGGTCCACCAGGTGGCTCACCTGGACGATGGGGCACTTGGCAGCCATGGCCATGATCGGGCCGAAGTTGCGAGCGGTCTTGCGGTAGGTCAGGTTGCCCCAGCGGTCGGCCTTGTCGGCCTTGATCAGGGCGAAGTCGGCCTGGATGGGCTTTTCGAACACATAGCCCTGGCCGTCGATGATGCGGGTTTCCTTGCCTTCGGCCAGCGGCGTGCCGTAGGCCGTGCGCGTGAAGAAGCCGCCGATGCCGGCGCCGGCGGCACGGATGCGCTCGGCCAGGTTGCCCTGCGGCACCAGTTCCAGTTCGATCTCGCCGGCGTGGTACAGCGAATCGAAGACATAGGAGTCCGACTGGCGCGGGAACGAGCAGATGATCTTGCGCACGCGCTTGGTCTTGAGCAGCGCGGCCAGGCCGGTGTCGCCGTTGCCGGCGTTGTTGTTGACGATGGTGAGGTCGCGCGCGCCCTGCGCGATCAGCGCGTCGATCAGTTCCGCCGGCATGCCTGCCATGCCGAAACCGCCGATCAGGATCGTGGCGCCGTCGTGGATGCCGGCCATCGCCGCTTCCACGGAGTCAAATATCTTGTTGATCACTTGCGTTCCAGTCCGGGATGAGGGTCTGGCAGGTGCCGGGACCGGCCGCAAGGCGCGGCACGCAAAAACTGTCTCCGGGCGATCCCTGCCGGACGGGCGTCTGGCGCAAGCACCGGGCGACGGCGCGCTAGCCATGACGGGTTCCAACAGAAATAAACGAATTTGTTCTTATTGCGAACTTGAATTCGCACTCTGAACAGAGTACACCCCGCGCCAAACACGGGTCAAGGCAACGGCAAAGAGCTTGTCCGGTAATCGGCCGCGCATGCAGCCATGCCTTGCACCGCGGGACTTCCGCCCCTGCTCGCTTCCCCTGTGTAGGACTGAGCCGACGCCACAATCGGCCCGGTGGCGATACGGCCGCGGCCCGCGCCTGCCTATGCTTGGATCAAGACCAGCCACAAGACGACCGCCACCGGACCACCCGGCACGCCACGGCAAGTCTGCACCAGAACCAGTCCGGCACGACGTGGCCGGACCAGAACAGAAAGAGGAGTCGGAAATCATGGCACGCGCCTTCGCCAGCCCCAATCCTTCCCGGACAAGCAAGCATCAGGCCGCACTCGACCGGATCCTGCGCACCACGCGGCAAGACTGGATGCTGGATATTCTGCCTTCCGAGCCCGCCCGGCAAGCACCCCCCGCCCGCCCGCGCTTGCCGCTGCCGCGCCTGGCCGCCCGGGCCTTCGAGGCGCAAATCATGGCCATCCGCTGCCAGAAGGTATTCGCGGCCTGAACCCTGAACCCCGAACCCTCAACCGCGCCACGCTCAGGGCAGTTGCAGCACCGCGCGGCTACCCGCGGTGCCAGGCCGGACTTCCAGCCGCACGTCGATGCGTTCGCGCAGTTCCGCGACATGCGAGATGATCCCCACCAGCCTTCCCGCCTGCTGCAAGTCCAGCAGTGTGCGGATGGCAAAGTCGAGGCTTTCCGGATCGAGCGTGCCAAAGCCTTCGTCGACGAACAGCGTATCGAGCTGGATGCCGCCTGAGCGCGACTGGACCACATCGGCCAGCCCGAGCGCCAGCGACAGCGAGGCCAGGAACCCTTCGCCGCCTGACAGCGTATTGGCCGGCCGCGCCGCGCCGGTGTCGTAGTCGAACACCTCCAGGTCGAGCCCGCCGGCCGTGCGCTGGTCGGCCTGCTCGCGCACGCGCTGCAAAGTGTAGCGGCCACGGCTCATGGCCAGCAGGCGCACGGAGGCGGCCTCCAGCACCTCGTCGAGCAGCGTGGCCAGCACGAAGCGCTGGAACGTCATGCGGCGCGGGTTGTTCCCGTTGGCGACTTCCGCGAGCCGTCCGAGGATGGCGTAGCGCGCTTCGATCTCGCGGTTGGCCGCGGCCAGGGCATCGAGCTGCCTTTGGCATTGCAGCAGGTTGTCGCGCATGCGCGCACGGTCGGCCTGCTGCCGGACGATGCCTTCCACCGCAGCCGCTGCCATCGACGCGGCCAGGCGCACGCCATCCAGGTCCGGCACCGACAACCCCTCGGCCGCCGCGATGGCGCGCGACAGGCCATGCGCGGACACCGCAAGGGCTTCATCGTAGAGGCGTACCGCATCGTCCAGCGCCTCGATCGCCGCGGCGTCCAGCCGGGCCGAGCCAAAGGCCGCCAGGTCGGCAAAGCCCGACGCGGCCAGCATGGCGTCCGCCGCGGTTCGCGCTTCCAGCAGGCGCTCGCCCGCGCGGGCCAGCACGGCCTGTGCCGACTGGCTGGCCGCTTCGGCCCGGGCCAGCGCCGCGCCGGCCTGCTTGTCGGCGTCTTGCGCTGCCTCCAGCGCGGCGCCAAGCGCGGTGAACTGGGCGCGGGCCTGTCGCAGGGCGGCTTCGATCGCCCCGGGATCGCGCGCGTCTTCGGGCAGTTGTGCGCACGCCGCCCGCCACTCCCCCTGCAACTGCGCGAGCGACTGGCCCGTGGATTCCATCGTGGCGCACGCCGTGCGGTGGGCATCGTCCGCGGCCGCGAGCACGGCGCGCCGTTCTTCGATGACCGCCGGCATCCGGGCCAGCCGGTCAGACGATGCCTGCGCGGCAGCAAGCTCCCGCTCGAGCGCGGCGGTCTGCACGGTCAGTTCCTGTGCCGTGGCATCTAACGCCTGCAGCGCGGCGCCGCCGATATCCGCCGCGGCCTCCGCGAGTTGCACGGCCCACCGTTCGAGATCGGCCTGCGCGGTGTGCCGGATGGTGACGGCACGCAGCGCGGCATCATCGGCCTCGCGCGAGGCGCCACGCGCCTGCTCGAGCGCATCGTCCGAAACCAGTTCCGCGGTGTGCTGCGCGAGCGCCGGATGGTCGGTGCCGCCGCAGACCGGACACGCCTCGCCCGTCGCCAGCACGGCGGCAAGGCGCGCGGCCTGCCCGGCCCGCCAGGCGGACTCCGTCGTCGTCAGGGCCGAGCGCAGCGTGTCACGGTGCATGGTTGCACGGGCCGCCGCCGCATCGCAGCGCGCCAGTGTCTCGCGCGCCTTCGCCTCGGCCTGTGCGGTCTGCCGGTAGCGGGCGATCTGCTTCGCGCGCGCCTGGGCTGCCTGCAGCTGCAGGCCGAAGGTCTGCAGCTGCGCAGCCAGCACCTGCGCCTGGCGCTGGTCGGCTTCGGCAGTGGCCAGTTCCACCTGCCTCTGCGCCAGCACTTGGGCGGCCCGGTCGCGCGCGGCAACCGCATCGGCCTGCTGCCGTGCGGCGGCCTCCAGCGACTGGCGCAGGTTGCCAAGCTGGCGCGCGCGGGGCAGCAGGGCCTCGAATTCCATCACGCGGCGTTGGCCAGCCTCGCGCACCTCGCCGCGCGCAAGCTCGGCCTGCAGCCGCTCGGTGGCCTGCGCGGCCCCCTGTTGCTGTTGCCGCAACGCGCTGGCCGCGTGCTCCACCGCTGCGTGCGCGGCCTGCTGGTCGCGTGCCGTTGTTTCCAGATGCTGGATGGCAGGCCACGCCTGGGTGGCACGTCGTGCAGCGTGCAGCCGCATGCGTTGTTCGTCGGTCGCCGCCTTGCGGGCCAGCAAGGCCTCATGGGCTGCGTGCGCGTCGGCACGTTCGCGCAGCCGTGCCGCTACCTGCTCCGCGCCTTGCAAGGCCGTTTGCGCGGCGGCATGGCCGACGCGTGCGGATTGCTCCTGTTGCTGCAGGTCTTGCAGTGCCTGCTGGAGCTGCGCGATACCGACGGCCAGTGCATCGGTCGACTCCATGTCGAACTGGCGCAGCAGCGCCTGGCGCTGGTCGAGGATGCGCTCGGCATCGCGCCGGATGCCGGCCGCCTCGCTTTTCAGCAGCTCTTCCACGCGCCGGTACAGCTCGGTGCGGAACAGGCGCTCCAGGATCCCTTGCCGCGCCTGCGAACTGGCCGTCAGCAATTCGCGGAAGCGTCCCTGCGGCAGCACGATGACCTGGCGGAACTGCGCGCTGTCGAACCCCAACAACTCGCGGATGGCATCGCTGACCCTGGCTGGCTGCCCGGCCTTGCTGACCCAGCCCTCGCCCTCCCAGGCATCGAGCTGTGCCTTGGCGGTTTCGGTGACCATGCCCTCGCCGCGCTGCTTCGGCCGCTCTTGCGCGGGCGAACGCACGACGCGAAAGCGCTGCGCGCCAAGGCCGAACTCGAGCACGACTTCCGTGCGCAGCCCGGGCGCCGCATTGGCGCTGCGCATGGCCTGCGCGGAACGCTCGCCGCCCGAGGTGTCGCCATACAACGCAAAGCAGATCGCGTCGAGCAGCGTGGTCTTGCCGGCACCGGTCGGGCCGTGAATCAGGAAGAAGGCCTGCTCGCCCAGTTGCGTGAAATCGATCGCCTCGGTGCCGGAAAACGGTCCGAAGGCCTGCATCGTCAGGAGCAATGGCCTCATGCCGACTCCCTCTGCGCGGCGGCCATGCCGGCCAGCACCTGCTCCAGCGCGGCGCGCTGGCCATCATCGAGTTCGGCATCGGCCACTTCGCGGAAGAAGCTCGCAAAAAGCTCGCCGGTACTTTGTTCCCGCAACCGCCGCGCGGCATCGCCAGCGGCTCCGGCACGGGACAGTACGGTGCGCTCGACCGCGAGCGCATTGGGATAGACCTGGCGCAGCTTTGCCATCGGGTCCAGCAGCGCGCCGGTGTCGGTGAGGCGCGCATAGACATAGTCATCGCGCCGCGCGTCAATGGCGGCCGCAGCGATCAGGGCCGCCAGCTCGCCTTCGACGATGCGCAAGTCGCGCAGCGGCCGCAACGGCCTGGGCGTGATCTGTACGCTGCCGTCGGCGCCAAGCTCGATCATCGACACGGACTTTTCGTGGCTGCACTCCGACAGCGAATACTTCAGCAGCGAGCCCGCATAGCGCACCCGCCCGCCGATCGTCTGCGGCCGGTGCAGGTGGCCCAATGCCACCAGGTCGAAGCCGTCGAACGCCTGCGCCGCCACCGCGCCGCTGCCGCCGACCGACAAGGGCCGCTCCGACTCGCTGACCGCGCCGCCGACGACGAAGGCATGACCCACCACCACCGACCGCATGCCGCGCGGATGGTTTGCACGGATGGCGTCCAGTTGCGCGCACAGCGCCGCTTCATGCGTGGGCAATTCGGCGCCCAGCGCGTCACGCACGACGGCGGGTTCGGCATAGGGCAGCGCATAGATGCGCACCTCGCCATGCGCGTCGTGCAGCGCCGCGCTGGCGGGCGTGGCGGACGTGCAGCCGGCCACGTGCAGGCCTTGCGACTGCATCAGCCTGGCGCCAAATTCCAGCCGCTGCGCGCTGTCATGGTTGCCAGCGATCAGCACCACGGGCACGCCCGCATCCAGGACGATCCGCGCCAGGACGTCGTCCAGCAGCGCGACCGCTTCCGGCGGCGGCACGGCCCGGTCGTACACGTCGCCGGCTATCAGCACAGCGTCGGGGCGCTCGGCGCGCACCAGCTCGACAAACTGGTCGAGGATATGGGCCTGGTCTTCGATCAGGCTGCGGGCATGGAAGAGCCGGCCGAGATGCCAGTCGGCGGTGTGCAGGAAGCGCAATGTGGATACCTGGTCTGCGGGGTGAGGGTGGCGTGTCCGCCACGGCGGCACGCAGTACAGCCGGCATCATAACTGCGCGGACCGCCCACCGGTCCTGCCGGCCGCTTCAGGCCCCTGGCGCTCCGGTGAACACCGTCAGCACGCCCGTGTAGCCGTACAGGTGGTCGCGAGCGATCTCGCCGTTGGCGAAGAACCCGGCCAGTGGCAATTCGCCGAGCGCGCGGCGCACCAGCTGCAGCTCGGCGTTGGGGGCGCCGAAATGCGGGCCGCCACGTCCGGAGCAACTGATGTAAAGACCGCCCAGCACCCGCCCGACCGTGCCGCTTTCGATCTCGGCGCGGATTTCCGTGGCGATGCGCATCAGGTCGGCGCGCGCCGCCCCCGGGTTCTGGGTGCAGAAGGCGAGCCGCATGCCGGGCTCGGCAACGTCTGCCAGCGCCAGTACGCGATGCTGCACGTCAAGTCCCATCAAATGCCGCACCATGGTCTCGGCGCCGAACCTGCCCGGCAGCCGGGGCGCGTCGTCCGCCCCCGCGCTCAGGCCGGCCAGTGTTCCCGACAAGGCCTCGGCCATCTCCTGCGGGGGCGCGTCGCGCCCGAGCCCGAGGTCCTTCAGGACGCAGTCGAGCGCCGGCTCGTCGTCCAGCGTGAACAGCAGGTTGCGGTCCACGCGTGTCACGGTGCGCGCGGGCCCGATCGGCTGGCATCCCTGCGTCACGCGCGAGATCAGGCCGACCCGCGGGCCGAACAAGACCCCCGACAAGCCGCCCGAGTAGATGCCGTCGGCCATCTGCAGCGTCCGGTTGCGTGCCGACGACAAGCCGCCGAACAGATAGCCGGTGGCGATGCGTTCGCTCAGTTCGTGCAGCAGGTCCTGCAGGTCGGGCGTCGAGGCTTCCGCATGCACCAGCGCAGCATGAGGCGTGAAGCCGGATGAGGCCGCCGGCAACGGCTTGCGGCCCGAGAACAGCCGGAAGGCATCACGCGGCAGCGGCGCCGCCATCAGCACCATGGCGGGCTCGTCGATGTACTCGACGCCGCAGGCGCAAACCCCGACCGCGGAGGTTCCGACCCAGGCGACGCCAGGCCACTCCCGCTGCAGCGCATCGAGAATGCGCTCGGCCGCCGGGGCATAGTAATCGCTCAGGTAGCACCAGCCCAGGGTCAGCGCGACGGCATTGCCGTGCTGCGCCTGCTGCACGGCAAGCTGGGCTTCCAGTTGCGAGCGGCAGTCGCCCAGTGCTTCCTGCCAGCGCGCATGGGCGGCGTGGGCGTGTACGAAGGCCGCGTCGTGCATGAGATCCTCCTTGGCAGCCCGCGCCGGCCGACCGGCGATCACTCACAAGTCGCGTGCGCGCAGATGCAGTGCGAGGTAGGCAGCCTGTTCAGCGTCGGTTCAGCCATGCCGGCGCATCATCGTTTCCGTCGCCCCCAGAACTTCGAACAAACAAGGACGAGCACCATGAAACGCATCCTCATCGCCACCGCCTTTGCCATGGCAGCCGCTGCCGCCCACGCCTAATACACCGGCCCTTCGGCTATCCCCGCCGCCACCGTCAAGTCGCTGCAGCAGGGTGGCAAGGACGACCAGCATGCCGTGCTGCGCGGCAAGATCGTCAGCCACGTCGGGCACGAGCGCTACCTGTTCGCGGATGGCACGGGACAGATGCAGGTGAAGATCAAGGCCTCGCGCTGGCCCGCGCAAAAGCCTGTCGACGCCAACACCACGGTCGAGCTGCTCGGCGAATACGACACGGAGCTGATCGGCGAATCGCACTTCGACGTGAAGGAAATTCGCCTGCCCTGAACGGCGCGGCCTGCCAGCGTGCACGGGTGCGCCGCGGCGCGCTCAGCTCACGCGGAAGCCGATCTTCAGCGTCACCTGGAAATGCGCGACCTTGCCGTCCGCGATATGGCCGCGCGTTTCGACGACCTCAAACCAGTCGATATGCTTGATGGTCTCGCTGGCCTTGGTGATGGCATTGCGGATGGCAGCGTCGCAGCCGTCGGGCGACGAGCCGACGATCTCGACGAGCTTGTAGGTATGGTCGCTCATGTCCCATTCTCCTTGGCCGGCTGGCACCGGGCGCGGTTCCATCCATCATAGGCACGCCCACGGCGAAAGCCCAGTAGACGCATGCGGCGAAAGGGACTGTTACACACGGGCCGCTTGTCCCGTGTGAAGCGGGCTGCTACGCTGCGGGCCCGCATTGCCGCGCGGCGTGGCATGCGGGGCCTCCGTCCCCGAACCGAATAGCAACGTGAACCATCGATTCAAGCGCGCGGCCCTGTCCGCCCTGCTGCTCGCCGCCTGCGCAACCGGCCTGGCCCAGGCCCGCTCCACTTCGGCACTCGACAGCATCACCGACTCCCTCAGCAATACTTTCAACGAGGCCATCGCGAAGCTGCCGGCCGCGCCTGGCCAGAACGCAAGGCCGGACGCTTCGGCACGGCCCGTCAACGCCCGGCCGTTTGCCTCGGGCAGCGGCTACACCCTGTGCTTCGTTCCGGACGGCGTAAGCTGCCAGGACCTGCTCGTCAACGCCATCCGCGGCACGCGCCAGCGGCTGCTGATCCAGGCCTACTCCTTCACCAGCAAGCCGATCGCCGAGGCCGTGGCGCAGGCGCACAAGCGCGGCGTGGACGTACGCGTGATCCTCGACAAGAGCCAGGTAAGCGAGCGCTATACCAGCGCCACGTTCCTCAAGCACGCGGGCATCCCGGTCGTCATCGACACCAAGCCCGCCATCGCGCACAACAAGGTCATGGTGTTCGACGACCAGGCCGTGTTCACCGGCTCGTTCAATTACAGCAAGTCGGCCCAGGAACGCAACGCCGAGAACGGCATGCTGATCCGCGGCGACGCGGCTGTGGTCAAGGCCTATACCGACAACTGGAAAGCGCGCTACCAGCAGTCGTCGGCGTACTGACGCGGCCGCGGCATGAATCGGCGAGCGGTGGCAAACTTGCGGTTTGCCCACATCAATCCAATTGGAACCCGCCATCATGCCAGCCATTCCCGACAGCAAGTGGATCCGCGTCGACGCCGACACGGGCAGCTTCGACGCCTACCTGAGCCTCCCGCCCGCCGGCGTGCAGCCTGACGGCCCCGCCATCGTGCTGCTGCAGGAGATCTTCGGCGTCAACGAACATATCCGCGCCGTGGCGGACCAGTATGCGGCCGACGGCTACACCGTACTCGCCCCCGACGTGTTCTGGCGCGATGCCCCGCGCGTCGAACTCGGCTACGCCGGCGACGACATGAAGCAAGCCATGGACTTGCGCAAGTCGGTGGATGTCGAAGCCGCCGTGCGGGACATCGCCGCGACCGTACGCGCGCTGCGCGCGCGTGCCGGTGCCGGCAGCAAGGTAGCCGCGGTGGGCTATTGCTTTGGCGGCCTGCTCGCCTACCTGAGCGCGGCGCGAGGCCTGGTCAATGCCGCCGTGCCGTACTACGGCGGCGGCATCCAGAACAACCTGCAGGAAGCCAGCACGCTGAACGTGCCGGTGCAGTTCCACTATGGCGCGCTCGACGCGCATATCACGCCCGATGCCGTCGCCAACGTGCGCGCCGCGGTGGCCGGCAAGCGCGGCACCGAGGTCTTTGTCTACGAAGGAGCCGACCACGGCTTCAACTGCTGGGCGCGCGCGAGCTACCACCAGCACAGCGCGGCCTTGGCACACGGCCGCGCACTGGCCTTCCTGGCCCAGTCGCTGTAAGCGACCCCGGCCCCTCGCTGAGGGGCCTGCCTTGC
This sequence comes from Cupriavidus sp. 22TCCZM04-2, assembly GCF_057798895.1. Classification (NCBI taxonomy): domain Bacteria; kingdom Pseudomonadati; phylum Pseudomonadota; class Betaproteobacteria; order Burkholderiales; family Burkholderiaceae; genus Cupriavidus; species Cupriavidus sp. 22TCCZM04-2. Next base: position 33,680 of record NZ_JBYOJS010000029.1, read on the forward strand.
CATGGGCGCGCCGCAACCGTATGCTGCGCTGCTGAGCTTCAAGACTTGCTGGATCCAAACCAAGACGACGGAGACCACCATGCAGTCAGAGCAGCAGCGCGCCCTGCGCAACACCATCCCCGATGCCGTGGCCCGTGCCGTGCGGCGCCACCCCACCAAGACCGCCATCCGCTTCGGCGCGCGCAGCTGGACTTACCAGCAACTCGATGAGGCCGCCGCACGCGTCGCGGGCGCGCTCGCGCAGTGGGGGCTGCAGCCTGGCGATCGCGTCGCGGCCTTCGGCAAGAACTCCGACGCCTACGTGCTGCTGTGGCTGGCCTGTCTTCGTTCCGGCCTGATCCATGTGCCGGTGAATTTCTCGATGACGCGGGCCGAGGCGGAGTACATCGTCACGCAGTCGGGTGCGAGCGCGATCTTCGCCGATCCGTCGCTCGCCGAACGCGTGCTAGGGTTGCCTTGCCGCGTGAGCGGCACGCTGCATGGGGGCGGCGAGCGCGACGTCCTGCTGGCGGCCTCGCACGGCCCTGTCGCACCGGTGCTGTCCGATCTCGCCGAGGAAATGCCGGCGCAGATCCTGTACACCTCCGGCACCACGTCGTCCCCCAAGGGTGCCGTGCTTACGCATCGTGCGCTGCTGGCCGAGTACGTGAGCACCATCGCGGCCTGCGACGTGCGGGCCGGCGACTATTCGCTGGCGGCCCTGCCGCTCTACCATTCGGCGCAGATGCATGTGTTCCTGATGCCGCTGCTGCTGTGCGGCGGCACCACGCTGATCGCCGACAGCCCCGAGGCTGGCTTCTGCCTGCGCACCATCCATGAGGAAGGGATCACCAGCTTCTTTGCGCCGCCCACGGTGTGGATCGCCTTGCTGCGGCACGTCGACTTCGACCCCGCGCGTTTGGGTACGCTGACCAAGGCGTACTACGGCGCGTCGATCATGCCGGTGCCGGTGCTGCTGGAACTGCAGGCGAAGCTGCCCGGGCTGCGCTTCTACAACTGCTATGGGCAGAGCGAGATCGGTCCGCTCGCCACGGTGCTCGGCCCCGACGAGCATGCCGCGCGGCCAGCCTCGGCAGGGCGGCCGGTCCTCAATGTGGAAACGCGCATCGTCGACGAGAAGATGAACGACGTCGCCCCCGGCACGCTCGGCGAGATCGTGCACCGCTCGCCGCAGCTGCTGACCGAATATTGGGACAAGCCTGAGCAGACCACCGAGGCCTTTGCTGGCGGCTGGTTCCATTCCGGGGATCTCGGCTATATGGATGAAGCAGGCTACCTGTATGTCGTGGACCGCATCAAGGACGTGATCAACTCGGGCGGCGTGCTGGTATCCAGCCGGGAAGTCGAGGAATGCCTGTACACACACCCGGCCGTCGCCGAAGTTGCGGTGTTCGCGCTGTCCCATCCCAAATGGGTGGAAGCCGTGACCGCGTGCGTGGTGCTCAAGCGCGATGCCACGGCCAGCGAAGAAACCCTCGTGGCCCACGCGCGCAATGCGCTGGCACCGTTCAAGGTGCCCAAGCGCGTCGTGTTCGTGGCGGACCTGCCGCGCAATACGGCCGGGAAGCTGCTCAAGCGGAAGTTGAGGGAGGATTATGTGGGGTTGTTTGGGGAGGGGGGTTAAATCTGGTTCATCGCGGAATTGCGGGGACGCTGTTCTTGGCAGGTGCGGCTGTTTCGCCGGCGTAGCCGGCGACTTACTCTAGCCTGCCATCAATAAGGCACCGCCACCCCATTCTCCACCCGCACGCGATCCCCATTCCGAAGCTGGTAAGGATTAGCCTGCGTCACCGTCAGGTACCCATTGTCATTAGTCCTGACCCGCACCCGATACGCCGGCGGCACGGCGCTCCCCCGCTTTTCCACTTCATTCCCGGCCAGCGCGCCGACGACCGCGCCGCCGATGGTGGCCACGGTGTTGCCGCGCCCGCCGCCAACCTGGTGCCCCAGCAGCCCGCCCACGACGCCGCCCACCACCGCGCCGGCGCCGCTCGTGGACGCTGCCTGCCCCTGCACGACTTCAATCGACTCCACCCAGCCATAACGTACGCCATACTGTTCGACGCCGTTGTTGCCATAGCCATTGTCGGCCGGATAGCCCTGCTGGTAGCCCGGTTGCGGATAGCCCTGCTGCTGCGGGTAGCTTGCCTGCGGATAGCCCTGTTGAGGATATGAACTCTGCGGATAAGCGCCCTGCGGGTAGGAGGCTTGGGGATAGCCCGCCTGCGTGGCGGCGGTGCTGCCACCGTAGGAACCATAACCTCCCGAGTACCCGCCCGCATAACCACCATAGGGCGCGGTCACGCAACCGGCCAGCGCGCCGGCACCGAGCACCGCAAGCACAACCGAACGAAAGGGGATGGACATGGAAACGACTCCTGCGAATTCGCGTGTTGGGAATGCGCGCGAGTCTAGGGCCAGCGGCGCCCGGCGGGTGTCACCACGAATTGTGATTGGTAACTGGCTGTAACCGCACGGCCAACCGCCGCGGCGCGACGGCTTCAGTCGCGCTCGGCCTCGTCGTCGTTGAATGCGGTAATACGCGCCACGCGGAAGGCCCCGCGCAACGATTCCAGTTCGGTCCGGTGCAGGACAGCCAGCCGGTTCAGGCAGCGCTCGCCTTTCGCGAGCAGATGCACCTGAACCACGCGACGGTCTTCGCTATTGAGCTTGCGCTTGACGAGGCCGGCTGCCTCGCAGCGGTTCACCAGCGCCACCACGCCGTGCTGCTTGGCCTGCAGGCGCTCGGCCAGTTCGCCGATCGACGCCCAGTCCTTGCCGGCGCTGCCGCGGATATGGAGCATCAGCAGGTACTGCTGCACGGTCACGCCTTCATCGCGGGCCGCGTCTTCCGAAAAGCGGAGAAAGCGCCGGAGCTGGTAGCGGAAGTCGGAAAGTGCCTCGAAGTCCGGCTTGCTGAGCGGCGACGGTTTCGCGGAGGCGGACTTGCTGGGCATAGGCGGGTAAGACGACGGGTAAGACGGCAGGTAAGACGGAACAACCGCGCGTCCGCGCACGGGGCGGCTGGCGGCAGAAATCGGATCGACGCAATTATAGGGGCAAGTCACGGAGTGACCCGCCACAACGCCTGATGAGAAGCCACGCCGTCCGGGCATCCGGCTATGGCAGAATCTGTGCGGTTGCAGACACCTTTACCTCCGCCACGGAAACCTGACCGATGTTCACGGAAATCGCCCTCTTCCTGCTCGATACCGTCTTTACCCTGTTCGGCATGGCCCTGCTGCTGCGCGTGTGGATGCAGTTCACGCGCATGCCCACGCGCAACCCCGTCTCGCAGGGTGTCTTTCAGGTCACTGACTGGCTGGTGCGGCCGTTGCGACGGGTCATTCCCGGAGTGGGCGGCATCGACTGGGCCACGGTCATCGGCGCCTGGCTTACCGCGCTGGCATTCCTGCTGCTGGTCGCCACGCTGACCGGCGGCGAACTGTTCGCCTTCCTGCCGATGCTGCTGCTGGCTGCGCTGCTCTACGTGCTCAAGTGGGGCATCAGCCTGGTGATGTGGGTAACGCTGCTGATGGCGATCCTGTCGTGGGTGAACCCGCATTCGCCCGTGACGCCGGCCATCAACCACCTCACCGCGCCGCTGCTGCGCCCGATCCAGCGCGTCATGCCGCGCCTGGGCGGGTTCGACATGTCGCCACTGGTGCTGTTCCTGGTCGCGCAGATCCTGCTGATGATCATCGCCCGGCTGAGCGTGGGCGTGTTCGGCATGCGCTACTGAGCCAGGCCGCCGATAGGGCTTCCTCATGAAGCCGTGATGACATTGTTCAGGCAGCAGGACAGTGTGTCGAGGATTGACCCTTTTTCCCCGGTCTTCGAGGTCCTACATTACAGGTCAACGTGGCGGACGCCACAAACCCTGACAAAGAAGGACACGATCATGAAGACCCTTGCACAACGCCGCAACCTTGCCACTTCGGTTCTTTGCGCGCTCGGCCTGACGCTGGCCGCCGCTGCGGGCGCGCACGCCGCCGAGCCGGTTTCGGACCTGGCCCGCCTGGATGGCGGCGTCGCCCGCGTGGGCAACGTCGACCCGTTCCTGGACGGCGCCCACAACGGCAAGCGCGACCCGTACACCGACGGCGCGAAGCTGGGCAAGGTGGATCCGTTCACCGATGGTGCCAACCTCGGCAAGCGCGACCCCTACACGGACGGTGCCCGCGCGGTCAATGAAGCCCGCAGCGCCTTCACCGACGGCGCCTGAGCCCCCTCGCTGAACGGAAAGTCCCCGCATCTCCGCCCGGTCACAAGACCGGGCCGGCCATGGCGTCCTGGCCCAGTTCGGGCTCCAGCATCGACTCGATCGCCTCCATGAACGCCCGCACCTTGCGCGGCTGCAGACGCCGGTCTGGCAGCAGCGCAAACGCCCTCAGCGGCGGCAGCGGGAATTCGGGCAACACGCGCACCAGCCTGCCCTGCGCCATTTCCGCCTCGCAATAATTCACCGACAACTTGGCAATGCCCAGTCCCGCCAGCGCGCCCTGCAGCCGCAGTTCCGCGTTGAAGGTCTGCATGCGCGGCCGGATCGGCACCGTGAAGCACTCGTCGTCGCGCTGGAATTCCCAGACGGTATCGCCCGGCGTGGTCAGCGTCGGCAGATTGGCCAGGTCCTCGGGTCGCATCAGCGGCGGCAGGCTGGCCGCCAGGGCCGGCGCCGCAAAGAGCCCGCGCTCCACGTGGTAGATGCGGCGCGCCACCGTGCCGGAATCCGGCAGGTCGGCGTCGACGATCACGAACGCCACGTCAAACCCGTCGCGGATCGGATCGACCAGGCCTTGCGTGATTTCGACCGAAACGTCCAGCGCCGGATGGGCCGCCAGCGTGCGGCAGATGATGCCGCCCAACTGCTGGGCGCCGAATTCGTAAGGCGTGGCAATGCGCAACACGCCTTGCACGCGCTCTTCGCGGGCGAGCGTTTCCTGGCGGATTTCGCGCAGGCGCGCGAACAGCGGCGCCACATCGCGATAGACCGCGCTGCCGGCGTCGGTCAGCCGCATGCGGCGCGTGGTGCGCTCCAGCAGCTTGGCGCCGATGGCGGTCTCCAGGCGCGCCACGGCCGCCGAGACGCGCGATTTCGGGCAATCGAGCTGTTCCGCCGCTGCCGTAAATGTGCCCTGCTCGACTACGCAGCAGAACGCCTCCCAATCATTCCACTGGATTGTTTCATTCACCGGACAAAGTTTCCCTGACAAGCTGTGGTTCCAGACGGAAGGCAACATTATGCTTTAGCGATGCAACAAACGTCCGTCTCCGCAGTATCTGGCGCCCCTGACGCCAAAGGCCAGGTCACCATGGCTGCCGCCGCCCCCCAACGCCCTCGCATGCAGATTGCCAGCCACCCGGAAATGGGCCACTGGCGGCTGTCGCTGTTCGGGCTGACGCTAGGGCTGGTCACCGGCATCGACTTCTCTTCCACGCTCATGACGGGCGTCGCCAGCCAGCACATCCAGGGCGGCGTGGGCGCCGCGCCCGAAGACTACCTGTACGCCGTCTCGGCCTATGCCGCCACGGCGGTGCTGATGAACATGGTGCTCGACCAGATCGCGCGCCGGACCACGTACAAGCGCTTCACCATCGCATCGCTGCTGGTGTTCATCCTCGGCTCGCTGCTGTGCGCCGAAGTCGCCAGCCCGAGCGGGCTGATCGCCGGCAAGGCCGTGCAAGGCCTCGGCGCGGGCGGATTGTTCGCGGCGTCGCGCATCCTGGTGCAACTGGTGTCCACGCCGGCCGAGCGCGCGCCACTGATGCTGCGCTTTGGCGGCGGCTCGTTTGCGATGCTGGCCATCACCCCCTGGCTGACCAGCATCTTCCTGGACGATATCGGCTGGCGCGCGGTGTTCCTGTTCCAGGCCGCGATCGCGCTGCCGGTACTGCTGTCGGTGATCGCCACCTATCCCACGCGCGCGCCGCGCGATCCGCATCCGCCGGTGTCCACGCTGGACTGGCCGGCCGCCATCGCCGCCGCGCTAGGCGCGCTGGTGTTCCTGCACACGCTGCAGGAAATGCGCTACACCCGCTTCTTCAGCTCGCCGGAGATGCCGCTGGCCGCGCTGCTCGGCGTGGGCCTGTTCGCGTTCAGCGGCTGGCGCCTGTACCGACATCCGGACCCATGGATCGACTTCTCGCGCCTGGCCGGACGCCAGTACCTGTATGGGCTGGGGTTCTACGCGCTGTACTACCTGCTGTCGTCGGCCTGGGCGTTCCTGCTGCCGACGCTGACCCAAAGCGGGCTGGGCCTGACCTTCCGCTCCACCTGCATGCTGCTCTCGACCAGCGGCACCATCTCCGCCATCGGCGCGGTGATCATCACGCTGGGCATGGCGCTGGTCTTTCGCAAGCGCCGCGTGATCGCCATCGGCTTCATCATCTATGCATGCGCGGCCATGCTGCTGTCCTATCAGCTGATGCCGGGCGCGCCGGACTATGCGCTGGTCCCGGTGGTGCTGCTCGAAGGGCTGACACCGGTGTTGCTGATGGTTCAGGTCGCTTCGATGACGTATCTCGACCTCCCGGTAGAGGATTTCTCGCACGCGTACCAGTTCAAGAACGTCTGCAAGCAAATCGCCTCGGCCGCCGGCACGGGCCTTGCCAGCGTCTTCATGCAGGACGGCCTGGCCGCGCATCGGACGCACCTGGTCGAGCACGTCACGCGCTTCACTCCCGCGCTGCAGACGCCGGACGCGCTTTCCCCGTCCAGCCTGGCGAAAATCTCGCTTGAAATCGACCGGCAAGCCACGCTGCTGGCCGGCATGGACATGCTGCACGGCTTTGCGGCGCTGTGCGTGGCGATGGCCGTTTTCGTCCTGCTGCAGAAGAGCTTCCGCTGATACGGCGCACGGCATAACGGTGCAGGAGACAGCATGGCGGCGGCGCTCCGACGGGGCGCCGCCCGCGCGTGCATCGGCCTGCACTGGCGAAATCGCCGTATTTCCTCTACCCTTTCGGCCTTTGCGTGCCCATCCGGCGACCTGCCGGTGCCTGACAGATGGCCAGTCCCGCCGACCCCCGACCTGCAGCGGAAAGCGCCGCCACCTCCGCCACCACGCCGGAAAAGCCCAGCGACAGCTATGTGCAGTCCTTTGCACGCGGGCTGTCCGTGATCCGCGCCTTCAACGCCGAACACCCGGCACAGACCCTGACGGAAATCGCCCAGGCCAGCGGCCTGACGCGCGCCGGCGCGCGCCGCATCCTGCTGACACTGGTAGGTCTTGGCTATGTGCAGGCGGAAGGCCGGCTGTTCCGCCTGACGCCCAGGATCCTGGATCTCGGCTTCGCCTACCTGACCTCGATGCCGTTCTGGAACCTGGCCGAGCCGATCATGGAGACGCTGTCGCAGCAGGTCCATGAAAGCTGCTCGATCTCCGTGCTCGACGGCACCGAGATCGTCTATGTGCTGCGCGTGCCGGCCCGCAAGATCATGACCATCAACCTGTCGATCGGCAGCCGGCTGCCGGCCTATTGCACGTCCATGGGACGTGTGCTGCTGGCCGGCCTGGCCGATGACGAACTGGATGGGGTGCTGCGCAATAGCGAACTGCGGGCGCACACCAGCCGCACCGTCACCGATCCTGCCGCGCTCAAGGCCGTTGTCGCCGATATCGGCGCGCGTGGCTGGGCACTGAACGACCAGGAGCTCGAAGAGGGCCTGGTGTCGCTGGCCGCGCCCATCCGCAACCGCGCTGGTCACACCATTGCCGCGCTCAATATCAGCGGGCAGGCGAACCGCACCAGCGCCGCGGAAATGCTCGAGCGCTTCCTGCCTCCGCTGCTGGAAGCGGCCGGCAAGATTTCGGGACTGGTGGGCCTGCGCACCTGAGCGGCACAGGCTCGCCCCGCAGCCGGCGCTACAGTTCAACGCTGCCGAACTCCGCCGAGCGCGTGCCCTCGACCGGGCGATTGCTCGCGCCAAAGTAGGCGAACGCCACCGACAGCTTCACCGCATCCGAGCTGTTGCGCCCCGCGGCATGGAACAGCCGGCTGTCAAAGAACAGCACGTCGCCGCGATGCAGCGCCAGCGACGCGGCGCCCTGCAGCAAGGGTTCGCTGGCCGGATGCGCTTCGATCAGGAACTCGGCCGGGTCAAGCTGGCCCGGCTCCAGCCGCGCCTTGTGCGAGCCCGGGATGACGCGCAGGACGCCGTTGCGCTCGTCCTCGTCGCCCAGCGCCAGCCACACCGTCACCAGTTCCGGGCTGATAAACGACCAGTAGCGGGTATCCCGGTGCCAGCCGGTCTGGCTGCCGTAGTGCGGATGCTTGGTCATCACGCAGTTATGGTGCGCCAGCGTGATGCGCGCGGGTTCGCCAAGCAGGGACTGCACCACGGCCACCAGGCGCGGGTCGGTGGCCCAGTCGCGAAACACCTGGTCGCGGCCGTAGGCCTGCCGCAGGCGCCTGACCGTGCCGCCGCCCGCGGCATCGCGATGGGCCGGTGCCCCCGGATAGCCCAGATCGGCCTCGAACTCCACGGGCGGGATGGCCGCGTTCAGGTGGGCGCGCGTCACCGCCTCCAGCGCCGCGCACGCGTGCTCGGGGGCAAAGCCGCGCAGGACGATGAAGCCATCCTGATGGAATGCCTCGGCCAGGCGCCGCAGCGCGGCGGGATCGGGTTCGTTGGAAGTGGCAGACGGAAAGGGGGAAGCGTCCAGCGGGGAGGTCATTGCGGCAGGAGGGAAATTCAGGCCAGGACACGGCCGACACGACGATGATGCCAGAACCGGCCGGACCTCGCCCGGCCTGGCGGGCGCGTGCGCCCCGGCAAATGCTGTCTCCGTGCGGAAACAGACTGTGCCGTGCAAGCCGCACCCCGCTACAATGCGCGAATTCCCAGTCTTCCAGCCGAGGCCAACGTGACTGCTCGCCCGCGGATCGTCGCTACGCTCGCCGAAGCCCAGACCCGGCTTGGCCGCATCGTGCTGGGCAAGCCGCGCCAGATCCGCCTGGCGCTGGCGTGCATGCTGGCGCGCGGCCACCTGCTGCTGGAAGACCTGCCCGGCGTGGGCAAGACCACGCTGGCGCACGCACTGGCCCGCACGCTCGGGCTCCAGTACCAGCGCGTCCAGTTCACGAGCGACCTGCTGCCCGCCGACCTGATCGGCGTTTCGGTGTTCGTGCGCGACTCGGGCGAATTCCGCTTCCATCGGGGGCCGGTTTTCGCGCAGGTGGTGCTGGCCGACGAAATCAACCGGGCCCCGCCCAAGACGCAGAGCGCGCTGCTCGAAGCCATGGCCGAAGGCCAGGTCACGCATGACGGCGCCACGCACGCCCTGCCGTCGCCGTTCTTCGTGATCGCCACGCAGAATCCGCTCGAACAGCTCGGCACGCACGCACTTCCCGAATCGCAGCTGGACCGCTTCACCATGCGGCTGTCGCTGGGCTACCCCGACGCCGCGTTCGAACGCGTGCTGTACCTGGGCGGCTCCACGCCGCCGCAGGCCGATCCGGTCATGGACGCGGCGCAGGTACTGGCCTTCCAGGACGCCGCGACGCAGGTCTACGCCAGCCCCGCGCTGGTCGACTACGTGCTGGCGCTGGTGCAGGCCACGCGCACCAGCAGCGCGTTTGCGGCCGGATTGTCGCCACGCGCGGGACTTGCATTGCTGGCCTGTGCCCGGGCGTGGGCGTTGCTCGATCAACGTGAAATGGTGCTGCCCGAAGACGTGCAGGCAGTCTTTGGCGCTGTGGCCGCACATCGCCTGGCGCCCGTCGGCGCGCGGACCGGCACGGACAGCGTGGCCACGTTGCTGGCCGGCGTGCCCATCCCCTGACGGCCATGCCGCGCGACCGGTCCGCGGCCACCCGCCATGCCGCGTTGCCGCTGCCCGGCGCCGCGCCATACCAGCGGCGCTGGTTCCGGCTTGCGCGAGTCCCCGAGCAACGCGAGGTGCGGCTGGACCGCACGCGCCTCTATATCCTGCCCACGCGCGGCGGCCTCGGCTTCGCCGTCCTGCTGCTGGCCATGCTGGTGACCTCGCTGAACTACAACATCAGCCTGGGCTTCGGCCTCACGTTCCTGCTGGCGGGCATCGGCATGGCATGCATGTGGACGGCGTATCGGAACCTGCTCGACCTGTGCGTAACGGCCGAAGCCGGTGTGCCGGCCAGGGATGCCTTCGCAGGCCAGGACGCGGCATTCGCGCTGCGGCTGTCCAATACCGACACGCAGGCCCGCATCGGCATTGAAGGCCGCATCGCCGCCATGCCTGCGGCTGCGCCTTCCAGCGTCACGCTGGATGCGACCAGCGACGGCACGCTGACACTGCTGGTGCCGGCTACGCGACGCGGCTGGCTGCGCCTGCCCCGCGTCACCGTGTCCAGCCGCTTTCCGTTCGGGCTGTTCCGGGTCTGGGGATATGCGGACCTGGGCCTGTCGGTGCTGGTCTTTCCGGCGCCAGAGCCGGCCGCGCCGCCGCTGCCCCCGATGGCCGCGCTGGACGCCGGTGAAGACGGCAACACCAACGGCCATGCCACCGACGAAGGCATCGACCAGTTGCGCAAGTACCGCAGCGGCGATCCGCTGCATCGCATTGCCTGGAAGCACAGCGCGCGCACCGGCCGCTGGATGAGCCGCGCCGGCGAGCCACCCGCGCGGCCGATGCGCTGGCTGGACTGGCACGCCCTGCCGGCTGGCATGCCGGCCGAGGCCCGGCTGTCGCGGCTGTGCGCGTGGCTGCTGGCGGCCGGCGACGAGGCGGAAGTCGGCCTGCGCCTGCCAGGCGTTGAGGTCCGGCCCGCCCACGGCGCGGGTCATCGCCGCGCCTGCCTGGAGGCGCTGGCACTGTGGCGCGCGCCGGGCCACGGCGGTGCTGCATGAGCACGCCGGCACGTCCGCTGGCGCACCAGGATCACGGCATCCTGCTCGGCCAGCTCGCGCTGGTACTCGCGCCGCAGGCGCGCATGCTGCCGGTGTCGATCAGCCTCCTGCTGCTCGCGCTGCTGGGCTGGCGCTGGCTGCTGTGGCGCAGGCGTGCGCCGCTGCCCTCGCGGGCGATCCTTGCCGCGGCGGCCGTGCTGGTTCTTGGCATCGCCGCCGCGCTGATCTGGCGGGATGGCGGCGGCACCATGCGCGACCTCGCCGTCGCCATGCTGGGCGCCTTTGTCGTGCTCAAGCTGCTCGAGTGCCACAGCCTGGCGGACGCGACACTGGTCACGCAGCTGTCGTTCTACCTGCTGCTGACGCTCTACCTGTCCGACCAGCCATTCTGGCTGGCCCTGTACAGCGTGGCGATCGGTGCATGGATCCTGCGCAACTGGCTATTGCTGCACCATCCCGAGGCGCGTGGCCGGCTGGCCATCTGGCCGCTGCTGGGCCGCATGGCATTGATCGGCCTGCCCTGGGCGCTCGTGCTGTTCGTCCTGTTCCCGCGCCTGGAACGTCCGTTGTGGCAATTGCCGCCATCGGCGCCGATGTCCCGGACCGGCATCAGCGACGTGATGCGTCCGGGCAGCGTCGGGCAGCTCGTACGCTCGACGGAAGTCGCCTTGCGCGCGGAGATCGATGGCGATGCGCCACCGTCCGGGGCGCTCTACTGGCGCGCCCTCGTGCTGTGGCAGTTCGACGGCGCAAGCTGGCTTCCGATGCCGCAACGCCAGCAGTCCACGACGCCCGCCGCGCCTTCGCCACCGGTCGGCGCACGGCAACCCGGCAACGTCGACTACACCGTCACGCTCGAGCCCAGCCAGCAGCGCTGGCTGTTCACACTGGACCGCGGCGTGGCGGTGTCATCGAACGTCAATGCGCGGGTCTCCGCGGATGGCGAGTACTTCCTGGCCACGCCGGTGGACCAGCGCATCCGCTACCGGGCACGCTCCGCGCTGATGTCCGCGCCCGAACCCCTGTCGGCGCGCACGCGGTCACTGGCCCTGAGCCTGCCGCCGGGCAACCCGCGCGCACGCGAGCTGGCCGCGCGCTGGGCCGGCAGCTACGCCGACCCGGCACAGCGCGTGCAGGCCGCGTTGCGCCTGTTCGCCTCGGCGCCGTTCGGCTATACGCTGCGGCCACCGCCGCTCGGCACGGAACAGGTCGACAGCTTCCTGTTCGAGACGCATCGCGGCTTCTGCGAACACTACGCGAGCAGCTTCGTCTTCCTGATGCGCGCGGCGGGGTTGCCGGCGCGCGTGGTGGCCGGCTACCTGGGCGGGGAGTACAACCCCATCGGACGCCACTACATCGTGCGGCAGGCTGACGCCCACGCCTGGGCCGAGGTCTGGCTCGACGGACGCGGCTGGGTACGTGTGGACCCGACCAGCGCGGTGGCCCCCAGCCGTGTCGAACAGGGGCTCGATGCCGCCCTGGGCGGGCAGGAATCCGGGGTCTGGTCGCCGGGCGAGGAAGCCGGCTGGCTGCGCAACCTGCGCTGGGCCTACGACGGACTGACCTACACATGGCAGCGCTGGGTCCTGCAGTACGATCACCGCCAGCAGGAGCGGCTCTTCGGAGAATGGCTGCCTGGCATCAGCGTGGCACAAGGGCTCGCCTGCGGGCTGGCCGCCCTGAGCTTGCTGGCACTGGTGCCACTGTGGCTGCGCCGCCGCCGGCTCGACCCGGTCGAAGCGAGCTACGCGCAAGTCTGCCGCATGCTCGCGCGGCACGGTTGCGAGCGCGGCGCGGCAGAGGGTCCGCAGGCATTCGCCCAACGCGCGGCGGCCCGGCTGCCGCACGCGGCGTCGGCCATTCATGCCTTCATCGGCATCTACATCGGCCTGCGGTATGGCGCGATGCCAGAAGCACGGCGGACGGCGGAACTCGCAAAGCTGCGCACTGGCGCGCGCCACTTGTCGGCCAGCCTTCGCTTGCGGCATGGCCAGAACACCGTGACTGGCGAGATTTATCGCACCTGATATAATTTCATCCGTAACTATTTCAGATGAAAGCACTCAGGCAGAAAATCCGCGACTGGGTGCCCTCCCCGCCATGTCCTTCGAGCAACGTATCGAGCGCTTCAGCGCCGCCCATCCGGACGCGCCCCGCGACCTGATCCTGGCATCCCGCCTGCTGCTTCGCACCGCGCGCCTGCTGCGCGACCACATCAACCGGACGCTGGCCCCGTTTGAGCTCGACATGAGCCAGTACCTGGTGCTCAGCATGCTTGCCGTCGACGAGGGACAACCGAGCATGCCGTCCGAGCTTGGCGCAACCATTGACGCCACGCGCACGCAGATGACCCGGCTGCTCGACGGCCTGGAAGCGCGCGGCCTCGTTCGTCGCCAGGCTTCCGCACAAGATCGCCGCGCGCTGGAGCTGACCCTCACACCGGCCGGCCGGCGGCTCCTGGAGCGAGCGCTGCCGCTGGTTCACACGGCCTATGGCGAAGCCTGGGCACCGGTGGGCGAAAGCAGCGTGGCCGCAAGCACGCGCGTACTGAACCGGCTGCACCAGAGCCTGCAGGCGCTGCAGCCATGAATCCGGGATCTCGCTGGCAACCGCTCCGGCAACTGCGCCTGAGCTTGCGCTGGCTGCGGTGGCTCAGCCACCGGCAGCGCCAGACCTTGCTGATGATGCTGCTGGCCCTGGCCACCGGCGTGGAGTTTCTCGAGAACATCATGTTCGTGTTCGCATCGAGCCACATCATGGGCGGTGTCGATGCGGATCCACGCAGCTTCGCGCTGGCGCAAGCCGCCTACGCGGTGGGCAGCATGCTCATGATCCTCAAGCAGCAATGGTTGTCGCGCCGCTTCGGCTACCGCTACTACGTGACCGGCGCGCTGCTGATCTTCATGGCGGGCACGCTCGCCGCGGCCACCAGCCACTCGCTCACGCAACTCGTTGGCGCGCGCTTCGTGCAGGGATTCGGCGGCGGCGCACTATTCACGAGTTGCCGCATCCTGGTGGCCGTGCTGTTTGGCCCTGTTGACCGGCCGCGCGCGAGCCGCATCTTCATGACGGGCATCTTTGTGGCGAGCGCGCTCGGGCCTGCGCTCGCGGCCGAACTGGTCGATCGCGGCGTGTGGCAAGACGTGTTCTACGGCGCGCTGCCGTTTGCCGCGCTGGCCGCCCTCGGAGCCTGGGTGTTGCTGCCCGACGCGGAACCGCGCCGCCCTGCCCCGAGCCCCGCGCTCGGCCCGCTGCTGCTGTTCGGAGCGGCGGTGGTCACGCTTCAGGCCGCCATGACCGAGGCGCGCTTCGACGTCTTTTCCCACCCTATCCGGCTGGCGCTGATCGCCGCCGCGGGCCTGGGCCTGCTGACCGTGTTCCTGTGGCATCAGTGGCACCATGAGGCGCCGGTGCTGCACCTGCGGGCACTGCGCAACCCTGTCTACCTGGCCGGGATCGGGATGTACTTCGTGTACTACATGATCAACAACCTCAGCGCCTACGTGTTTCCGATCTACGCGGAGCAAGCGCTGCGAATTCCGCTCGCCACGACCGGATGGCTCAATACGTTTGCCGCGCTGGTGAGCCTGACTGGGGTCATGGCCTACCTGCGGTACGCACCACGCATGACGCGCAAGAAGCCGCTGATGGTGACAGGCTTGCTGCTGATGGCCGCTACCGCGTGGTGGTTTTCGCGCATGCCGCCGGATGCCGGACCGCCTACGCTAGCCTGGGGCCTGGTCGGCAAGGGACTGTTCGGCGTGCTGGTCATCATCCCGATCGCGGGTCTGACTTTCCGCTCACTCAGCGGCGAAGAGTTTGCGCACGGCTACCGCAGCAAGAACCTGATGCGGCAGATTGCCAGTTCCTTTGCCTCGGCCATTGGCGCTGTGTTGCTGCAAAACCGGCAGTTCGCCGTGCATGACAGCCTGGTGCATGCGTTGGGGCAACGGACCGCGGAAGCTCAGCTCTGGATACAGTCGGTACAGGCCGCACTGGTGTCTCGAGGCCTGGATGAAGCGCAGGCTCGCCACGGCGCATTGGCTCAGCTTGGCGGGATAGTGGAACAACAGTCCCGTCTGATTGCTTGCGAGGATCTCTACCGCCTGATTGCGGTGCTGGCGCTGACCGCTGCGGTGTACATGCTGCTGCAGCGCCGCCTGGACTAAGGCGCTACGTAGGGCGGTGCCATCGACGTGGCGACCGGAGGAAAATCAGAACTCAGAACAGCGAAAGCTGGCGCATGCCAAAGCCGATCGTCTCTTCCACGCGCGCACGCGCATGGACCAGCGATCCTTCAGCGCCGGAATAGTTGCCCGCCGCCCAGTGATAGACCACCGGCACGTCGCCGCGGTCGGACAGGCGAACCTCGCCCAGCTTCTCGCCGCGCTCGTTGCGGTAAAAATGCGAACGGTAACCGCGCTCCCAGTGCGGGGGCGCTTCCTTCTTGCGCCGCCGGGGGCTCGGCGCAGATTGAGCGGTGGGCGCAAGGCGCCGCGCTCTCTCGGGACCCGGTGTAATGGCTCGGGTGAAATCCAACTGCATAGACTTCCTTGTTCTGTCGAATGAGCAGGAACCAAGGTCGGCGGGCCGTGCCGCCGCATGCTTCGTGCATCGCAGTCGAGATCATACCTGCTGCCGCGCTTTCTGTAAGCCCTTCCTTGCGCCGAAACCCGCTTCCGGCAAGGCTTCGCGGGTGGTATACCCGGTTCGTATACGGTGCGTATACCGCCCGTAAACGTCGCCGTATACCCCCGGTATACGGCGACCGAAAGACCCGGAAGCCTTGTCGGTAAACGCTTGCGCGGATGTCAGCCAAGGTCGAGCGGAATGAAGATGCGTGCTTCGTCGCGTTGAACCAGCAGTGCCACCTGCTTGCCGGACTTGGCCACCAGCGCGCGCAACTGGTCGGCCGAACCGATCGGCGTACCGTTGAGCGACAGGATCACGTCGCCGGGCTGGATGCCCACGCGCGCGGCGGGACCCGCAACGTCTTCCACCACGAGGCCGCCCTCGATCCCGCTTTGGCGCTTCTCGGCGGGCGTCAACTGACGCACGGCCAGCCCGAGCCGGCCGCCCGCCTGGTTGTCGCCGCCCTTCTGCGCGACGGACTCCTCCTTGGCGGCGCCCACCTTCACCGACAGCGTCATGGGCTGGCCCTTGCGGATGATCTTCAGCGACGTGTCGGTGCCCGGCTTGATATCCGCGACGTGTTCGGGCAGGTCGCCCGAATGGTCGATGACCTCATTGTCGAGTTGCACGATCACATCGCCAGGCTTGAGACCGGCCTTGGCCGCCGGGCTGTCCGCCTCGACCGAATTGACCAGCGCACCGGAAGGCTTGGGCAGGCCGAAGGACTGCGCCAGGGCCTGGTTGACTTCCTGCACCGAGATGCCAAGCCGGCCACGCGTGACCTTGCCATGCGCCACCAGTTGCTGCTCGACTTTCGTTGCCACGTTGATCGGAATGGCGAACGAAAGACCCTGGTAGCCACCGGTCTGGCTATAGATCTGCGAGTTGATGCCGATCACCTCGCCACGCTGGTTGAACAGCGGGCCGCCCGAGTTGCCCGGGTTCACGGCAACGTCGGTCTGGATGAACGGGACGTAGGTATCGTCGGGCAGCGAGCGCGATTTCGCGCTGACAATGCCCGCGGTCACGGTGTTCTCGAATCCATAGGGCGAGCCGATGGCCAGCACTGGCTCGCCAACCCTCACGTGCGACGGATCGCCCAGACGGACTACCGGCAGGTCCTTGGCATCAATGCGGATCACCGCGACGTCGGTCTGCGGGTCGGTGCCCAGCACCTTGGCCTTGAACTCGCGACGATCGGTCAGCTTCACTGTGACCTCCTGCGCGCCGTCAACGACGTGCGCATTGGTCAGGATCAGGCCGTCAGGGCTGACGATAAAACCGGAGCCCAGGCCCTTTACCAGTTGCTGGCCGCTTTGCGGACCCTGGAACTGCGGGCCGAACCGCTTGAAAAACTGGAACAGCGGATCGTCAGGATCCATTCCGGACGGGGCTTGCATGGCCGTGCGCTGCGCGCGCGCGGTCACGCTGATGTTGACGACGGCGGGTCCGTACTGATCGACAATGCCGGAAAAATCCATGGGCGAGGCCACCGCGACGGACTGCCCCGGCGTGGCTACCGTGGCAGGCGCGGACGCGGCGTACCCCGGTGTGATGACTTCCTTCTGCAGGTAAGCATAGCCACCACCGATCGCGGCAAGCGCGGCAAAACCAATGGCGGTACGTGCAATGGTCTGGCGAATCATGGAATCTCCTTTCGCAGCGATATGCGGGCGCCGGTGCGGGTGAGCGAGGTGGCGCGACGGTTGGATACTAACCAGCGAGACTTAAGACACCCTTAAAGCGGTGGCCGCCACAATGCGTCACTTTCCGTAAATTTCAAATTTACCTTGCACGCAATCTAATTGCGTCTAATATATCGACATGGATGACACGATCAACGAACGCAAGGAAGACTGGCTGCTACTCGACCGGCAGCTATGTTTCGCTCTCTACTCGACATCGCTTGCGATGACCAAGGCGTACAAGCCGATGCTGGATGAGCTCGGACTCACTTATCCGCAATATCTGGTCATGCTGGTGCTGTGGGAGCACGAGCGGCAGACGGTATCTGAACTCGGAGGCCGCCTGGCGCTGGACTCCGGCACGCTGACGCCGCTGTTGAAGCGACTGGAAGGCGCTGGGCTGGTGAGTCGCAGGCGGGATGCCGACGATGAGCGCCGCGTGCTGGTGGCAGTGACGGATGCAGGCCGCAAGCTGCGAGAGTCCGCGGTCGGCATCCCGGAAAAATTGCTCTGCGCGACACAGTGTCCGATCACTGAAATTCAGGCACTGACGCAGCGCCTGCATGCATTACGGTCGACGCTGGAACATGCGCGAACGATCCCTGAGCAGCCGCCTGAAGATCAGAGCGGCGGCTCACTTGCCCAGATGGGCAACCCTACCCTGGAGCTTCCATGAAACTCGAAAAAGTCCTGTACACCGCCCATGCCACCGCCACCGGAGGCCGCGACGGCCGCGCGGTGACGTCCGACGGCCAGCTCGATGCCAAACTGGCCCTGCCCAAGGAAATGGGCGGCAAGGGCGATGGCCTGAATCCGGAGCAACTGTTCGCGGCCGGCTATTCAGCCTGTTTTATTGGCGCCATGCGACATGTGGCTGCCCAGCAGAAGATCGTGCTGCCCGCGGATACGTCAATCGAAGGCTCGGTCGGAATTGGTCCGATCCCTCAGGGTTTTGGCATCCAGGCTGAACTGAAGATCTCCGTTCCGGGCTTCGAGCGCGAAGCCGTGGAAAAGC
Organism: Cupriavidus sp. 22TCCZM04-2; assembly: GCF_057798895.1. Classification (NCBI taxonomy): domain Bacteria; kingdom Pseudomonadati; phylum Pseudomonadota; class Betaproteobacteria; order Burkholderiales; family Burkholderiaceae; genus Cupriavidus; species Cupriavidus sp. 22TCCZM04-2. Next base: position 51,843 of record NZ_JBYOJS010000029.1, read on the forward strand.
TGGTCGAGCTGGCGCACCAGGTGTGCCCGTACTCGAATGCGACGCGCGGCAATATTGAAGTGACGTTGACGGTAGTCTGACCTTCCAGAACCGGCAAAAAGGCGTACGCCCTTGCGGCGTACGCCTTTTTTCTTTCAGGAGCCGTGCTGCTCCAGCGTCGCGCAAAAAGCCACCTTTTCTGCCGGACTCATGCGCTTCGTCGCCAATTCCGCTTTCAACGCTTCGGATTTCGATGGAAATGAAATCTGTCCCAGTACCCGTAACGGTTTGCGCGAACGCGTGTATTTCGCGCCTTTGCCGGCCTGATGCTGCGCGAAGCGGCGGGCCACGTCGGTGGTAATGCCGGTGTAGATCGAGCCGCCCGCGCATTCGAGCAGATAGAGGTACCACGGGCGCTCAATCGCCATGAGATTCTGATTCGAAAAACACGATCATGCGATATTAAGCCGGTTCGCCATGCACGAACGCAGCCGCCAAAGCAAAAACCCCTCGCAGCACATGCTGTCGAGGGGTTTTGCATTGTAAGAGCCTGGCGATGACCTACTTTCACACGGGTAATCCGCACTATCATCGGCGCGGAGTCGTTTCACGGACCTGTTCGGGATGGGAAGGGGTGGTTCCAACTCGCTATGGTCACCAGGCATAAGGGGTTGTGAGGCTGACGCGGTCAACCTCACCAATTCGGGATGTAGTTCTGTAGTCTTGGGTTGTGCTTGTCAACGCACGGCACAGGCGATTCTCTCACCAGGCTAAAACACACTGGTTATAGGATCAAGCCTTACGGGCAATTAGTACTGGTTAGCTTAACGCATTACTGCGCTTCCACACCCAGCCTATCAACGTCCTGGTCTCGAACGACCCTTCAAGGCGGTCAAGCCGCCAGGGAATCCTCATCTTCAGGCGAGTTTCCCGCTTAGATGCTTTCAGCGGTTATCTCTTCCGTACATAGCTACCCTGCGATGCCTCTGGCGAGACAACAGGTACACCAGCGGTACGTCCACTCCGGTCCTCTCGTACTAGGAGCAGCCCCCGTCAAGATTCCAACGCCCACGGCAGATAGGGACCAAACTGTCTCACGACGTTTTAAACCCAGCTCACGTACCTCTTTAAATGGCGAACAGCCATACCCTTGGGACCGGCTACAGCCCCAGGATGAGATGAGCCGACATCGAGGTGCCAAACACCGCCGTCGATATGAACTCTTGGGCGGTATCAGCCTGTTATCCCCAGAGTACCTTTTATCCGTTGAGCGATGGCCCTTCCATTCAGAACCACCGGATCACTATGTCCTGCTTTCGCACCTGCTCGACTTGTCGGTCTCGCAGTTAAGCACGCTTTTGCCATTGCACTTTAGGTACGATGTCCGACCGTACCAAGCGTACCTTCGAACTCCTCCGTTACACTTTGGGAGGAGACCGCCCCAGTCAAACTGCCTACCATGCACTGTCCCCGACCCGGATTCACGGGCCAAGGTTAGAACCTCAAACAAACCAGGGTGGTATTTCAAGGACGGCTCCACGTAGACTAGCGTCCACGCTTCAAAGCCTCCCACCTATCCTACACAGATCGGTTCAAAGTCCAATGCAAAGCTACAGTAAAGGTTCATGGGGTCTTTCCGTCTAGCCGCGGGGAGATTGCATCATCACAAACACTTCAACTTCGCTGAGTCTCGGGAGGAGACAGTGTGGCCATCGTTACGCCATTCGTGCAGGTCGGAACTTACCCGACAAGGAATTTCGCTACCTTAGGACCGTTATAGTTACGGCCGCCGTTTACCGGGACTTCAATCAAGAGCTTGCACCCCATCATTTAATCTTCCGGCACCGGGCAGGCGTCACACCCTATACGTCCACTTTCGTGTTTGCAGAGTGCTGTGTTTTTATTAAACAGTCGCAGCCACCATTTTATTGCAACCCCTTCACCCTTCTGGCGCAGGCCAGTCAAGCTACCAGGGCGTACCTTATCCCGAAGTTACGGTACCAATTTGCCGAGTTCCTTCTCCCGAGTTCTCTCAAGCGCCTTAGAATACTCATCTCGCCCACCTGTGTCGGTTTGCGGTACGGTCTCGTATGACTGAAGCTTAGAGGCTTTTCTTGGAACCACTTCCAATTGCTTCGCAGCACTAGGCCGCTCGCCCCATAGCCTTGAATTACGCGCCCGGATTTGCCTAAGCGCCTTCTCCACTACAGGGACCGGGACTTCCAACACCCGGACAACCTTCCGCGATCCGTCCCCCCATCGCATCATACGACGGTGCAGGAATATTAACCTGCTTCCCATCAGCTACGCATCTCTGCCTCGCCTTAGGGGCCGACTCACCCTACGCCGATGAACGTTGCGTAGGAAACCTTGGGCTTACGGCGAGGGGGCCTTTCACCCCCTTTATCGCTACTCATGTCAGCATTCGCACTTCCGATACCTCCAGCATCCTTTACAAGACACCTTCACAGGCTTACGGAACGCTCTCCTACCACGCACATTGCTGTGCGTCCGCAGCTTCGGTATATAGCTTAGCCCCGTTACATCTTCCGCGCAGGACGACTCGATCAGTGAGCTATTACGCTTTCTTTAAAGGGTGGCTGCTTCTAAGCCAACCTCCTGACTGTTTTAGCCTTCCCACTTCGTTTCCCACTTAGCTATATTTGGGGACCTTAGCTGGCGGTCTGGGTTGTTTCCCTCTTGACACCGGACGTTAGCACCCGATGTCTGTCTCCCGTGATTGCACTCTTCGGTATTCGGAGTTTGCTATGGCGGGGTAATCAGCAATAGACCCCCCAACCATGACAGTGCTCTACCCCCGAAGGTGAGACACGAGGCACTACCTAAATAGTTTTCGGAGAGAACCAGCTATTTCCAGATTTGTTTAGCCTTTCACCCCTATCCACAGCTCATCCCCTAACTTTTCAACGTTAGTGGGTTCGGTCCTCCAGTACGTGTTACCGCACCTTCAACCTGGCCATGGATAGATCATCTGGTTTCGGGTCTACACCCAGCGACTGAACGCCCTGTTCGGACTCGCTTTCGCTACGCCTGCCCTAATCGGTTAAGCTTGCCACTGAATGTAAGTCGCTGACCCATTATACAAAAGGTACGCCGTCACCCGTTTCCAGGCTCCGACTGTTTGTATGCATGCGGTTTCAGGATCTATTTCACTCCCCTCCCGGGGTTCTTTTCGCCTTTCCCTCACGGTACTGGTTCACTATCGGTCGATCACGAGTATTTAGCCTTGGAGGATGGTCCCCCCATCTTCAGACAGGATTTCACGTGTCCCGCCCTACTTGTCGTACACCTAGTTCCACAACGCTGTTTTCGCATACAGGGCTATCACCTGCTATGGCCGGGCTTTCCATCCCGTTTTGCTAACAACACTGCTAAAGAGTACAAGGCTCTTCCCATTTCGTTCGCCACTACTCTGGGAATCTCGGTTGATTTCTGTTCCTGCAGCTACTTAGATGTTTCAGTTCGCCGCGTTCGCTTCCCTGGCCTATGTATTCAGCCAGGGATGACCCATTCGGGCCGGGTTTCCCCATTCGGACATCTCCGGATCAAAGCTTGTTTGCCAGCTCCCCGAAGCTTTTCGCAGGCTACCGCGTCCTTCATCGCCTGTGATCGCCAAGGCATCCACCACATGCACTTGTTCGCTTGACCCTATAACGAGTGTGTCTCAGTGAGACCCTTCGCTACAGGTGAGTTCTCGCATTTGTGCCGTATTCCAAGTCATCTTTCGATCACTTAAATACATTTTGGTTGATACAATCACAACCCGGTATCGCGTTGGTTACTGCAGCGTCTCATCAACGCTCGCGCGACACCTTTACTACATCCCATATTGTTAAAGAACAGCCGATTCGCAGGGCAGACCCGCGATCGCTTGGCAA
>NZ_JBYOJS010000030.1:0-49538 GCF_057798895.1 Cupriavidus sp. 22TCCZM04-2
AGAAGCTGTTGCGAAATTACCCATAGGGTCTGTTAACTTTTTCGAGCCAGTGTTAACTTCCTGTCTTGTTTTGCCTGACAGGAAGCGATGCCCAGTGAACTGATAGACGACGAACTGTGGTCACTCATCGAACCGTTGCTGCCGGCGCGAGCGCCACGCAACCGCCGATATGCAGGGCGCAAGCCGACGCCGGACCGAGCGGTGCTAACTGGCATCGTGTTCGTTCTGCGCTCTGGCATCGCCTGGAACCTACTGCCGCAAGAGATGGGCTGTGGCTCGGGCACCGCCTGCTGGCGGCGGCTGGTTGCATGGCAGGAAGCTGGTGTCTGGCAATGCATCCACGAGACACTATTGGCCGAACTGCGCCGTCGCGGCCAACTCGACATGGCGCGCGCCATTGTCGACAGTTCCTCGGTTCGCGCCATGCTGGCGGGAAAAAAACTGGCCCGAACCCAACGGACCGGCGCAAGCTCGGCAGCAAGCATCACCTCATCGTCGACGCCCAAGGCATCCCGCTCGCGGTCATCCTGAGCGGCGCGAACTGCAACGACATCACGCAACTCGATGCGCTGGTCGAGGCGATACCTCCCATTCGCGGAAAGCACGGACGCCCTCTGCGCAAGCCGAAAATTGTCCAAGGCGACCGGGGCTACAGTTCCGAGCCACACCGACAGCGCTTGCGCAAGCGCGGCATCACGCCCGTGCTTGCCAAGATCGGCTCGCCTCACGGCAGTGGACTCGGCAAAACGCGCTGGGTCGTGGAGCGCTCGATTGCTTGGCTCCACTCCTTCAGGCGCTTGAAAATTCGATACGAACGATATGCCCATGTCCACGAAGCCTTCCTGTCACTTGCCTGTTCATTGATTTGCTGGAGCAGGCTAAAGCCCTGCATGAACTAATTTCGCAACAGCCTCTTAGGCGTACTTCCCTGCGCGGAAATCACCGCCCTCTTGGTGAAGGTGCGCACTGTCCCGCGGGAAATGAGCTTGTCCTGCAAGGCTGCGGGCAGATTCGCAAACCACGCATTGCTTACAAGGACGCGTCGGAGTTCTTGATCAGTGAAGTCACCAGGGGTGGGCATGGACAAGAAAAGAGATGAGTTGTCGCCTGGGCGACAAGTGGCAGGGCCCTTCAAATGTAGCATCCCCTCCAGTCTGGCCATGCTGGCCGGAACGCCTGACAACAGCAAGGAGACGAGTCGTGAAACAGCATTCTGGTTCGAGATCGGTCAATTCGGCCGCATCCCATCAAGTCCGCCGCCGAATCGCCATGGCACTGGCGTTTGCCGCTGCCTGCGGCGCAGTTGGCACGGTAGCCGCGCAATCGCGGCCGTCGAGGTCCGATGGGGCTGCGGTCGCGGATGTTGCCAAAAATGTGGCGCCCGGCCCGCGCAGTTGCTTCTGGTCGCGTGGCCCGGTCAGTGCCGATCCGTACATTAATATCGCATACCCTGATGCCGCCACGTTTTACTGGAGCGCGACGTTCTCAATTCCCGAGGGCGCGAGGCTTTCCATTGAGGGCAATTTTCCGCACTCGCGGTATATGTCGCTGATCAGCTATGACGGCGCCGGCGTTCCTGTCGAATCGGTTGCCGACTATCTGATCAGGCCCGCAGCGGGTGCGGTGAATCCCTTCCTGCCCGGGGCAAATCGCAATGCCGAAGCACGAGGATATTCGCTGACGGTAGTTGACGCAGCGCCTCCGGCCGACCAGCCTGTGGGCATGAACCTGCTCGGGCAGCAGCGCACAACATTGCACGCCCCGAAGTACGGATCCGGTCAACAGCAACTCCTCTATCGCATCTATGCGCGAGACAAGCAAATGGACGAGACTGGAGGCGTCGGACTGCCCATTCCCGTGCTGACACTCGCGGACGGCCAGGTGCTGAGGGGGGATGCGGCGTGTCCTGCCTTGCGCGCCCAGCAGCCGATGCAGATCGATCCGGCAGCGCTCGCGGTCCCGAGGGAGAAATACCGCGAACTTGTTGCCATCGCCCGGGAGGTAGGCAGGGAGAAGAATCAGCCTGCGTATCCGGCAACCAACCCGCCCACCTGGAATATCCAGTACGACCGAGAATATCTCTACAGCCTGTACACCGGGAAACCGCTGGCCAGCCCAAAGAAGAGTACTGGGGGCTTCTATCCGAACCTTGACAACCAGTACATCCGCACCATCGTCAACCGCAAGCTGGGCAAGGTGTTCGTCATTCGCGGCAAGGCGCCAACCACGCCGCGCACCGCCAACGGGGAAGCGGTGATGGGCACGGGCGAACTCAGGTACTGGTCCATGTGCTCGAACCAGGGCTTTGCCAATACACGGGTAAATGGCTGCGTCTATGATGAGCAGGTGCCGGTTGGTCCGGATGGCTTCTACACTATCGTAGTGAGCCGCAAGGAAGACCGTCCGAGCAATGCAATCGCACAATGTGGCATTGCCTGGCTGCCAATGGCAGATGACGGGGATGGCGCTGGCGACGCCGATGTCTCGGTGGTGCAACTGCGGCACATGCTTGGGACAACGGATTTTCCCCATGCGGTACAGGCCATCTCAAAGCCGGGCGATGAGCGCGAGGTGATGGGCGACTATTACCCGGCGGGCCGCTACATGTCGACATCAGCCTTCGAGACCGCGGCGCCATGCATGCAGGGCAGGCATTGATTCGCCGCAGCGCCGGCGAACTTCCCTCGGAGCGGCCAGCCGCTGGCGACATCGCAGAGCCACCGCTCCACTTTGGTACCCGACGGGTCGGGACCTGCCCCCGCCATCGAAGACTGGGCCAGCAGGCGCGGAGCGAGCTGCCCCAGCCTTTCGCAGTTCGCTCGCTCCGCGCCAACTGGTTGCCTCGAATAGGCCTGCAACGGCGGGCCAAGGGCGGCCGCCCGAGTGGTCACAATGGAAAATGCGTGAAGGGCCGCTCCTGGCCCGACTACGGCCAACGCCTTCCCTTGGTCGAACGGCAGCAAATCGGCAGCCAGTTTGAGTCACTCGGCATCCAAGCCTTCGATGACCGAGTAGATCAAGAACGGTCGCTCATCCCAGCGCACAGGACAAGGGGCAATGCCACTCTAATGCGTGTGGCGATGATGCACGTCCGGATAATGCGGATGCTTGTGCACCATGATCTCGTGCTCATGCCAGTGCCTATGGGGCTCTTTGCCATCCCACGGGAAGTCGTGCTTATGCTGATGATGCGCGTCGTGCCGATGCGAGTGACTGTGCGCCAGTGGCTCATGGATATGCTCGTGTTCGTGACGCTCTCTCAAATGCAGCCACACGCCCAGGGCCATAAGAGCCGCAGCAGCCCAGAACGCAATACCTGGCGCTTCCGGCCAGATCACAAACGAAATCAGGACTCCAAACAAGGGAGCAATGGAGAAATATGCCCCGGTTCGAGCGGTTCCCAACACGCGCAAGCCGACCACGAACAGCGCGAGACTCACACCGTATCCCGCAAATCCGACCATCAGCGCCCCCGCCAAAGTCATGACCGGTGGAAAGACCGCCCCATGCATGAGGGCGAGGGCCGAATTACACAGCCCTGCGACAAGGCCCTTCAGGCATGCAACGAGGAGTGCATCGTTGCTGGACACCTTGCGCGTCAGGTTGTTATCAATAGCCCAGCACAGGCAAGCGCCAACGATAAGCAACGCACCGGGCGAGATCTGCAGGCTGCCTGGCTGCCACGAAAGCAGCAGGCCGCCGGCCACGATGGCGACCATGCCGAGGACGATTTGGCGATCCGCGTTTTCCTTGAACACTACCCACGCGATAACGGCCGTGAACACGCCCTCCACGTTCAGGAGCAGCGATGCCGAGGCGGCATTGGTTGAGACGAGTCCGGACATCAACAAGGCGGGCCCCGCGATACCTCCCGCAAGGATTGCGCCGATCAACCACGGTACCTCGCCTCGCGGAATACCGCTTTGATCGCTTCCCGGGTCTGGCGCGGCCAAGATCTTCCGGATAGCAAGCACCAGCGCCAGCCCAATGCCACTTCCAAGATATAGCAGGCCCGCCAGCAGGAGGGGAGATACTGAGCCGGTTAGCGCCTTCGCGAGCGGAGTGCTTGCCCCGAAAAGCAAGGCGGCCAGTAACGCCGGGGACGCAGTACGAATAGACATTGGCGAATGAGGTTGATGAACCCGGGGTTACGTTGTCGTGCCGTATCAGACACGTCCGGATAGATTTGAAGGATTACGCTACCAGCACCCCTTGCACTTTCGGTGCCGTCGGCGGCCCGCCGCCTTAGCACCATGCCACAAATGGCGGGTAGCACGAACAATGTCAAAGCGGTGGCGGTAATAAGTCCCCCGATTACGACGGTCCAGGGGCTTTTGGACCTCTGCGCCGGCCCCTGTAGCAATGGCCATCGGCACAAAGCCGAGCGAAGCCACAGCCGCCGTCATCAGTACCGGCCGAACCCGTTCCATGGCACCCTCGATGACCGCTGTATTGGGATGGATAGCTGAGATAAGGACCAGTCCGTTCAGCACGGCCACGCCTGACACCGCGATGATGCCCACGGCCGCCGAAATCGAGAAAGGAATGCCTCGCAGCATGAGGGCGAAGACTCCACCGGCCAGCGCCAGGGGCACGGCTGTCAGTACCGTGATGGCCATATACAGCGTAATCGCGACCAGCAAAAAGCATGCGGGCACGATCAGCGCCAGCCGCTTGGTAGCGGCCTGCAGGTTCTGGAACTGACCGCCCCATTCGATCCACGTGCCGGAGGGCAGCTTGACCCTCCCGTTCGTTTGCGTCCAGTGGCATCGCCTCGTGGAGCTTCTCATGCAGATCGGTGGGTCGATCCTCTTCGAATGCGTGGACGTAGACACCGGCTATCGCGACGGCAATGCCGACCAGGGTGCCTACCAGCGTGGAAATGGATAGTCGTCGGATTCGCGACGCCCGAAGACCATTCCCCTTGCTGTACCTTCAAAAATATCCGGTCTGCCTCGCTTCCAGCACTGGCATTTGTAGAGACCTCTACAACGTTGCAGGGGTGGTTACGCCCAACTAAGCTGGGCACATGACTGCTCGTCCCTCTATTGCCGAAGCCGCATGGCTACTACTCGTCGTCAGTCTGCCGACCTCCGCCGCTACGCCGCGCATGCGGCTGTGGCACGGCATCAAGTCGTTGGGCAGCACGTCGTTGCGCGATGGTGCCTATCTCTTGCCCAACCTCCCGGGCCAGCGAGCCCAGCTACAAGCGCTGGCCGAGGACGCGGCCAGCGAGGACGGCAAAGTCTGGATGCTGTCCGCTGAAGCCGAGTATCGCGCACTGTTCGACCGGACTGCCGAATACGCAGCCTGGATGGCGGAGCTTTCCGACGCCCGTGCGACGTTGGGTGGAGCGGAAGAAGCGGCGCTGCTGCGCGTGGCTCGCCGGCACGGCCGGGGGTTCGACGCAATCCGCAAGATCGATTTTTTCCCCGACGAGTCGTCCGCCCGCGCCGAAGCGCAATGGCGCGATTTCAACGCAGCCATCGACATCTTGCTGTCCCCGGGTGAGCCGCATGGCGTGGCGGGCAGTATCCCGCGGCGCGACCCCACCCAGTATCAGGGACGGCGCTGGGCGACCCCAAGCGCTAGGTCGTTACCAATCCAGCCACGTTCAGATTCCCCTTTAGACGACACGAGATGACCCAACCCTCTGATACCTCCCCGGTCCATTCACCGCACGAACGCCCTGGATACACCTTGCGGCAACTGGTGATGTACTTCCTGCGACTCGGCACTTTGGGCTTCGGCGGTCCGGTTGCGCTCGCCGGCTATATGCACCGGGACCTGGTGGACGCGCGACAGTGGATCACCGATGCCGACTACAAGGAGGGCCTCGCGCTGGCGCAACTGGCTCCGGGCCCGCTGGCGGCCCAATTGGCGATCTACCTCGGCTATGTCCACTTCCGAATTTTGGGCGCCACGCTGGTTGGCATCGCTTTCGTGCTGCCATCGTTCCTGATGGTGGTGGCGCTCGGCTGGGCCTACGTGCGCTTCGGCGGCCTGACCTGGATGCAGTCGGTTTTCTATGGCGTGGGCGCGGCAGTGATCGGCATCATCGCGATCAGCGCCCACAAGCTGACCAAGAAGAGCGTGGGCAAGGACAAGCTGCTGTGGTTTATCTACCTGGTTCTCGTCGCAGTCACGGTCATTACCGAATCGGAGGTAGCCTGGCTGTTCGTCGCGGCCGGTGTTCTGGCCTGGTTCTGGCGCGCTCCGCCCAAGTGGCTGCGTCAAGGCAAGCTCAATGCGCTGGCGGCAACACCGCTGTCGGCGGCCAGCGGTATGGCCAGTACGCTGGACTGGCCACTCCTGTCACAGATCGGCGTGTTCTTTGCCAAGGCCGGCGCGTTCGTCTTCGGTTCGGGGCTTGCGATCGTGCCATTCCTGTACGGCGGTGTCGTCACCGAACACCACTGGCTGAACGACAAGCAGTTTGTGGACGCCGTGGCGGTGGCCATGATCACACCCGGGCCGGTCGTCATCACGGTCGGCTTCATCGGCTATCTCGTGGCAGGTCTGTCAGGGGCTTGTGTGGCGGCCGCCGCGACTTTCCTGCCCTGCTACCTCTTCACTGTCCTGCCTGCGCCGTACTTCAAGAAGTACGGCAAGCAGCCCGCCATTCTGGCATTCGTGGATGGCGTCACCGCCGCCGCCATCGGCGCCATCACCGGGGCAGTGATCGTATTGGCCAAGCGCTCAATTGTCGATATCCCGACCGCGCTGCTCGCGCTGGTCACCGTGGCCCTGCTGCTGAAGTTCAAGAAGCTGTCCGAGCCCATGATTGTGGCGGGAGCGGCTTTGATCGGCCTGGTGGCCTATCCGCTGCTGCATCACTGAATCACAGGAGATCCCATGACCTACCAGGTGAAGCCGCTGGCTTGCGATCCGAGGAGCCTGCCAGGCCTGTCGGAAAAGCTGATCGTCAGCCATTACGAAAACAACTACGGTGGTGCGGTAAAGCGCCTCAACGCCATTACGGCGGAGCTAGCTGCCTTGGATATGGCGACTGCCCCCGTGTTTGTCCTCAACGGCCTAAAGCGCGAGGAGCTGATCGCTTCGAACTCGATGATCCTCCACGAGGTGTACTTCGGCAACCTCGGTGATGGCGGCCCGCTGGCAGGCAATCTCAAGGCTTCCATCGAACGCGATTTCGGCTCGGTTACGCGCTGGCAGGCCGAATTCACGGCCATGGGCAAGGCGCTCGGCGGCGGCTCGGGCTGGGTGCTGCTGACCTACTCCCCACGCGACCGGCGACTGGTCAATCAATGGGCGTCGGATCATGCCCATACGCTGGCCGGGGCCACGCCCATTCTGGCGCTCGACATGTACGAGCACTCCTATCACATGGACTACGGCGCCAAGGCTGCGGCCTACGTGGACGCCTTCATGCAGAACATCCACTGGAAACAGGTTGCTGAGCGCCTGGCCGTTGTACAGCCGTAGGCTCAATTTCACCTTACAAACGAGCGGAGTCCGTCATGCAGTGGATTACACGGGAACAAGATCGATCGTATCGCCTGTCCATGGCTGATTGCGCGCTTCATCGACAAGACGCCAGACTTCCTGTACGTACCGACGGCAGACGTCGTCCGGATTGCCAATGAAACCGGTGCGATTCCGTATGACATCCCGGGCGTCGAACTTACACACGTGGGAGAGCTTTGCAGCTTTGACGCGTTTCTGGACAAATACAACCTTGGCAGTGATCCTGCCCTGCAGCAAATGGCGGGCATCGTTCGCGGGGCGGATACTTCGCGGCTAGATCTGACACCGCAATCGAGCGGCCTTTATGCCATCTCCCTGGGCCTTTCCCACGTATTCGCGGACGACCACGAGATGCTTAAGCACGGCATGGTGATGTACGACGCGCTGTATGCATGGTGTCAACACTGCCAGGCGGAAACGCACAAGTGGCCGCCCAAGATGCCAGCCTGAGCGAGTCAAAGGGACGATATCCATGAAACAGACCATGCTCATTCCCTGGCCTACTACGTCGCACGCGCGAACGCGCTCGAGAACAACGTCTCGCTGTATTACACGACGGGCGGGCGCCGGCACACAATCCGGTATCAGGAAGCGCCCGTCGCCACCCGGGTCTGGCACACGCTGCGAGCTGAATTCGCAGGAAGCCACATCCAGGTGTCACTCGATGGCAAGCGCTATATCGAAGTGACGGACGAACACATCACAGGAGCCGGTGCAGTGGGTGTATGGACCAAGGCCGATAGCGTCACCTTGTTCGACGCGTTCACGTATGGGGCCACCGCGAAGTAGGACCGGGAGGAGAAAGAGGTGAAGTTGAGGTCGGAACGAGGCTGGACGAAGAATCGCCTGTCCCCCCATATTTGCGTGGGAATTGCGATGCTATGCACAATCAATGCGGTCCTGGCCCAAGAGGTGTTCAAGCACCTGAGCGCCGCCTAAATCAAGAAGACGATAGCAGGGAAGATGGTCACTGACGGACCACATTGGGCCGACAGCTTTGCCCGGAACGGTACCGTCGAATCCGCTATGCAAGGCCACGCCCAGAAGGGGTTGGGAGTGTTCGCGGTAGCAATCTGCGCCTGGTATACCTCAACGCAAAGACCGAAGAGTGCTTCGAGGTGTGGCGACATGGCCAGATGATCGAATACCGTCGCGATGGACAACGCATTGCGCAAGGAACGTTGGACCATCAGTAAAGTGTTGGAGGAAACTGCTATGTCCCCTCGTGCGCGTGAAATCGCTGCGACAGCCCTGGCAAGTTTGCCGGGCCTGGCCGCATCGGGTTGCGACTGGCACCCATTCGGGAAATGCAGCCATCAGGTGATCGACATCTCACAGGTTCCCGCACCAGTCAAAACAACGATTAAACAGCAGACGAAAGGACGCGCAATCGGCGAGATCGAAAAGCAAGTGGTGGATGGCAGGGCCCGCTACGAGGTCACGTTAGGTTCGGGCACTGACAAGGCAACGCTACTCATTGGCGAAGACGGCAAGCTCGCCGACGACGATGAGGACGAAGACTGATTCCGCCCTGGACGAGACTGGGGTGACATCCGTCTCGGTCGTCAGCTCGAGGCTAGCCCGTTTTTTGCTTCCGCCAGGTATCGATACAAGCGTGATGCCGCTGCTCGTTGGGCGAGGGCTGCGCGGATTGTGCGACGGGTTCGTGGCAGTACTCTTGCCCGCATACCTGCTGGGTCTCGGCTTTGGCCAGTTTGCCGTCGGACTGATCAGCAGCGCCACGCTGATCGGCTCAGCACTCGCAACCATTCTGGTCGGGTTGATCGGGAGCCGCTTTCCCCTACGTCGTCTGCTAATCCTGGCCGCAGTCCTCATGGCAATCACCGGAGTGGGCTTTGCCGGCCTGTCCTCCCTCTGGCCACTGTTGATCGTAGCCTTCATCGGTACCCTGAACCCAAGTTCGGGGGATGTCAGCGTGTTCCTGCCGCTTGAGCAAGCTCGCCTGGCTGAGGCGGCGACACCGGAAGCGCGTACGGCGCTGTTTGCCCGATACAGCCTGATTGGCGCCTTCACTGCTGCCGTCGGCGCCCTGGCCGCGGCCCTGCCGGCCTGGATCTCTGCGCATGCCGGTTGGTCGATGATGGCTGCCATGCGCATGATGTTCGTCGCCTATGCCACGACCGGGGTTGCTCTCTGGGTGCTCTACACCAGACTGCCCGAACAGCGTCCGCAGTCATCCTCGGCGACAACTCCTCTGGGGCCGTCGCGCCGCATTGTCGTCCACCTAGCGATGTTGTTCAGCGTGGATGCGTTTGCAGGAGGCTTGGTCGTCAACGCCTTGCTGTCACTTTGGCTGATGCAACGCTTCGGGATGTCCCCCGGAGCAGCGGGCCAGTTCTTCTTCTGGACGGGATTGCTGACAACAGCCTCTCAACTCATCGCCGTGCCGCTGGCACGGAGGATCGGCTTGTTGAACACCATGGTGTTCACGCACATCCCTTCCAGTGCTTTCCTGATTGCCGCAGCCTTCGCGCCGTCATTGATGCTGACCTTGGCGCTGTTGCTGATGCGTAGTGCGTTGTCGCAAATGGATGTACCGACCCGGACGGCGTTTGTGATGGCAGTGGTCACGCCGGCCGAGCGCACTGCGGCCGCGAGTTTGACAGCGGTTCCCAGAAGCCTCGCTGCCGCAGTCGGCCCGGTTCTTGCGGGAGGCTTGATGGCGACGGGCTGGATCGGGGCGCCATTGCTGGCCTGTGGCGTGTTGAAGATTGGCTACGATCTTGCCATGTTGCACGCCTTCAGGCGTGTCAAGCCACTCAATTGAGCTGATATCGGCGCCGAGCCAACCTAACTTTCTTCAACAGTGACCGGAGTGAATCATGCGAATGGCAAAAAAAATTGTTGTGGGCCTTTCCAGCATTTTTGGCGCATGTGCGATCGCTGTGGCAGCGCCTGCAGAACGACGCGCGACGATGGATACCGCACAAATCGAGCAAGTCACGGGCCTGAAAGGCAGCTTCTCCGAGGCCGAGAATGTGTTCAAGGTTTCCAAGCCGCGTACGGATATTCCAATCAAGGTGGATGGCACGACCATGCCCCCCTTCATGGGACTGACCTCTTGGGCAGCGTTCACGCCCGCGCGTGGACGTCAGGTCATGCTGATGGGAGACACCGTTCTCTTTGAGGACGAGGTAAATCCTGCCATGAGCGCAGCGCTTGAGGCCGGGCTGCAGGTTACGGCACTCCATAATCACTTTTTCTTTGACCAGCCACGGGTGTACTTCATGCACATCAGTGGCATGGGCGACCCTGCACAGCTCGCCGGCAGCGTAAAGAAGCTGTATGACAAGGTGGCAGAGATTCGGGCCGCCAGTCCCTCGGTGGCATCCACGTTCCCGGGCACAATTGGGCAAAACAACGCAATCAGTCCCGCGCCCTTGGAAGCCATCCTCGGAAAAAAGGGACAAGCCAGCAACGGCATGTTCAAGGTTGTGATTGGCGCCAAAGCGACTATGCATGGGGTGAGCTTCGGCAACGAAATGGGCGTGAACACATGGGCGGCGTTCGCCGGCACTGACGACATGGCGGTCGTAGATGGCGATTTTGTGATGCGCGAGGACGAGCTTCAGCCAGTACTCAAAGCGATGAGATCGGGCGGCATCAATATCGTTGCCATCCATCAGCACATGATCGACGAGCAGCCGCGCTACATGTTCTTGCATTACTGGGGCAAGGACAAGGCGACAGCACTGGCAACCACTGTCAAGAAGGCCCTCGATGCACAGGCCAGCGTGCATCGGTAGCAATGCTGGGAGTCAGGGATGAACACGAGGCGAAATCTGTACCAAACGCCATCGCGAAGATGCTTGTCCGGTATCGCCTTCGCTCTCGCCGTATTGCTCGGCCCGGCTCATTGCCTTCCCGCTACAACAGCACTACCTTCCCGGGCTCTTCCGCTGCAGCATGTAGGTGATTTTCCCTTACCCGGCGGCACGACGCGCTGGGACTATCTTAGCCTCGACCCAGCCAGTTCAAGACTCTTCATTGCACACCTTGGCGATAGCGCAGTCGTCGTCATGGATATCAAGACCAAAACCATATTGGCAACGATTGGCGATGTCGGTCACGTGCACGGCACGCTGGCTGTTCCGGAACTCAATCGCGTATATGCATCAGCGGCTGCGACAAACGAAGTCGTGGCAATTGATGCAACCGCACTAAAGATTGTGGCGCGCATACCCGGCGGTATTTATCCCGACGGCATCGCCTATGCCCCCGAAGCTGGCAAGCTGTACGTCTCCAATGAGACTGGCAATACGGAGACCGTGATTGACGTTCGCACCAATCAGCGTGTCGCTACCATCGAGTTGGGCGGCGCCGTCGGTAACACACAGTACGATCCGGCCACCCGGCACATCTTCGTCAACGTCCAGGGACGCCGGTCGCTTGTCGAGATTGATCCGCGCACGGATAAGATCGTGGACCGCATTATCTTGCCGGGGACCGCCGGTAACCACGGGCTGCTGATTGTGCCGGAGCTGAGGCTCGCCTTTATCGCCTGCGAAGGGAATGATCGCTTGCTCGTACTGGACATGAAGAGTAAGCAGATGGTCGCGAACTTTGGGGTTGGCCGAGAGCCGGACGTGCTGGGCTACGACGCCATCCTTTCACAGGTTTATGTGGCAAGCGAAGCAGGGGTGCTGTCGATTTTCAAGGTCACTGAAACGGGGGTGAAAAAGGTGGGGGAAGGCTTTGTAGGGCCAAATGCGCATAGTCTGGCCATAGATCCTGTTGCGCATGAAATCTACCTCCCTTTGAAGGACGTCGAACATCACTCTGTGATGCGAGTCATGAAGCCTCGAGCGACACGCCCCGGTTGAGCTTCATGCTGGTCAAGAATCTGATGCGGCGAACGGCCGCTTCCCCCATCAGAGCGGTCGTCTGGCACCCAAAACCCGAATGCCCGAGACGGGTCGGCTACGGAAGTTCCGGGCTTGAGTGCTGATGGGGCGCCTGGCGAAAGGCCTCAACTGCCGGGTTCGGCCGCCTGCGAATGCTCGCCCATGAGTTGATGCGGATATTCGAACGCCCGCTCTACTTCGACAACGGCCGTTCAGCTTATAGCGGCGGGGCAGCACTGGATCGCATAGCGACGGCTGCCACGGTCACCCAGTTGACCGAAGTCGGCCAACCCTATAGCGATCGGTACTACCGAAGTGCTCATTCGATGGAGCGCGGTCGCCGGGCTCGGCCTGCCGCATCCGTGAAGCCCCCGCGGCGGCCGAATCAATCCGCGACACGCTGCTCCGCAAACGCCAGCAGCCCCAACAGGCTCACCGTGCCGCAGCCGAGCACGTACCATGCAGGCGACAGCGGGCTACCTGTCACGCTCAGCATCCACGTCACGATAAATTGAGCGAAGCCTCCGAACAGCGTCACGCCGCAGGCATAGATGATCGCCAGCCCGGTGGCACGCACTCGGCGCGGGAAGGCCTCCATGATGAATAGAAAGCCGGCCGGCGCGCCCAACGTAGCCAGCAGCATCACACCGCATACCAGCACCAGTGCCGACCCGAGTGACGGCGCATGCTGCACCAGCAGAAATCCCGGCAGGATCCCTACCAGCGACACCATGCGCAACGTCAGCAGCAGCGGCTTGCGGCGACTCAGGCGGTCGGCGAGCACCCCCGCGAGCGGCGATACCATCAGCATGATCGCCCCGGCCGCACAGGCCGCGAGCAGCGACGTGGCGGCCGGCATGTGGAGGGTCCTGACCAGCCAGGCCGGCGTGAAGAACACCACTACATACATTTCGGCCGTGCCGCCAAGGATCAGTAGCGTGCCGAGCAGCAGCTTGCGGCCATGTTGATGCACCGCCTCGGACAGCGCGCTGCGCTCGCGCGCCACGTCCTGGTGGGTCTCGTCGAGATGGCGGCGGATATAGAAGCCGACCGGGCCAATCAGCAAGCCGAGCAGGAAGGGCACACGCCAGCCCCAGCTTTCCAGCGCGGCCTGCGACAGGCCGTGCGTCAGCAGGGCGCCGCACAGTGCGCCGGCCAGCGCCGACGCGCCCTGCCCGGCCATCTGCCAGCTCACCATGAAGCCGCGGTTGCTGCGTGTCCCGGACTCCATCAGGAAGCTGGTAGCGGCGCCGATCTCCCCGCCGGCCGAGAAGCCCTGCAGCAGCCTGCCCGTGACCACCAGCAGCGGCGCGGCGATGCCGATCTGTGCATAGGTGGGCGCCAGACCGATGATGGCCGTGCCTAGCGCCATCAGGCCTATCGTCAGCGTCAAGGCCGGCTTGCGACCGGCACGATCGGCGTAGTTGCCGATCACCACGCTGCCCAAAGGCCGCATGACAAAGCCGATGCCGAACGTGGCCAGCGCCAGCAGCAAGGGGCCATATTCGCCCTCTACCGGGAAGAACAGCTTGCCGATCAGCCCGGCGAAGAAGCTGAACACCGTGAAGTCGAACAGCTCCAGCGCGTTGCCGAGCGAGGCGGCGATCACGGCGCGGCGCTGCCTGGTGAAAGTGGCGGCGTCAGCCTGCGCGGTCGGCAAGCCAGGCGAGGCAGTGCCGGTCAGGGCCGCATCGAGTCTCTGCTCCATATAGCATCCTCCCTTTTTCAGGCGGCGACGAGGTAGTGCTCAACCAGCCGCGCCCACATGCTCGCGCCCAGCGGGAGCGCCTCGTCGTTGAAATCGTAGCCGGGGTTGTGGACCATGCAGCCGCCCTGCGAGCCGCTACCGTTGCCGAGCAGAACGTAACAGCCCGGTACTTCGTCGAGCATCCATGAGAAATCCTCGCTACCCATTGCGCCCTTTTCCATGTCCTGCACGCAGTCCTGACCGAAGGAGTCCTGGATGACACCGCGGATGAAGCGCGTTTCGTCGGGCGTATTGACCACCACGCTGGTGACCTTGTGATAGTGAATTTCCGCGCTCACACCGAGGCTGCGGGCCTGCAGGTCGACCACTTCGCGCAGGCGGGCCTCGAGCGTGTCGCGCACATTTCGGTCGAGCGCACGCACGGTAAGTAGGATCTTCGCCGTCTCGGGAATAACGTTGTGCGTGGTGCCGGCCTGCAGTGAACCTACCGTAATCACGCCGGCATCGGTGGCCGACAGGTTGCGCGCGACGATGGTCTGCAGCGCCATGACAATGGCGGCGGCCGCCACCACGGGATCGCGTCCGTACTGCGGCATCGCGCCGTGCGCGCCCTTACCGGTCAGCGTGATGGTGACGGTATCGGACGACGCCAGCGTCGGCCCCTCATGGACAACGAAGTGCCCGAGCGGCACGCCGGGCGCATTATGCAAGGCGTAAACCGCATCGCATGGAAAACGCTTGAACAGACCGTCCTCCACCATGCGCTGCGCACCGCCCTGCCCCTCCTCGGCCGGCTGGAAAATCAGGTTGAGCGTGCCGTCGAATCGGCGCGTGGTCGCGAAGTAGTGCGCGGCGGCGAGCAGGATGGCAGTGTGACCGTCGTGGCCGCAAGCGTGCATCTTGCCGTGGTGCGTGCTGGCGTATGGCAGGCCGGTAGCCTCGACAATGGGAAGCGCGTCCATGTCGGCGCGGATGCCGATGCGGCGCGTGCCGTTGCCGAGCTTCAGTTGCCCGACCACGCCGGTGCCGCCTACGCCCGCCGTCACATCGTAGCCCCATTCCGCCAGCTTGTCGGCCACCAGGCGGCTGGTGCGGACCTCCTCGAAGCCGAGTTCCGGATGTGCGTGGATGTCGCGGCGCAGCGCGACGAATTCCGCCTGATGGGCGTGGATTTCGGGAATAATGGCGGCGCCTTGCGACATTTTCGGGTTCCTGTGGGGATGGATGCGGAAAGCCCATGGTAAGTAATCCCCCGCCGCAGTAACAAAGCACGAAAGTTGATAACCATAACCCGGGGTTATTCAGGTAAACCCCTGACCGGGTAGACCCGCATGAAACACCACCACCTGCGCGCCCTCGTCGCCATTGCCGATCACGGCAGCATCAACGCCGCCGCGCGTGCGCTGTGCCTGACCCAGCCGGCCATCACCAAAGCCATGCGCGAGCTGGAGGCCGAGGCCGGCGTGCCACTGCTGGCGCGCAACTCCTGGGGCGTGACGCTAACCAACGATGGGCAGGCGCTGCTGGCGCGAGCTCGGCTGATCGTCTGCGAAATCGAACGGGCCGAGTCAGAACTGGCGCAGCGGCGTGGCATCAATGAGGGCCGGCTCCGGATCGGGGTGTCGCCGCTACCTGGCATCTCGCTGCTGCCGCCGGCATTCTCGCGCTTTCGACAGGGCATGCCGGACGTGAGCGTCGACTTCCTGGAATTCGACCCGCCGCGACTGCAGGAACACCTGCGCAACGGCCAGGTCGACTTCGGCCTCACCGCCACGCAGGTTCTGGCCGCCGATCCGTTCCTGCAGTACTCCGAACTGGCGGTCTATCCGACGTCATTCGTAGTGCGCGCCGGCAGTCCGCTGGCCGGCGCAACCTCGCTGGCGGAGCTAGGGCACGCGGAATGGCTGCACCAGGACGCGAGCGACACCTACCCCGCCTATCTCGCCGGCCTGTTCGCCCGGCACGGACTGCCGCCGCCGCGCCGCATCACCCGCAGCACGTCGAACGTCCTGTTCAGCACGCTCATGCTGGAGACTGACGCGGTGGTGCCATTGTCGCTGGCGTCGGTACGCTCGCCCTATATCGCCAGCCTGTTGACGCCTCTCGCGCTGCCGGAGAATCCTCCGGATATCCAGATGGCCCTGGTGCTGCGCGAAGGTGCGATCCTCACGCGCACGGCGGACTACTTCATCCACTGCATCCGCGAATCCGCCGGTCTTGGGGTCGGGTCGCAGCCGGCATCATCATAGTGGCATGGCGAGTCTCGGTCCGAGACCGGCCAGGGTCGACGTTTAATGTCGCCCTGACCGTGCGATCCAGACGACCGCTTCGCCTAGGAAACTGCCGTTGGCAACACGCATGGCCCAGTGACCGCAAGGGTTGGGTAGAGCCGGTCGCTGCGGCCATCTGCATGGCCGGAACTTAGCCTGAGAGCCACGCATCCCGCTTCGCGAGTGGCGTCGATCTTCCGGCTCAATTACACGATGCACTGAACAGCGATGAATTGATCCTGGCACGCGAGCGATGTGATGGCGGTCGCCGGTCAAGAGACCAAACGGCCGCGCCTGAAGGCCACGATCACGTTAAGGACGGAACGCATCGATCGCGGCAGCCAAAAGCAAAACAGCCGACCAATCGGTCGGCCGTTTTCTTGAGAAGCCGCTGAAGGCATGGGAAGGTTTGGCTCGAACGACTACCCTTCGCCCGCCTTGCCAACGCCGCCTACTGCTTCGTGGCGGTGGGGGCCGGCGCGACCTTCTCAGCCGCGACGGGGGTAGCCTTTGCTGCGGCCGCCGGAGTAGCAGCCTTTGCCGTGCTCACCTTGGCGGCCTTGGCGTGCGCGGTCGCGTGCTTATGGGTAGCGGTCTTGGGGGGGGCCTTCACAGCGGGAGCCGGAGCGGCTTGCGCAATCGGAGCCTCCGGTGCCGGGGCAGCAGCGGGTGCCGGGGCAACGCCTTGAGCGAAAGCGGCGCCGGTGATGGCGAGGGAGGCGACAGCGGCGAACAGCTTCTTCATGATGAATCCTTCTTTGAGGTTAGAGACACAGCAAGTTGCTGTGCTTGCCCGTAAAAACGACCCGTGTTGAATTGGCGTTGACGACGAGGTTGTGACAAACCGTAAGCGATGTTTCTGCGGAGCCCATCGCCGGTACGTCCGCCTCGACCCGAGAACTCGCCATAGCGTGGTGGAGCACTCGTCGTTCATTCCACAGGCATTGGCATTTGCGCCGCTTTGGACAGGACGCGGACCGGCACCGGCTCATCGCGGCCGGCCACCAGCGGTACGGCGCAAAGCGCCTGTCGACAGGCGATTGGTGGTTCGCTGCTCCAGGTCACCGCCGAGCCGGTCTTGATGTTGAGGGACATCGGCGAGAACATGAAATTCCGGATCGTGACCACATTGGCGTCCTGCGCCTGCGCGACCGTGAACACTGAAGCCAATGCCGCCATAGGCATCGCACCCCCCATCGAGGCGAACGCGCTTTGAATGATGGTGAATAGCATTTGGGTCCTTGGCGGGTGCTGGGCCGGACTCAGGCGAGCGTTGCACTCGCCTCAGCGGGTATTGCGAGATCCTGATGCGGGTCACGCCAGGCATTTCGGGGAGCTGATCGTCCGGCACCTTCGCTAGACTGCCGCGGCGCCCGCTTTATTCCGAAATCGCCTTACGCATCCTAGGGATGGCGTAACGCCTTCGCACATCGTTCTCTCTCATGTCACTGGCCCGGGGCATCCGAAGCTTCTTGCACCCTCTTCGCGGGCAGGCGGAATTTTCCACGCAGACCGCCGGTTATGCATGCAAGCGCGTCAAAGACAGAAGCGCTTTTGCCCCCAAGGAGCTGTGAAATGAAAACGAGATCGTTGAATCGGCTGTATTGCGTGCTCGCCATTGCGTCACCCATCTGCCTTGCTGCCGGCTTTGCCCAGGCACAACCCGCGGCGCCGAACGATATGCCTCAGGTCACGCGTGCCGGCATCCTGAGAGAGCTGCAGGAACTGGAGGCCGTTGGCTACAACCCTGCGGCTCCCGGTGACACTCAGTATCCGGACGATCTGCAGCAGGCATTGCAGAAGCTGGATGCGAAGCGTCGGTCGGAACCTGCTACCGCGCCCAGCACCACAGCCGAGACCACCAGGCCTGCACTGACCACCGTCACTCAATGAGATAGGCCTGCGTGTTCGTGGCCACAGCGGCAAGCCACGCAAACATGCAGGTGCCCGAACGTCGCACAGCATCTTGCGATCGACACCGCCTCCTGGCCTGCCGCGGCAGATAGTCCGGCTCCGCCGCGTCGGATCGCGAGAGTTGCACCATGACCGTCGGAGGACAACCATGATTTCAATATTCCCAAACCGGCGCGTCCTGGCGCCCCTTGTCCGGCATGCAAGGCTGTTGCCGGCGCTGGCTGCCTCGGCCCTGGCCTTCGCCTGTGCAAGTCCCGCGTGGCAATTGGTTGCGCCGGGCGCCAGCGAAGCGGAGTTGCAAGCCACGCTTGGCCCGCCGCGCGAGGTCTATCGGCTCCCGGATGGTTCGCGCCGCTGGCTTTATCCCGCGCAGGGCGAAGCCAAATGGGCAGCCCAGATCGACCCGGACGGGCGCGTAGTCAGTGTCCGGCAGATGCTGACCGCCGAAGAGTTCGGCATGGCGAGGGTCGGCGAGTGGACCATGCAGGACGTGCTGGTCCACTTCGGAAAGCCCGCGGAAACCTCCTATATCCCACTCATGCGGCGCAAGGTCTGGAGCTATCGCTTCGCGTCTGACGCCGTGCAGTACTCGACCATGCACTTCTACTTCAATCCCGAGGGCGTGTTGGTGCTCACGCAGGTCTTTCCGGACTTCCTGAACGAATCGTAGCGCGGAATAAATCGCCGCAGCCGATGGTAGGACAGGTGCAAGACAGAGGAGAGCACCGTGAACTCTACTGATGAGTCCAGCCGTTTCGCGCAGGTAATGCTGCCGCATCTCGACGCTGCCTACAACCTGGCACGTTGGCTGAGCGGCAGCGCGAACGACGCGGACGATATCGTGCAGGCAGCCTACTTGCGCGCATTTCGCTTCTTCGACACCTTTCACGGTGGCAATGCGCGTGCGTGGCTGCTCGCCATTGTCAGGAACACATGGTTCAGCGAATGGCGCCGGCGGCGTGACGCCGCCGACGGCACGCCCTTTGACGAAGTCCTCCACGGCGACGAGCGGCTGCCCGGATGGGAGGACGATATCGGCAGCGATCCCGAAACACTGGCGGTACGCCGCGACGATGCGCAATTGGTACACCGCGCACTCGAGCAACTCCCGGTCGACTATCGCGAGGTTCTCGTGCTGCGTGAGCTGGAAGAAATGAGCTACCGCGATATCGCCAGCGTCGCGGGCATTCCGATCGGCACTGTGATGTCGCGGCTGGCGCGCGGCCGCCGGCTTCTCTGCACCGTGGTTCGGGCAGCCCAGACGCAAGGCCGGGGCGGCCGCATCCCTCTTTCCCCAATGCCAGTGCCGGGCCGTTCGATGGGAGCCAATCATGGACGATGACAAGGCGATGACGTCGCTGAACGATCTATTGCGCGATGGCTCGCTTCACTACCGTGCGCCACCGTACCTGCGCGCACGCGTGGAGGCCGGGCTGCCAGGGAAATCGCGCCGCGTGTCGTGGCTGGCATGGCGCATGCGTTCCATGAATCCTGCGTTGGCGTGGGCAGGCGGCGGCCTTGCCGGCGTCGCCGCCTCCGCAGTGGTAGTGGCCATGCTCTCGCTGGTGCCCTCGCAGCAAAGCAGCAGGATGGGGCAGGAGCTCGTGACAAGCCACGTCCGCGCGCTGCTGTCGCAACACTCGATGGACGTGTTGTCAACCGATCAGCACACGGTGAAGCCCTGGTTCAACGGGCGGCTCGATTACGCGCCGCCGGTCATCCAGTTGCCGGGTGGGGACTTTCCCCTGGCTGGCGGCCGCGTTGACTACGTCGACCATCGCATGGTGGCTGTCCTGATCTACCGCTACCAGCGGCACCCGATCGATCTTTACGTCTTCCCGTCAGGGGGCGGCGTTTCAACCCCGGTGGCCGATTCATCCGACGGCTACTCGATCGTCCATTGGCACCAGAACGGTATGGACTTCTGGGCAATCAGCGACGCCGAGCCGGTTCATGTGAACGCGTTCGCGCAGGCCATCCGGACAGAACTGGGCAACTGAACAGGGAATAAACAGGATGCCGGCGCAATTGGACAAGTGCATGGCGAACCCGAAGGCAAGGGGCACCGGCCTCCAGAAAGCGGGCCCGACATGCACATACCAAGCGTAGGCCTGACGGCACCGCTATGGACACCACCGCTGTTAGATTTGGAGACTGTCGTGAAAATCCTATCCACTGTTGTTCTCGCCGCATTGACTTCGTCCGCGGTCCTGGCCCATGCAAGTAACCTGCCTGCCGATTCCAGCGGCGGCAAGACGCATATCAACGGGCCGCGCGACCCGTACACCGACGGGGCGAAGGCAGGCAAGTTCGACGTCTACTCGGAAGGTGCGAGGGGCGTCACGGATCGGCGGGATCCGTTCACCGACGGCGCGCATAGTTAAGCCGCCATCGAAGCGCGGCGCGAACAGGGCGGGCCGCGGCCCGCCCTGTTCGCGCCCGGCCCTCCAGGCGCCGGTCGCTCAACCCTCAACGCCCGGTATGTTGCCTCCGTAACGAACGGTGTCCGCAGACACGGCAACCGCATCCAGCTATTGTTTCGCGCTGCTGCCACCGGGACTGGCACTCCGGCTGATCCACAACAAACTCATGCTACCGAGCAATGCCAGCGCAACCAGCGGAAGGAGTGCAAGTCCGTAGCTTCCCGTCGCAGTCTTGATCAGACCCACCAGCGAGATCATTCCGCCGCCGACAAGGTTCGATGCCGCATTGATACCCGCCAGCCCTGCCGCTGCGGAGCCGGAATCGAGCCAACCCGACGAAAGTGTCCAGAACGGGCCCTTGAAAGAGTACGCCCCGCACAGCGCCAGGCTCAAGCCCAGCATCGTCGTGGCCAGCGCGGGAGCCACCAGCGTCGCCAGCAGCCCCACGGCGATACAGGCCAGCGGGATGGCCGTATGCCAGCGGCGCTCGCTGGTCTTGTCCGAATGCCGCCCCCAGAGCACCATGACAACGCATGCCAATCCGTACGGCACCGCGTTGATCAGGCCGGTCTCGAATGTCGACAACCCAAACGACTTCAACAGTTGCGGTTGCCATAGCGACAGTGTTGTACCGGCGGCCGACGCGCCCGAACAAACCAGCGCCATGACCAGGAAATGCCGGTTCGAGAGCAGCTTCCAGATCGACGCCTTGCCGACGAGCTTCTTGCCCGCACGTTCACTGTCCAGGCGTTGTTCCAGCCACGTCTTCTGGTCCGCGTCGAGCCATTTGGCAACCTGCGGCCGGTCGGTCAGCACAAACAGGCAGGCAATGCCGAGCAGTACCGTGGGCAGGGCTTCGAGGAGGAACAGCCATTGCCAGCCATTCAGGCCCAGAAAGCCGTGCACGTGCAGCAACGCCGCCGACAGCGGCGACCCGAGGAAGCTCGCAAGCGGAATCGACACCATGAACGTAGCAACAATGCGCGCCCGATAGGCCGACGGAAACCAGTAGGTCAGGTACAGAATGACGCCCGGGAAGAAGCCCGCTTCGGCAGCGCCCAGCAAGAAGCGAATCGTATAGAACGACGTCTCGCCCGACACGAACGCCATGGCGCCCGAGACCAGGCCCCACGAGATCATGATCCGCGCAATCCAGCGGCGCGCGCCGACCTTTTGCAGCGCCAGGTTGCTCGGCACCTCGCACAGAAAGTACGAGACGAAGAAGATGCTGCCGCCGAGTCCATAGACGGCGGCATTGAATCCCAGGTCCTTGTTCATCTCCAGCGCCGCGAAGCCGAGATTGACCCGGTCCAGCAGGTTGAAGAAATAGCAGACCATCAGGAACGGGACGATGCGCCAGGCAACCTTCCTGATGGTGTCGGCTTCCAGATTGGGCTCTTGGTGTTCGGCAACTGCGGTGTACAACGTCTTGCTCCGGTGGTTATGCAAACTGATACAGGCGGGGCCACGATCTGCTCGCTTCCATGCTGTCAACCATGGTTCACTCCAGCGTGATGTTGGCCGCCTTGCCAACGCGGCTCCACTTGGCGATATCCGCCTTCTGGATCTCGGCGAGCCGTTGGGGCGCTCCGCCAACGATCTTGATCCCCAGCTTGCCCAGTTGCGCCTTGACCTCGGGATCTTGCAAAGCCTTATTGATCTCGGCATTGAGCCGCTGGACGATGGCAGGCGGCGTGCCGGCCGGTGCAAAGACACCCTGCCATTGCTCCGCCTCGAAGTTCGCGACGCCCGCTTCGGCCATCGTCGGCACGTTCGGCAGGCTTGGCACCCGCGCCGCGGTGGCCACGGCCAGCGCGCGCAGCTTCCCGGCCTGTACGTGAGGAAGAATCGGCGCGGTAGGCGCGAACATGAAATCAACATGGCCAGCCATGACATCCTGGATCGCCGGGACGTCGCCCTTGTAAGGCACATGGTTCATGCGTACGCTTTCCTGCTGCTGCAGCAGTTCCGCCGACATCTGCAGGATCGTGCCGTTGCCGCCCGACGCGTAGCTCACGGTGCCCGGCTTGGCCTTGGCAGCGGCCACCAGTTCCTTGACGCTCTTGTAAGGGCTGTTCGGCCCGACGATCAGCACGCTTGGGATGGTGCCCAGCAGCGCCACCGGCGTGAATGATTTCACCGCGTCATACGGCAGCTTCGGATTCAGCGCCGGGTTGATGGCGTGAGAAGCGGTCGAAGCACCGAGCAACGTGTAGCCGTCCGGTGCGGCGCGGGCCACGAAGGCCGAGCCGATGGCGCCGGTGGCGCCGGGGCGGTTCTCGACCACGATGGTGGTATGCAGCGCCTGCCCGACCTTCTGCGCGATCAGGCGCGCCAGGATATCGGTCGTGCCACCCGCCGGGTACGGCACGATGTAGTTGATGACCTTGTTGGCAGGCCAATCCGTCTGCGCGTTGGCTGCGCCCAAGGCAAACGATGCGGCGGCCAGGCAGACCGAAATGCCCAGCTTGCCCACGCGGGCCGACAGGTGAAGCGATTCGAACATCATGTCTCCAGTTCTTCCTTGCGGTACGACTCAGGCCGGGATGACGTCCCCGAACCCGTAAAGCGTTTGCGGATTGCGAACCAACACCTGCTGCGCTGTGTCGGACGATCCACACCAGCCTATGAACGTGCGCAGCACGGCGGCATCGTCGACCGGCTGGCCCCCCCTGGCCTGCGCCGAGGGGTGCGGCCAGTCCGATCCCCACAGCATCCGCTCCGGCGCCAGATTCAGGTAGCGCGCCGCCAGGGGCTGCATGTCGCCGTAGTGCGGAGCCCCGTCGAGCGATTCGATATAAGGGCCCGACAGCTTTACCCAGGCATTGCCGGCTGACACCAGATCGGCAATGACGCGGAAGGCCGACTCCGCCTGCGGCTTGCCGAGCGGCAGATGGCCATAGTGGTCGAACACCATCGGCACTGGCAGCGCCGCCAGCATGCCGGCCGCGTCGGGCAGCCACTCGGGCGGCAGGTTGAGCTGGACGTGCCATCCGAATGCGGCAATCCGCTCGGCCAGCGCAGGCAGGTCGTCAAGCGATACCGGCGCGGGCAGCGTCAGGTTCAAGCGGATGCCGCGAATGCCCGCCCGGTGCAGCCACGCCAGTTCATCGTCAGTGACATCGGCCACCACCGCCACGCCGCGTGCGCACGGGCCCAGCGCCGCGATGGCATCGGTGGTGCTGGCGTTATCGGTGCCGTAGGTCGATGGGGTCACCACGATCACGCGCTGCGTGCCCAGCAGGCGCTGGACCCTGCGGTAGTCGTCGACCGAGGCATCGGCCGGCCGTAGCGTCGCGCCCGGCGCCACCGGATAGCGGCTGTCATAGATATGCATATGGCAGTCGCACGCGCCGGCGAAGTCGATGACGGGGATCGGTCCGGTGGTCATGCCAAACGTCCGCCATGCACCGGGGCGCCGCCTTCCGGCATCTCCGCGCACAAGATCGAGCCGGTCGTGGACTCGGTCATCAGCAGCGTCTTGCCGTCGGCTCCGCCGAAGCACAGGTTGGTGAGCGATGCCCCCACGGGCGTGCGAATCACTTCGACCGGCTCGGCACGATGGTTGAGCACCCAGACATAGCCCAGCCCCGGATTGGCGACCAGAAGAAAGCCATCGGCACGCATGGCCAGCCCGTCGGGGCCGCTGGGCCCATACGACGTGAAGAACTGGCCGACCTTGCTGACCGAGCCATCGGCCTGCAGCGGCACGCGCCATACGCAGTTGCCGCGTGTCATGGCCACGTACAGCACCTTCTCGTCCGGCGAGAGGACCAGCCCGTTCGGACTGGGCGCGTTGGCCAGCAGCACATCGAGCTTGCCATCGGGTGCCAGGCGATACACGCGGCCCGTGGGGTCGTGCATGCCGGTCTGGCCCTGGTCCGTGAAATACAGGTTGCCGTCCGAATCGAAGGTCAGATCATTCACGCCCCGGAAGCGCTCGGAGTTGCGGCGCTCCAGGAACGGTGTGACAGTGCCGGACTTCGGGTCCAGCCGCATCAGGCCATTGCGATAGTCGGTAATCAGGAAGTCGCCGCCGGCCAGCCGCTTCATGCCATTCGGCTCGCCGTCATACTCGGCAATCAGCTCCCAGTCGCCGAGCATCGATACGCGAAACACGCGGCCATAGGGGATATCTGTCACCCACAGATATCCATCCGACCAGACCGGCCCTTCCAGGAAGGAATCGGTGAGCGCCCCGCCGCGATTGGCGAGCGACCAGGCGTTGTCCCGATCCTGCCGGCGAAACGATTCCGGCAGCCGTGTGAGCACGGCCGCATCGCGAACGGCAGGTGGCGCAAGCAGCAACATCGTGGGTCTCCGGGTTATTGCTTTTCGATATTGGCCTTCTGTGCAACGGTGGCCCATTGCGCAGTTTCCTTCTGGATCAATTGTGCAAATGCGCCGCTATCCAGATTCCCAGGCTGTGAACCCATCTGCGCCAGGAATTGCTTCATGTCGGGCGATTGGAGCGCCTTCTGGACCTCCGACTGCAGACGGGCGATGACTTCCTTGGGCGTGCCCTTCGGTGCAGCCAGGCCGGACCAGTTGAACAGGCTGAAGGCCGGTACGCCGGCTTCTGCAAACGTCGGCACATTCGGGAACACGTCGACCCGACTCTTGCCGCTGATGCCCAGCAGCCGCATCTGGTTGCCCTTGACCGGCGCCACCGCGGTCGGCGTGGACACCACCAGCAGATCGACGCTGCCGCCCAGCAGTCCAACCATGGCTTCGCCGGCACCCTTGTACGGCACGTGCATCAGCTTGATGCCGGCCGCCTGCTGGAAGGCTTCGGCGGCAAAATGCGGCGAGCTGCCTGGGCCGCCCGTTCCGAACGTCACCTCACCAGGATGCGCCTTCGCATAGCTGACTAGTGACGCGAGATCCTTGAACCGCGAATCGGCTTTCACGCCGAGCACCACCGGAGAGAAGGCGAACGGTGCGATGGGCACCAGCGCAGTCTGGTGGTCCCAGTTCAGTTTCTTGAAAACGTAGGGCAGCGTCGTGTACGAGTTATCGTTGGCCAGCAGCGTGTAGCCATCCGCCGGTGCATTGACGACCTGCGTGGTGCCGATCGTGCCCGACGCACCGGGCTTGTTTTCGACCACAAAGCTCTGGCCCATTTGCACAGTCAACTTCTGGGCGATCTTGCGTGTCACCACATCGACGGCGCCGCCAGGCGGATTCGGCACGACGATCCGGACGGGCTTGTCCGGGTAAGCGGCCAGTGCGGGTGTGGCCACGCCGGCGACGGCCGAGATGACGGTGACCAAAGAAGCCAAACGGAAAAATGCGCGATGCAACATCATTGTCTCCTGGCACCTCCGGCGGGTCCGGCTTGCTGCCTGACCCGCGGTGATGCCTGTTTCTATCTGAGGAAACCTGGGGGTTTCACTTACACCGAAGCGACCGTGTCCTGCAGTACAGCCAGCACGTTCTTTGCTGCGCCAACGCCCATGTTCACATAGGCCGCGTCGCTGACGCCGCCGATATGCGGCGACAGGATAAGGTTGGGGATTTGCTGGAACGGATGGGGAACGGTCATCGGCTCGGCGGCGAAGCTGTCCAGCCCGGCCGCGTAGAGCTTGCCGTTGGTCAGCGCCTCGGCCAGTGCCGGTTCGTCGATCAAACCGCCGCGTGCCGTATTGACCAGGATCGCACCGTCCTTGAACTGGGCCAGCGTCTCGCGGTTCAGCATCCCGCGGTTCTCTTCCGTCAGCGGGCAATGCAGCGACACCACATCGGACTCACGATAGAGCTGCGGCAGGTTGTCCACCAGCGTCACACCGGCGGGCACAGCTTTGGCATAAGGGTCGAACGCGATCACGTTCATTCCCAACGCCACACCGGTCGCGGCGGCGCGACGACCAATCTCGCCCAGGCCCACCAGGCCCAGCGTACGACCATTCAGCTCGATGGACTTGTGGGTCGACTTGTCCCAGTGGCCAGCGCGCATACGGTCATTCAGGTGGGGCACCGCCTTGGCGCAGGCCAGGATCAGCGCCCACGCATGCTCGGCCACGGCGGCAGCATTCGCCCCCACTGCCGCCTTCACCGCGATGCCGCGCTCGGCGGCCGCCTTCTGGTCAATCACGTCGATGCCGCTGCCGTGCTTGGAAATCACCTTGAGCGAAGGGGCGGCATCCATGATCGTCGCCCCCACCTTGCCGTAGCGCACGATGATGGCTACCGGGTCCTTTTCCTTGGCCAGTGCCAGCACGGTTTCCTCGCTGCACTGCTTGCCCGCGAAGGTCACTTCAAAGTCCTTCAGCAGTTCAAGCGCCTGCGGCGCCAGGTCATTACCCGTGACCAGTAGAGCGGGCTTCTTCATGCTGCTCACAGCGATTCACCTTCGGCCAGCACGCCGGCGGCACGCAGCTCCTTGTCCAGCCAGCCCGGACGCAGCTCGCCGGCCTTGATGGCGGCGATACGCTTTGCTTCAGCATCCACCTTCTTCTGCGCCAGTTCCAGGATGGCCGGCACGTCTTCGCGCGGGATGACCACCACGCCGTCGGCATCGCCCACGATCAGGTCGCCCGGATTGACGGCCACGCCCGCTACCGATGCCGGCCAGTTCACCAGGCCGCCGATGGCCTTGGTGGGACCGCAGGGATTGGTGCCGGCCGAAAACACCGGGAACGGGCCACTGGCCAGTTCATGCGAATCGCGCACGGCGGCGTCGATGACGAAGCCGGCGAAACCGGACGCCTGGGCCTGCGTGGCCATGATCTCGCCGCACAGCGCCGCGGTCTGGTCGCCCTTGCCATCGACCACGATGACGTCGCCAGGCTTCCCGATGGCCAGCGCCACATGGAACATGAGGTTGTCACCCGGGCGCACCTCGACGGTCAGCGCCGGGCCGCACACCTTCATCGCCGGCGACAGGCCTTGCACCCGGGCGTTCAGCGTGCCGCGACGGCCGACCACATCCGCCAGGATGGCGGCCTGGAACTTCGAAGCACGCTCCACCAGTTCAGGGGACACGCGCTCAAAATCGCGACGGATCGCGGGGGATGCTTTGGCTTGGGTGCTCATATACGACTCCAGATGTGACGGACAAACAAATAGGACCTGCTGGTTGCAGTTACTTCGCGGAAGCGGTCTTCCACAGGCTTTCGAACTTGCCGCGCTGCGTGGTCATGTGCTGCGTCCACGCCGCGCCGGACAGATAGGAGATACCCCGCGCCTCATTCACGGCGCGGGACAGGAATTCGGGGTCTTTGGTGGTGGCCTCGATGGCGTCCTGCAGGCGCTTCGCAATGGCGGGCGGCAGTCCGCGCGGCGCCGCGAAGCCTCGTTCGGACGAGATCGTGATGTCGAGGTTCTGTTCACGGGCCGTTGGCACGTCCGCCACGACGCCCTGTCGACGTTCACTGCCAAGTTGCGCGAGCACCTTCACGTCCCTCGACGCGCGGTCGGCTTCGGTGAATTCGGTGGTGCTCATCGCCATGACGTCGATGTGATGGCCCAACAGGCTGGTCTTCGTCTGCGACGTTCCGGCAAAGGGGATGTGGTTGACCTTGGCGCCGGTGGCCCGCTGGAGGGCCAATGCAGCCATATGGCCGTTCGTGCCGATGCCGTTGCTGCCCATCGACAGGCCTTCCGGATTGCCCTTGAGCTGCCTGACCAGATCGGCCATCGACGCCAGCTTGCTGTCGCCAGCGACCACAAACATGGTTGGGTCGTCGATGACGCGTGCCAGCGGAACGATGGCGGCCGGATCGTATTTAGGCTTGCGCTGGATGGGAATCGTCAGGAAAGAAGGCGTCGAGATGATGCCGATCGTGTAACCGTCGGGTGCGGCCCTTGAAAGCGACAGGTAAGCAATCTCGCCCGAGGCGCCCGGCTTGTTGACCACAACGATGCGTGCCTTCCCGCCCAGGTGCTTTTGCAGAAACGGTGCCATCGCACGGGCGAGCAAGTCGGTTCCGCCGCCTGCGGCGAATCCGACATACACCTCGATGGGCCGGTCCTCTGGCCACGCTGCCTGGGCCGACACGGCGGTCATGGCCATTGCAGCGAAGAGAAGAACGCGGGATCGAATTGCTCGCATGGTGGTCTCCGTTGTTGTAGTTGTACGATGTACAACACTGTTTCACAAATCTGAGGGAACTATAGTCGCTCCCGGTCGCCCTTCCACTAGGCGTATACCCGTGTACCCTGCAAAATCATGTTGTACACAGTACAATGCTCGAAACTGCGTCGGGAATGAAAAATGAGTAATCACGGGGTAGCCGCCGTTGAAAAGGCACTGAGCCTGCTGGATTGCTTCCGGCTCGGCTCGGAAGTTCTGTCCCTTGCACACCTGTCGACGGCGTCGGGGATGCATAAGACGACCGTCTTTCGGCTGCTGAACTCCCTGGAGAGGATGAGCTATGTGGTGCGCACGGCCGATGGCCGTTACGCGCTGGGTCCGCGCCTGCTCTATCTGGGAAAGCTGTATGAGCAATCGTTTCAGCTCGGTTCCGTGATCGAGCCTGTGTTGCAGGAGCTCGCCCTGGCTACGCGGGAAAGCGCGTCGTACTACGTGCTGCACGGCGACGAGCATCGCATGTGTCTGTACCGCGCCGAACCCAGTGAGGGCCTGCGAGAAACCCGTCTGCCTGGCACGATCCTGCCGCTCGACGACACTGCGATTGGTTCGGTACTCAAGTACTGGGGCAAGGGGGAAGCCTCATCAAATCGCGATGAGCCGCTGCCGTGGTTCACTTCAGGGGTGCGCGACGTGTACACGGCGGCGTTTGCGACGCCGCTCTTCG
This sequence comes from Cupriavidus sp. 22TCCZM04-2, assembly GCF_057798895.1. Lineage (NCBI taxonomy): Bacteria > Pseudomonadati > Pseudomonadota > Betaproteobacteria > Burkholderiales > Burkholderiaceae > Cupriavidus > Cupriavidus sp. 22TCCZM04-2. The sequence goes on from NZ_JBYOJS010000030.1 coordinate 29,428, forward strand.
GCTCAGGCGACAAGTTCCTGGCTGCCCTCACACTCTCCGGGCCGGCTTCGCGGCTGCAGGCAGCAGAGCGCACCGAAATCGCGCGCGTTCAGCTCGTTGCCGCCGCAAAGCTCTCGCGGCTGCTGGGCGCAAGTTCCGCCTGGTGCGAGAAGATCTACAACACGTCTGCTCTCACACACGACTGACGAGGCCGTTACGCGTTGCCGCGACGGATGGCCCTCTGCCGTCAATGGCGGCCTGCTCCCATCTAAAAGGGGCGCGCCTAAATTCGATATGAGTTTGACAGGTCCTGGGCCTTGCGCCGCGCGTGGCATGCACTACGCTTGAGAAGCATCTAATAGTGCACTGTCATTTCAGCGATTAAGAAGCCACTTACTGGTAAAGCCCCGTCACGCTCAAAGAGGAAGCCATGCGAAAACTGCTTGCCGTAGTCGCCCTCATGGTTGCCATGGCCCACCCTTTGCACGCACAGGTGAAGCCATATCCGCCGGGCTTTCGCAATCAGAATGTCCAGACCGACGGAGCCACCTTGTTTGTACGTGTGGGGGGCAACGGGCCGGCGGTGGTATTGCTGCACGGATTCGGCGACACGGGCGACATGTGGGCACCACTGGCCGCCCAGCTCGCAAGCACACATACCGTCGTGGTTCCTGACCTGCGGGGAATGGGGCTGTCATCACACCCCGACGGCGGCTATGACAAGCGCACGCAGGCGGCCGACATCCGGTCAGTGCTGGCTCAACTGAATATCGATCAGGCCGACGTGGTCGGCCATGACATTGGCACCATGGTCGCATTCGCCTATGCGGAGCGCTATCCGGACAAGACAAAGCGGCTGGTCGTGATGGACGCTCCGGTGCCCGGGGTGCCGCCATGGGAGCAGATCGTCCGTATGCCGGCTCTGTGGCACTTCTCTTTTGGGGGCCCCGATGCCGAGCGGCTAGTGAAAGGCCGGGAGCGAATCTACCTGGACAGGTTCTGGAATGAATTCGCAGGGGACGCCTCGAAGATCGACGAGGCCACGCGGGTTCACTACGCCCGGATATATGCCGGGCCGGGCGCCATGCATTCCGCGTTTGCGCAATTTCTGTCAATTCCGCAGGACGCCGAGGACAATCAGAAATCGCTGGCGACCAAGTTGACCATGCCCGTGCTGGCAATTGGCGGCGAGAAGTCCTTTGGCCGGAACGAGGCAATAGTCATGCGAAATGCCGCCAGCAACGTGAAGGAACTGGTCATCCCAAATGCCGGTCATTGGCTGATGGAAGAGCAGCCACAAGCCACCGTAAATGCCATCGTCGATTTCCTCGCGCAATAACACCAGGTCTGACCGACTGAGGACCCTGATTGTGATGCAGGGATTCTGGTCCGAATGCAAAACTCCAGCCGACGGACCAGAGTCCTGAAATAACTCGCCGCTTCCGGTTGTCGAGGCGCCGGGCGAGACTGCACAAGACTGCAATCGCGTCCCGGTTTGCGAGCCGGTACCATCAGGCGGCTCGATAGGCCGTGGACTCTTACCGGCCGTGTAGCGCCGGCGGGCGCCCTCGCCCTCGGCTGGCTCAAATCGTTAAGGATTGTTCAACGCCTGACACACGCGCCACGGTCTCTCACAGCCCTGCAGACGAGGGCAGAATCCCTGACGGCAAGAGTCATTCCAATGCTATTTCCCCCGCTGTGGAGCGCCCGATCCATCAACCGGCGGCCGCGACCATGGGGGCGAAGAGAGGTGTTTTGCAAAGAAATCGGCGAGCGCAGTGACCTTGGCGGGCCGGGCTCGTGCCGATGGCGTGACAAAGTACAGTCCGCCGCGTGTCAGGCTCCAGCCAGGCAGGATCGCCTCTAGCCGTCCGTCGGCCAGATATTCGCCCGCCATGAATTCCGGCAATTCTGCAATGCCCTGCCCCGCCAGTAGCATGGGGAGCAGCGCTTCCGAGTTGGTCACGCGCAGCGGACCCACCGGCGTCACTGGGTGCTCCTCACCCGCGTCATTAACGAAGCGCCAAACATCGCTACGCGCCCGGTAAGCATAGGAATGGCATGGTCTGCCCACGAGATCGCGGGGGTGGGCTGGGCGACCGAAGCCGTCCAAGTACGCTGGCGATGCCACCAAGGTCTGTGACACCGGGCACAAGCGCCTGGCGATCAGGGACGAGTCCGGCAGTGCGGCAATGCGTAACGCCGCGTCAAATCCCTGGGCGACGATGTCCGCAGTCGCATCGGACAAGTGCAGATCGATCGAGACCTCTGGATATGCCCGGAAAAACGCCGGGAGCAGTGGCGCAACCCAGCGTACGCCAAAGGACATCGGTACAGAAAGGCGGATGAGGCCTCGTGGCTGCGTCGATAGTTCCCGGGCGGCGTTCTCTGCCTCTTCGGCCTGTCGGTAGATGTCGCCCGCTTTCTCGGCAATCGACGCCCCGAATTCCGTCAATGCCAGTTGCCGCGAAGTGCGATTGAAAAGCCGTGCACCTAGCCGCTCCTCCAGCCTCGCAACGCCGCGCGACACGGTGGCCACGGACACGCCCATGGCGCGTGCCGCCGCGGCAAACGATCCTTCTTCTGCCACCTTGGCAAACATCGCCAGCCCCTCGAAATCGGGAAATTTCATCATTTCATTTTCGCAATGATGGTTTGCGATCAATTCTATTTCGAAAAGATGCGGCCGTCGATATGCTTCTTCCATCGCCTCTCGCGAATCGACGTCAACCGAAATCAACCGAAATCAGGCAAGGAGAATCACCATGACCCGCAGACTCGAAAAGAAGATCGCACTCGTAACCGGTGGCACGAGCGGCATCGGACTGTCCACCGCCAAGCGGTTCGCCGCAGAAGGTGCGCATGTATATGTCACAGGCCGCCGGCAGGCCGAACTCGACGCAGCGGTCGCAGCCATTGGCAACGCCACGGGCGTGCGTGTGGACTCCTCCAAGCCTGAAGAACTGGATCTGCTCTACAAGCAGATCCGCGCCGAGAAGGGCCGGCTCGATGTACTGTTTGCCAACGCCGGCGGCGGCACGATGGTGCCGCTTGGCGACATCACCGAGGGCCACTACCACGACACCTTCGACCGCAACGTCAAGGGCACGCTGTTCACCGTGCAGAAGGCGTTGCCGCTGCTCTCCCGCGGGGCATCGGTGATTTTGGCCGGCTCCACCGCGACCATTGAAGGCACCGCCGCCTTCAGCGTCTATTCCGCCTCGAAGGCTGCCATCCGGGCGTTCGCCCGTAGCTGGATTCTGGACCTGAAGGACCGCGGCGTTCGCGTCAACACGATCAGCCCAGGCGCCACGCGTACGCCTGGCCTGGTCGAACTGGCCGGTCCCGATGTCACGCAGCAGCAGGGGTTGCTGGACTATCTCGCGTCACGCATCCCGATGGGGCGAGTAGGCGAGCCCGACGAGATTGCCGGTGCCGCCCTGTTCCTCGCTTCCGACGATTCGAGCTTCGTCAACGGCGCGGAATTGTTTGTTGACGGTGGACAGGCGCAAGTCTAAGGAGAGGCATTGTCAATCGGCGACGCCATGCTCGGAAATCAGGCATGGCGTCGTGGCTGCTAGGGAAAATGGCCGGCCAGCGGGCGGTTGCCGGTCAGGAAGCGACGTGCGATGCCGCCCCGACGGTGCCATTCAGACGCCCGCTTCACCAGGAAACTGCCTTGGCCAGACGCATGGTCCAGCGACTGTAGTGGGTCGTTCTCTGCCCCACGCTGGCCGGTACGGGAGGGACGCTCGGTTGTGTCCAGCGTCGGGCCGCATGCGGCCACCAACGGACACTGCGCTGAGCCTTGCCCCGGACATCCAAACGTCCGTTCCATTTCACGAAGCGGCCGTTCAGCTCCCCGCTCGCGAACGTTGCTGCGTCGTCCGTCACTACCGGTTATATATGGCGTAGGCGCCCTCATGAGACACCATGACGCGGACAAGGACAAATCGGTATCGACCCAAGGCGGCGCTACCAGCAGGATCCTGACGTTGCTATCACGTAGCGTGAAGCGTTGCGACTACGCGTAAGAATGAACGGCTGCCTTGGTCACCCCGGTGTGTAGTCATTTGCTGGTCAACGCGGATCGGCCTCGTTGAGTCCAAGCCGCTACCGATTGCTCTCACGCGGCCATAGCGGTCGCCATCGTTGCTCGCATGCGTTGTTCCGCTTCCTTGACGAATCGCAGGCGCACCACGAGGATGCCTGCAGCGACGAGCGTCAAGCTTACAAAGGCCAAGCCAGCATAAATCGACCCCGTCGAATCCTTCAACGCGCCAAATGCGACCGGTCCGACGAAGCCACCAAGGTTCGCGATTGAGTTAATCGCCGCCAGACCAACGGCCGCCGAGGAGCCGGTCAGGAAAAGAGAAGGCATCGCCCAGAAGGGCCCATACGGTGCGTAGATTGCGGCAGTAACCACTGTCAGCAATGCCAGGGATACCCACAGGTTGCCGGCCGCTATCGCCATCAGTACGAGGGCGACGCCAGCGGTAAACAGCGGTAGCGCCACATGCCAACGCCGCTCGCCGGTCCGGTCAGAACGCCGTGCCCACCAGACCATCACCACGGTCGCGACAGCGTAGGGAAGCCCGTTCAGCAGGCCCACCGTTGTGTTGCTAAGTTCCTGGCCGAGCCCTTTTAGGATTTGCGGCGAGTAGAACGCGAGCACATACACGGCCACGGATTTGGCGTAATAGATGAATGCAAGCAGCCAGATGCGCACGCCACTGAGACTCTTCCAGAACGACATTTCCCCGTGTTGCTTCACCTTTGCCTTCGCTTCCGCCTCGAGAATGCCGGTGAGCCACGCCTTCTCATCCGAGGTCAGCCATTTGGCATCACGCGGACTGTCTAGAAGTATCCGCAGCGCCACGAAACCCAGCAGAACCGCCGGCACCCCTTCGAGGATGAACAACCAGCGCCACGAAGCAACGCCTGCCCAGTGCACGTGGTCCAGAATGACACCAGAAAGCGGTCCTGCCGCCAGAGTCGCGATGGGCAATGCGACCATAAACAACGCCACTACGCGGGCCCGCTCCCTCTCCGGAAACCAGTAGGTCAGGTAGAGGAGCACACATGGGAAAAAGCCTGCCTCAGCGATGCCCAGCACTGTGCGCACGATGGCGAGCTGCGTGTAGCTGTGCACGAAGCCCGTGCAAGCGGAAACCGCTCCCCAGGTAAACAAGATGCGTGCAATCCACTTGCGGGCGCCGTAGCGATGCATCAGCAAATTGCTCGGTACTTCGAAGAGGAAGTATCCGACCGTGAACAACCCCGCAGCGACGCCAAACTGTGTCGAGGAGATTCCCAGGTCCCCGTTCATCTTGAGCGCGGCGAAGCCGATGTTGGACCGGTCAATGAACGCGATGATGTAGAGGAGCACAAGGAATGGAAGGATGCGCCACTGAATCTTTCGAATCGTTGTCGCGCGGTAGTCAGTCTGCGCTGCCGCTGTCATGCGGGTCTCCTATGCAGTGCATGTGCTACGAACGGCTGTTTGAAGAATCGCTCGCTGCATTAAACAAGTTATGTTCGACAGGTTCGTTCGTGGGCCAGAGCTCACCGTCGGCGGTCGAATTGGTAAAGAGTGGAGGGGTTCGCTACCAGAATGGTGCTTCTTACACCCTCGTCGGGAATCCATCTTGCGAGGAGATTCATCAATGCCGCATCATCCGGCTTAGTGGCTTCTGTCACGTGAGGCCAGTCTGTCCCCCACACCAACCGGTCGGGGTATCGCTCTACGACCGAATTAACGAATTCCCCGAGCCGGCATGAGTCCGGGTTTCCGTCGAGAACCGCCATATAGGCTCCGGAGAGCTTCAGCCAGCCGCGGCCACTCCCTAGCAATTTATGTACACCCCGCTCAACGAGTGGCGCCAGCCTCTCGTCGCTCCACACGCGGGCGAAATGGTCAACGACCACATCAACGCCCAGGGAAAGCAGCAGGTCCAAGTTTGTCAAAAACGCTTCGGGCCACAGGTGGACCTGCAAATGCCAGCCCAGCCGCCGCAGTTTCGCCGCCAAGGGACGGGCCATGACGATGTCTGTTGCGCCGCGCTGGACCAGATTCATGCGTGCCCCGACGACATTGGCGGTAGCTAACTGATCCAGCGCCGCGTCTTCCGTCTCTGGCCTAATGACGGCCACGCCGCGAGCGGTATCGCCAAAGTCCTGGAGGGCAGCGAGCAATGCCCGGTGGTCGGTCCCATAGGATGAAGGCTGAACCACTACGTTGCGCGACGTGCCCAACCGCTGCTGCAGCATTCTGTACTGCGCCGATGTCGCAGGACCATGTGTCAGCAATGCATTGGCTGCAAACGGTAGAGCCGCATCAAACACGTGCATATGGCAGTCACACGCGTCAGCCGGCATGCGAAACAAAGGCCTTCCCGTGCCGGTCGAGTGCGGGACTGTCATAGCAATGGGCATGGTGGGTATCGTCTGTCTGCGGTATCGAGTTATCGCTTAGCAGGCGCTGCAGTGTGCCAAAAGCGATATGTACGCTGCAGTTCTGTCGTCGCGTCGGCAAGCGAACTCGACGATGCGATGTCGAGGGACATGTCATTGATCTGCTTTCGGACGTCCGCATCTTGCAATGTCTTGCGAAGGGCGGCATTGAACTTCTCTGCGATAGGCGCCGGCAGGCCCTTTGGTGCAAAGAAGGCATTGAAGCTGCTCAGACTCAGGCCTTGAACGCCCTGCTCCTCGAAAGTCGGCACGTCAGGCAGCAGTGTGGAACGCTTGTCTCCGGTAATCGCAAGAATCCTCACCTTCTTTCCGCGTGCCATCGTGACTCCTTCTGGAGTGCCAGTTACGCCCGACGCAAGCTGGCCACCTATCAGTTGAGGCATCATCTGGGCCGAACCGTTAAAAGGAATAGCTTCCATGGAAGCACCCACCTTGCCGCCTACACTGGCTCCGATAAGGTCGGGCATCCCACCCATCAGCGGGACGCCAAAGTTCCGCTTGCTCGCATCCTTCTTTGCGAGCTCGATAAATTGCTTGAGTGTTGTCGCGGGACTGGTGTTGGGAACGGAAAAGGCCCACTGGAAGCGCGCAACCGTGCCGAGCGGCGTGAAATCGCGCAGCGCATCGTACCCCGCCGAAGGCGTAATCAAGGGCACGATGACTACCGAATGGTCGAGCGCCAAAAGGTAGGTGGAGCCGTCAGCCGGAGCGTTCTTCACGTAGGCCGTGCCAATTTGCCCGCTTGCGCCGGGGCGGTTTTCGACGACGACGGTCTGGCCAAGCTCCTTGGCAAGTCCCGGTGCAAGCAGCCGCGCAAGCGCGTCCGTGGCACCGCCTGCGGCGAATGGCACCACCACTCGCACAGGACCATGGGAATCCGCAGCCATAGCAACGGTGGAAACCGTAACGCTCATGGCGAACGCGGTCAGAATGCGCACGAGAATGTGCATGGGATGTCTCCAAATTCTGGGAATGCGCTTCTGCGAGCGCTCGAGCAAGAGGTAGGTAGTCGCGCACCCGCAAATCCGGGTGCCGACACATCACTGGAAGCCGAAGCGGCGCAGAGTCTCACCGAGATTCATCAGTTCGACCATGGTCTTGCCCTCCGCGAGCGCTGCACGGATGCCTTCTTCCTTGTGCTCACGCTCTTCGCTCTTGGCAATGACACCCTCCACTTCATCAGCGGCTACCACTACCAGGCCATCGCGGTCGCCGACCACGATGTCACCAGGGTTGATTTGGACACCGCCCATGTGCACCGGAACGTTAATCTTGCCGGGCTGGTTCTTGTGGGTGCCCTTGATGGACAGGCCACGACAAAACACGGGGAAGCCCATTTCGATGATGGCATTACCGTCGCGAACGGAGCCATTGATGACCAGCCCTGCGATGCCGAGGTTCATGGCGGCCAACGTCAGAATGTCACCCCACGGACCGGCTTCCAAAAACCCCTTGGCGTCGACGACGAGCACGTCGCCCGGCTTCGTCTGGGTCAGCACGTACTGAATCATCAGGTTGTCACTGGGCCGGATGTCGACGGTGACCGCTGGGCCGGCCATGCGCAGGGTCGGGTCCAGCGGCTTCATGCCGACGTCCAGTGCGCCTTTCTGGCCTTGCGCCTCATGGATGGTGGCGGTACCGAAGGCCTTGAGGCGGTCAAGTTGTTGTGCGGTGATGGACATGTAGTCTCCTTGGTGGGGTTCGTGTTGGCGATTGCGCATCGAACGGATAGTACAAAATAAAAACAATGAGGTGCAAGGAGATCGTTATTTTGTACGGGTAAACGTTAGGGTTTTGCGAGGGATGCTCGGTCGCATCGTACAAATAAAATACATCCGCCGAAAAAGTAACTTGGCTGAAACCTGTTTCCGGCGCCCGGGGGAGTCTTTGGTAGGATTGCGGCGCGTCTCGCTTGGCGAACGCAAGGAGACAGGACTACAACGGAGGCAGAGGAACCCCCTCGACAACGGCGATGAAAAAGGGCAGCGAGCAGACCTACGAAGTGTTGAAAAAGCGTATCGTCGCGGGGCACTACACGGCGGGCACGCAGTTGAAAGAAGAGCGCATTGCAGAGGACATAGGCGTCAGTCGGACGCCCGTGCGCGCGGCGCTCAAACGGCTGATTGATGACGGTCTTGCTGTCGCAGAGGCGGGCCGCGGCGTTTTCGTTGCCGGCTGGACGCGCTGGGATATCGAGGACATGTTCCGCCTCAGGATTCGCTTGGAACCGTTTGCCGCACGGCTTGCTGCGGAGCGCGCCGACCCTCGAATGGTTGCGGAACTCAAGCGGTGCAACGAGGAGATGGCCCACGCCATCGACCAAGCTGAAGTCTCGCAAGATGCCATCGCCGAGGTCCAAGCCGCCAATAGCCGATTTCACCGCATGCTGCTCGATGCCGCAGGGTCTCAACGTCTGAAGACGATGCTTGAGACGATGATAGACATGCCCATCATCACCCGCTCGTTCTTCCTCTATGAGCGGGACGACCTCCTTCGCAGCCTTCAGCATCACCGCGACATTACCTTGGCCGTGGAACTGGGGAATGGTGACCTTGCCGAGCAAGTGATGACGGTCCACCTGCTCATTTCGAACCAGCGCTTCATGAGTCGCCGGCTGGACAGCTTGCAACCCGACGCTAGGAAGAATACAAAATTAGAACATTAAAATCCTATAACATCACTTTATAGGCTAGGGTCGGCGGGTAAATCTCACGTTTACCCGGAGGCTTCTCGATTCGCGTTGCTCTAACTGTATTTTCTTTGTACTCTTCGGCTGTATCAGCATCCAGCCAGGAGACAGTCTTGAACATCGCAATCATTGGCCTCGGCGAAGTGGGCCGCTGCTACGCCAACGCCCTCGCCACCATCCCGGGAACAACATTCCAGTTCTGCGACACCCACCTCTCGCAAGCCGGCCGCGAACTGGCCAGCAAATTCGGCGTACCCGTTGAGTCGGCAGTTGGCCCCTGGCTCGCCGAAGCCGATTGGGTGTTCTCGTGTGTGTTTGGAGCCGTGGCGCTCGATGTGGCCGGCCAGTGCTTCGAACACATGAAACCCCATGCCAAGTACGCGGACTTGACTACGGCGAGCCCCGCGGACAAGCGAGCCGCGTCGGAGCGAGCTAAAAGCAAGGGCATTGACTACGTTGACGTCGCGGTGATGGGCGCCATTTCCCTCGCCTGGGCACGGACACCTTTGCTCTGTGCTGCGACGCAGGGCGCCGATGAACTCGCCTCGCTGATTCAGACGGCTGGAGGCAACATTCGCGTCGTTGAAGGCGGCGCTGCAGGAGACGCTATTTCGCTGAAGGTGCTTCGCAGTGTGTTCACCAAAGGAATGGAAGCGCTCGCCGTCGAGTTGCTCATGGCGGCGGAAAAACAAGGTGTTCGCGCAAAGCTGTACGCCGTACTGAAAGATATCGACGAGAGCCCGTTGGCCGACTTCATCGACATGCTCGTGCGAACGCACACCATCCACGCGAAGCGTCGCACTCACGAAGTCGCTGAGGCCCAGAAGGAACTGAAGGGATCCGGCCTAACCTCGCTTGTGCTACCTGGTGTCGAAGCTCGTTTCAAGAATACTGCCGCCGCTATCGATGCTCAGCCCGTGGGCGAGAACCCCTCTCTTGACGATGCGCTGAAGTGGCTGCTGGAGAAAGCGGCCTGAGAAAAGAATCCAACCAAAAAACAAAGCCTGGAGACACCATCATGCAAAAATTCCTCTTTGCCGTATCGGCGGCGGCCGTCCTCGCGAGCACGTGCGTAGCGCCGGTGGCGCTCGCAGCCGACTCATATCCCAACAAGCCGGTGCGCATGCTCGTCGGCTTCCCCCCCGGCGGTTCGGCTGACATCAACGCGCGCATTGTGGCTCAAGGGCTATCGACGCAATTGTCGACATCGATTGTCCCCGACAACAAGCCCGGGGCGGGCGGCAACATCGCGGCGACGGAAGCCAAACGCTCGTCGCCAGACGGCTACACGATTTTCTACAGTACCTCGGCCATCGTCCTGGCGCCGTCCCTGTACCAGAACGTGCAGTTCGACGCCTTCGCCGACTTCATTCCAATCAGTCTGACGGCAAATATCCCGCTTGTTCTCGTGGCGACTCCCAAGCTTCCAGTCACCAATGTGAAGGATTTGGTGTCGTACGCGAAGGCTCACCCTGGCAAGCTGAACTATGCGTCATCCGGCTCGGGGGCCCTGTTGCATCTTGGCGGCGCGCTATTTGCCAAGGAGATGGACATCAACGTTACGCATGTGGCGTACAAGGGAAGCGCTCCGGCCATCACCGACCTCATTTCCGGCTCGACGCAGTTCATGTTCCTTCCCCTCAACGAAGCGACGCCGCACATCAAGGCGGGTAAGCTGAAGCCCTTGGCAATTACCAGTGCCAAGCGTTCGACGTTGCTGGCCGATGTACCGACCATCAAAGAGGCAACGGGCAAGGACTCGCTCGAGATGGGTGCCTGGCAAGGTATTCTTGTTCCGAAAGGCACGCCTGATGCCATTGTCAGTCGCCTGCGTCAGGCAACCGAGCACACGCTGCAGGACAAGACCGTTCGGAATAAATTGCTCGACCAAGGTTCCGAAATCCTGGGTGGCACACCGCAGCAGTACACGCAGTACATGAAGAGCGAATCTGTTCGCTGGGCGCGCGTCATCAAGGAATCGGGCGCAAAGGTCGAATGATAGGGCGGCCATGGCGGAAAAGGCGTCAACTGGTATGCCGGAACTCACTCAGGTGCCCCGCAGAGGCTACTCCGCGGATAGAGTCGGCACGCTCGCACGGCAATTCGTTGCTTGCTGGCGCGCATTCTCCCTGCAGTGAAACCGGCTTGGAGCCTGGTACATGTGCGCGCAAGCGCAGCGGCCGGACGCGGAAAGCGGAAGGCGTGGCGAATGTCACGCCCAATATATTTTTCTCGGCACTCTTCAGTCGCCCATCGTACGAGCCAAAGAGCGCAGTTCGCTTTTTGTAGTGGTCGACGCACGCGGCCAATGACCGGTGGACGCTGAGAACGGACGTTGCAGTTGCGACGTCCCCGATGACCGCAGCGGGTCGCGAAGGGCCGTCTGGCACTCTCGCCTCAGTTGACGCGGGACGAGTGCGGGCCATCTACGGCCAATGAACGGCATCATCCGAGCGTCGCCTGCTCGGATAACGATCAACCCGCCCGTTTGCAGCGCAGCGCATGCCACGTGTGGCAGGTGGCCCGCTAACCTCCTACCCTATCCTGATCAAGGCCGCAGCATGTCAGGCTGCAAGGCACGCGAATCGGAGATAAAGGAGCGACCAATGACAAGTCAGCAATGTATGAGTGCTATCCGCATTGCCGCGGCAGTGGTCATTGCGGCCGCCTCCCCGGGTTACGCCCAAGTACAGCCAGAGTTTGCTGCGAAGCTTCAGGCACTGGGTAGAGTGACGGAGCCCCGTGCCACGGCGGCGTTGTATGCGCCCTCCTTGGCGACTCAGTCCTATACAGGAGTCAGGGTAACGAGAGATCTTGCCTATGGATCGGAAGACGGCCAGCGCCTCGATCTCTTCGCCCCAGAACCCATGTCGGCAGCGCCCCTCCCTGTACTGGTTTTTATACATGGAGGCGGCTTTGTCGCCGGCGACAAACATGCGGCGGGCAGCCCCTTCTATGACAATGTCATGCTGTGGGCCGTCAGGCATGGAATGGTCGGCGTTAACGTCAACCCCCGACTAGCGCCATTGCACCAGTGGCCGTCGGGGGCCGAAGATATTGGCCTTGCCGTCCAGTGGATAAGGAAAGGAATCGCAGCAAATGGCGGGGATCCCAAGCGCATCTTCATTCTGGGGCACTCTTCTGGCGCCGCCCTTGTCGCCTCGTATATTGCACAGCCGCACTTACATGGACCCGATGGCGTGGGCCTGGCCGGCGCGATACTCATGTCGGGAAATATCTTTGACCCGGCAACCGCCGATGCCAGCCCTTCACTTACCGCCTATTACGGCGATGACCAACGCCAATATGCCGAGCGATCAGCCATGCCCGGGTTGGTGCAGACACCAGTACCACTGATGGTGACATTGACAGAATTCGATCCGCTTCCATTTACAAGGCAGATCCTGGAGTTGCGCGACACGCTGTGCGGTCGAGGACATTGTCCAACCTTCACTCAATTCGCTGGGCACAACCATTTCTCGCAGGTCTACTCGATCAATTCTTCAGACGAGTCCATAGGTGCAGCTATCCTTGCCTTCGTCCGTGCCACTCCATAGCTTGTGAATTGGCCGTGGACAGCGGGCAGCGGGGGTTGTCGAAACGCGAACATCGTCAATGGGTCGGTCAGAGATGATCGATGCTTCGGGGCGGTCATCAGGCCGAGACCGGCCAAGAGACGTCGTTCGGTCGCTCCTCGACTAAGATGTTCGGACGGCCGGCTTACCCACAAAACCGCCTTCGAAAGCGACTACGCACATCGCCTCATGTGTCGGGCCATTGAGTAGGTTCACAACCCCGCTGGCGCGCTGTCAGTTCGTCTCGCCCGGAGTCTGCGCTTAGGCGGATCACTGCCCGAGGGCCTTCGAAAGCGTTGCCGCCTCAGTCACCAGCAAACGGCTGAACGCAGACACCCTGTCCTCGGTCAGGCGCACCCCAGGGCCGAAGATGCACAGCGAGCCCGCGACCCGATCCGCACCGTTGAAGAACGGCGCGGCCAACGCGACGGCGCCTTCGATCAATTCGTTGCGGCTGACCGCGTAGCCGCGCTGGCGAATGGTGGCCAGCTCGGCTGGATCGACCGGGGCATCGAGCGCTTGTGCCGTGCCACCGTCCATATGCGCGAGGATTGCGCGCCCGCTGGCGCCTAATGCCAGTTTCTCCCGATATCCCAAGCCACGTCGGAAGCTCAAGGGTTGCACGCTCTCGATCTCGGCTACGCACACGCGGTACGCGCCCTCCGGTACGAACAACGCCACGGTTTCTCCGGTCGCTTCCCACAAGCGACGTAGCGGGGCCTGGGCGATATCGGCAATCCGATGGCTCGCCGTCCACACGTAGGTCAATCGCGCCACGGAACTCCCAAGCCGGAAGCGCTGCGGCTCCCCGAACGACACCAGAAAGCCGTTGTGCTCGAGCGCATTGAGCAGGCGGTACAGCGTCGGCCGGCTCAGATCAACCCGCTTGAGCAGGTCCGCCACCGTCAGGGCGTCATCACCCGGACGGAATGCGAGAAGGATGTCCAGCGCGCGGTCCACGGCGCGCACGCTGTCCTGGTTCTTTTCGACTTCCATGTGATCTGTTCCCTTCATCTCGGAGCTTTTCATATTCGCCATTGTATTCAAAGTCGAGCTTGACCTTTGTCAAATTGTCCGTACAATGGATTACAGTTTCACCAGACGGACAACGCAAGGAGATGCAGAGATGGACATGAACATGTCGGAAACATTGGTGCGCACCGACGCCGGCACGGCGATGGGCAATCTGATGCGGCGGTACTGGGTGCCGGCGCTGCTGGTGAGCGAAATCGCCGAGCCGGACTGCCCGCCGGTACGCGTGCAGTTGCTCGGTGAAAAGCTGCTGGCGTTCCGTGATACCGAGGGCAAGGCCGCACTGATCGACGAGTTCTGCTCACACCGTGGCGTCTCGCTCTACTTCGGCCGCAACGAGGAGAACGGCATCCGCTGCGCCTACCACGGTCTCAAGTTCGACCGGGACGGCAACTGTGTGGATGTGCCCTCGGCGCCGCAGGCCTGCAAGCACATGGGCGTCAAGGCGTATCCGTGCATCGAGCGCGCGGGCATCGTCTGGGCCTACCTGGGCCCGAAGGACAAGCAGCCGGCTCCGCCCGACGTGGAGTGGTGCAACCTGCCGGAGAGCCATGTGTACGTCTCCAAGCGGCTGCAGGAGAGCAACTACCTGCAGGCCATGGAAGGCGGCATCGACACCAGCCACGTGTCGTACGTGCACCGCTACGAGGTCGACGACGACCCCATGCACCAGGGCACCGAGGCGCTGAAGTACATCAAGGCCGATGGCAACGTGATTTTCGATATCGAGAAGACACCGGTCGGTCTCACGCTGTTCGGCCGCCGCAACGGTGACGAGGACACCTACTACTACCGCATCACGCAGTGGCTGTTCCCGTGGTACACGCTGATTCCGCCGTTTGGCGAGCACGCGCTCGGCGGCCACGTGTGGGTGCCCATCGACGACCACAACTGCTGGGCCTGGAGTATCAATTTCCGTCCTGACCGCCCGCTCACGGAGCAGGAGTTGGCCGACATGAAGGCCGGCAAGGGTATCCACAACGAATATGAAGAAGGCACGTGGCGCACCAAGGCCAACAAGGACAACGACTACCTGATCGACCGCCAGGCGCAGAAGGATAAGCGCGCGTATTCGGGTGTGTTCGGCTTCGCGGTGCAGGATTCTTCGCTGCAGGAAAGCATGGGCCCGATCCAGGACCACAGCAAGGAGAAGCTGCTGCCGACCGACCGCGCGATCGTGATGTGCCGCCGCATGCTGTACGAGGCTGCGGCAAACATGCAAAGCGATGTCGAGCCGCCCGCGCTCGACGCCAGCGCACAGCGTGTGCGCGCCGCCGGCGTGCTGCTGCCCAAGGACCAGAAGCCGCAGGACTGGGCACGCGAACATCTGGACGATGGCAAGGACCAGCCGGTTTACTCCGTATAAGAGCGCCACGATGGAACATCGCAAACGACTCCAGGGCAAACGCGCCCTGATCACGGGCGGCGGAGGCGGCATCGGTGCCGCGACCGCCACCCTGTTCTGCGCGGCGGGTGCTTCGGTGATTCTGGTCGACGCCAGCGCCGAAGCGCTGGAACGCACCGCCGCGGCCATTGCCGCGCGGTTACCGGAAGCTTCGCTGCGGACCGTGGTGGCCAACGTGAATGATCCGGCGCAGGCCGAGCACGCCGTGCGGCAAGCGGCGGACAAGTTCGGCGGGCTGGACGTGCTGGTGAACAACGCCGCCATGCGCAACTATTCGGCGATGGCGGATGCCACGCCGCAAGAGTGGCACGCCATGATCGATGTCAACCTGGTGGGTACCTCGAACTACTGCAAGGCCGCGCTGCCGCTGCTGCGCGCCGCCGGCCAGGGAAGCATCGTCAACGTGTCGTCCTGCTACGCCGTGACCGGGCGCAAGGGCATGGGCCTGTATGACGCCACCAAGGCGGGCATGCTGGCCATGACGCGTACCCTCGCCTTCGAGGAAGCGGCGCACGGCGTGCGGGCCAACGCGGTGTGCCCAGGCTCGACCCTGACGGACTTCCATATCGGCCGCGCCGAGGCTGCCGGCAAGAGCCTGGACGTACTCAAGGGGCAGCGCCAGGACACCTCCCTGCTCGGGCGCTGGGCCTCGCCCGACGAGATTGCGTGGCCAATCCTCTGGCTGGCCAGCGACGAGGCTTCGTTCATCACCGGCACCACGCTGATGGTGGATGGTGGCTTGCATGTGATGTAGGAGGGCGTCATGGGTGCATCCCAACTCACCGTGCGCGTGGTG
The DNA here is from genome assembly GCF_057798895.1 of Cupriavidus sp. 22TCCZM04-2. NCBI lineage: Bacteria > Pseudomonadati > Pseudomonadota > Betaproteobacteria > Burkholderiales > Burkholderiaceae > Cupriavidus > Cupriavidus sp. 22TCCZM04-2. The sequence continues at coordinate 45,378 of NZ_JBYOJS010000030.1, forward strand.
CGCAAGCAGATGGAGGCCGAAGGCATCTGCAGTTTCGAACTGGCCGACCTTGACGGTGCACCGCTGCCGCGATTCTCCGCCGGCTCGCACATCGACGTGCACATTCCAGGCGGTGTGACACGGCAGTATTCGCTGTGCAACCCGCCCTCCGAGCAGCACAGGTACGTGATCGCCGTGTTGAACGACGCACAGTCGCGCGGTGGTTCCCGCGCCATGCACGAGGCCGTGCAAGAGGGCAGCACGCTGCAGATCGGTACACCGCGAAATCACTTCCCGCTCGAGCCGGAAGCCGCCCGGCACCTGCTGCTGGCTGGCGGCATCGGCATCACGCCGATGCTGTGCATGGCGGAGTCCTTGTCGAACCAAGGACTTCCATTTGCCATGCATTACTGCGCCCGCTCGCGACGATGCGCCGCCTTTGTCGACCAACTTGGACGCGCACCGTATGCCGAGCGGGTGCAACTCCACTTCGACGACGAAGACCCGGCGCAAAGGCTCGACATCCAGGCCCTGCTGGCTGAGGCCAGCGCCAAGGTGCATCTCTATGTCTGTGGACCAAAGGGCTTCATGGACGCGGTGCTCGACACGGCCCGCCAGCTTGGCTGGGCAGAAGAGCGCCTGCACTATGAGTTCTTCGCGGCCACCGTCGATACCGCCGGTGGTGCATTCGAAGTGAAGCTCGCCAGTTCGGGAAAGACCGTGGTCGTCCCGGCGGAGCAAAGCGTAGCCGAGGCACTGGCCAACGCCGGCGTGGAAGTGCCGGTGTCCTGTGGACAGGGTATCTGTGGCACCTGCCTGGTACGTGTGCTCGAAGGCGAACCCGACCATCGTGACCTCTACCTGTCTCCCGAGGAGCAGGCAAGGAACGATCAGTTCACACCGTGCTGCTCACGCGCGAGGTCGCGGACACTCGTACTGGACTTGTAAGCCATACCCGGTGATGACAGGCAACTGCCATCGATGGAAACCATGCAGCAAGAAGAGCGGACGACCGAGCCGCCGTCCGCGGAAATATTTCCGGACGTCTGTACCCAATACATCTGATACTACGCGGAGTGCTCCCACGCACACGCCCGCGATGGAGGAGACCATGAAGACAAGCCTTTCGATGGCGGAGAAGGCGGTCGATGCCGCGTCGCCCGCGAATGCCGACGCATCACGATACCGCTGGGTGGTGCTGGCGGTGGTGTGGGCGGCGTTCCTGCTCAGCTATGTGGATCGCGTGGCGTGGAGCAGCGTTGCCGCGCCGGTCGGCCAAACGCTGGGCCTGGCGGTGTCTATGCTCGGCGCATTCATCACGGCCTTCTATATCGGCTATGTGCTCGCCAATATCGCGGGCGGCATCCTGACCGACGTGCTGGGCGGCCGCGCCACGCTGACCCTGGCACTCGTGCCGCTGGGCGTGCTCACGTTCTGCTTCGGCTTCGCGCATACCCTGTGGACCGGCATTGCCATCCAGTTCGCGATGGGCCTGGCCGCCGGCGCGGACTATTCGGCCGGCATGAAGATCATCGCGGCGTGGTTCCGCAAGGACCGCGGCCGCGCGATGGGCCTGTACACGACAGCCACGTCGCTGGCTATCGTGCTCACGAATGCCACGGTGCCGACCATTTCGCAGTGGTATGGCTGGCAAAGCGCCTTTCGCCTGCTGGGAATGATTACGCTGGCGTGCGCGGCGGTCGCCTGGTTTGTCTTGCGCGACGCCCCCGAAGGAGAGCCGCCCATGTCGCGCATCAAAGCTGCCGACGTCGTGGTGCTGCTGAAGCACCGAAACCTCATCCTGCTTGCCATTGCCGGTTGCGGCGGCTTGTGGGCCACTGTGGGTTTCGGGGCATGGGCCAATGCACTGATGACCAGGCAATACGGCATTACGCCGGTGACGGCGGGTTCGATTGCGGCCACGTTCGGCATTGGCGCAGTCATCGCAAAGCCGGTGCTCGGATGGCTCTCCGACTTGCACAGCAACGCCCGCAAGCGGATCTCCATCCTGTGCTTGTCCGCCTTTGCCGTCATGCTGGTGGTCTTCGGACAAAGTTCCACGATCACCCAGTTCTACCTGATCGCCCCCTTGCTGGGCGCGGTCGGATTCGGCTATACGCCCGTGCTCATGGCACAGGTAAGCGATGCCTCCGGCCGCAACTCCGCCGGTGCCGCCGCTGGCCTGACCAATGCGATCTGGCAATCCGGCAGCGCCATGTCACCGCTCGTGGTGGGCTACTTCTATGGGCAGACGCATTCGTTTTCGGTTGCGCTGCTGACACTTGCGGTCGGGCCGGTGGTTGCGGTGGCAGCCCTTTTGTTCCTGTCGCGCCGGTCGTAGGATAAATCTCCATTCTTGAGCGCATGTACCGTCTGTGCTGATGAATGATGGCATTCGGGACGGGGTGCGGCTATTGCACCCGCGGGCCGGATGTCGTCTTTTCGGCCAAAACGGTCACGGGCCTCAACTGGGGCGAACATCGGAAATGGGTCGAGGCCGTGTGGAAACGTCTCTCGAATCGACCAATGCGTGCTCCCTCTGGGGCGTAGCCTGCCTTATCGAATTTTCGGCTAATTCTGTCGTGGGATGACGTCGAAACGGGCGAATAGTGCTAATGGGAGCCCTGAGGGCGATCTTCAGCCCATTTTTTTGGGCGTAAATGGGTGCTTACGCACCCACCAGGCGCATCGCCTTCATTGTTTTCGAGAATCCGAGAATTCCGAGCACACGCTTGAGGTTGTACGCCATAACATGCAGGCTCATTTCAGTACCTACATTGGGTAGCGTGCGCGTCAAGAAGTGCGTGTAGCCCATCCAATGTTTGAAGGTTCCGAAGACATGCTCGACCGTTCGCCTGCGAACCGTCATGGCATCTGGCGTCTTGTCGAGCCGGCGCTGGACGGCCTCCAGCACTTCCTCATGCTCCCATCTGGAGATGCGCCGGTACGGACTCGGCGTGCATTTCGACCGCATTGAGCACCGCGGACAAGCACTGCTCCAATAGCGGCGTAGCTGCAGTCCATGTTCTTCCGTGGTGAAGCGGTATATCGCACGTTCACCGGCGGGACATTGATATTCATCGTCTCGGGCAATGTAGATGAAGTCTGCCCGAACGAATCGACCACCCACCTTCGCGCTGGACCTTGCTGGCTTTGGCAAGATGGCAGCAATGCCCGTATCCGCGCACGCCTTGATCTCCAGCGCACTGAAGTAGCCACGATCAGCTATGGCTTTAAGCCTGGTCCTCCCCATCGCATCGCGAGCGGCTCGAGCCATCGAACTGAGTTGCGCCCGATCACTGCCAATATTGGTGACCTCATGGGCGACGATCAGATGGTGCTTGGCATCCACGGCCATCTGTACGTTGTAGCCGACCATTCCAGAGCCCTTGCCACTCGTCGCCATCGAGCGCGCATCGGGATCGGTCATCGAGATCTGTCCATCTGGCAGCGTCTTGAGTTCTTCCTTAATCTGGTCAAGGCTATGCATCTGCTGGCGCAGTTGCGCGATCTTCTCACGCAGTCGAGTTGTCTTGAGTTCTATGTCCGCTGGCTGCGTGCGATCCGCAGTTTCCAGCGCGCTCAGATACCGCTGGATGCTTTCCTCTATTTGCTGCTGACGCTTGTCGACCTTGCCAGCAGTGAAATTGCGGTCCCGAGTGTTGACTGCCTTGAACTTGCTGCCGTCGATGGCGACCATGGCCTGCGAGAATAATTTCAACTCGCGGCACAACACAACGAAACGACGGCAGACATTGCGAATGCCTGTGCTGTTATCCCTGCGGAAGTCTGCAATCGTCTTGAAGTCCGGCGCCAGTCGACCGGTCAGCCACATCAGCTCTATATTGCGTTGGCATTCGCGCTCCAGACGGCGGCTGGACTGGACCCGGTTGAGGTAGCCATAGATGTATATCTTCAGCAGGACGGCAGGATGATATGAGGGGCGACCTGTAGTTGAGGGATTGGCACCTTCGAACCCGAGCGACTCGAGATCCAACTCTTCAACAAACGCGTCGATGATCCTGGCGGGGTTATCCTCGGCGATGAAATCATCGAGGCATTCTGGAAGCAGCGTAGCCTGCTTGCGGTCTTCTCCCTCTATGAATCGCTTCATCCGATCCCCCAGTCTGAATGCGTTGACTCAGTCTAGGCGATCGGGACGTTTTCACACAGCCTCGGTCG